>CAZKEX010000046.1:8091-18567 GCA_964551895.1 uncultured Caldilineaceae bacterium | reverse complement strand
TCGGCGATGGTGGCCAGATCCATGTCCACGTGGGCCTGGGCCAGCCCCTCTTCGGCTTGGATCACCGGGGCGACGGCTGGGTTCATGGGGATGCCTCCACGACTTGGGTGGCGGAGAGACGGTCGTAGAGGGTGCGGCGGCTTGGGGTGAAAAGGCCGATCAGGTAGAGGATGACCAACGCCCAGGCCACGCCAAAGAGGATCAGGGTCCAACCGGGCGGGGTGTCCGGGGCCAGGGGCCAGCCGGGGATGTGAAAGAGGCCGGTGTGGGAGAGCTGCCAGGGCAGCAGCTTGATCCCCGTGCGCAGAAACGAGGGGCCAAGGCGAAGGCGTTGCCCATTCTTGTCCACCACCCGCAAGCCCACCCGTCGTTTGCCCCAACTTCCGCCGAACCGGCTTTCGCTGATGGCGAAATAGAGAAAAACCGGCAGTACCGCGGTGACAAAGGCCAGCAGATCCCGACGCCCAGGCGTGGACAGCAGGGCGTTCGCCCGCTCGCCGCCCAGCAAGGCCATCACCCCGGCGCTGACCAAGGCCAGCCCGGTCAGATAGACGGCGATCCACAGGTAATCCCACAGAAACGCCTGTACTCGTCGGCCCGGTCTAGCCCTCACGGCTTACCCCATCTCCAAGGCGTGGGAGAGGAAGGCCCAGATGTCCGCGGTCTCTTGGATCAGGATGGCCGTGGGTTTGCCGGCGCCGTGGCCGGCCTTGGTCTGGATGCGGATCAGGGTGGGCGCGTCCCCGGCCTGGGCGGCTTGGAGGGCGGCGGCGAATTTGAAGGAGTGGCCGGGCACGACCCGGTCGTCATGATCCCCGGTGGTGACCAGGGTGGCGGGATAGCTCACGCCCGGCTTCAGGTTGTGCAGGGGCGAATAGGCCAGCAGAATGGGAAAATCCTCCGGGTTCTCGGCGCTGCCATAGTCGCTGACCCAGGCCCAGCCGATGGTGAACTTGTGGAAGCGCAGCATGTCCATCACCCCCACAGCGGGCACCGCGGCCCCGAACAGGTCGGGACGTTGGGTCATGCAAGCGCCCACCAGCAGCCCCCCATTGGAGCCGCCCATAATCCCCAGTTTGGCAGGCTGTGTGATTTTTTCAGCGCTGAGAAATTCAGCACAGGCGATGAAGTCGTCGAACACGTTCTGTTTGTTCTGCTTCATCCCGGCCTGATGCCACGCCTCGCCATATTCGCCGCCGCCCCGCAGGTTGGCCGACGCGTACACGCCCCCCATCTCCAGCCAAACCAGGCGGCTGACCGCAAAGCTGGGGGTGAGGGAGATATTGAAGCCGCCGTAGCCGTAGAGCAGGGTGGGGTTCTGGCCGTCCAAAGCCATGCCCCGGCGGTGGGTGAGGAAGATGGGGATCCGCGTGCCGTCCGGGCTGGGGGCAAAGATCTGGCGGGTCTCGTAGTCCGATGTGTCGAAGGGCAGGTCCGGGGCGAAGAGCAGTTCGCTCTGCTCGGTTTTGAAGTCGAAGCGATAGAGGCTGACCGGGTGGAGGAAGGACCAAAAGCCGTAGAAAAGATCATCCCCCGTGGGCTTGCCGGTCAGGTTGAGGGTGTCGCCGTTGGTCGGGATGGAGCCCAGGCCGGGCAATTCGATTTCGCCGATGGTTTGACCGTTCAGGTCATAGCGGGTGAGCCGGTGGTGGGCGTGGTGCAGGGTGAGGGCCACAAACTCGTTGTGGACCATCTTTATCTGCTCCAAAGTGTCGTCGCCTTCGGGGATCAGGGTGCGCCACTTTTCTTTTTTTGGGTCAAGGGTGTCAATGGCAATCAGACGGCCTTTGGGGGCGTCGAGATTGGTGGTGAGATAGAAGACCGAGCCATGGTTGCCCACAAAGGTGAAGGCGGCCTCCAGCTCCGAAATCAATTCCACCACCGGGTTCTTCTTCTTCTTCTTTTGGGCCGTCAAGGGCAGATAGAAGAGGCGGTTGCGCACATCTGTGCCCTGCCAAACGTGGATGACCAGATAGTCGCCGTCCTCGCTGACATGGGCGTCGAAGCCCCACTCCTTTTGGTCCGGGCGCTCGTAGATGAGCACATCCTCGGCCTGTTCCGTGCCCAGGCGGTGGAAGTAGATCTTCTGGAAGTAGTTGACGCTCAGATAGTCCTGGCCGGCGTCCGGGGCATCGTAGCGGGCATAGTAGAAGCCGCTGCTGTCCGCCGCCCAACTGGCCCCGGAGAACTTGCTCCACTCGATCTGGTCCGCCAGATCCGCGCCGGTCTCCACCCCCCGTACATGCCAGGTCAGCCAGTCGGAGCCGCTGGCGCTGGTGGCGTAGGCCAGATAGCGCCCATTCTCGCTCACCGACCAGCGGCTGAGGGCCACCGTGCCGTCCGCGGAGAGGGTGTTGGGGTCCAACAGCACCCGGCCTTCGCCATTCTCTAATGCCGCCGGGCTGTCCATCACAAAGAGCACATCCTGGTTTTGCAGCCCGCTGTTGCGCAGTTGAAAGATGCGATCCCCCTTGGGCACGGGGGCCCAGCGCTTGGGGAAGTCCCACAGTTCGGTCAGCCGCTGGCGGATGGGTTCCCTGGCCGCGATCTGTTCTAAAAAGTCAGCGGTCACCCCGTTTTGGGCCTTGATCCAGGCCTTGGTTTCCGGGGCGTTGGTCTCTTCCAATTTGCGGAAAGGGTCGGCCACAAGTGTGCCGTGGAAGTCGTCCATCTGGTCAGAGATAGGGGCGGGCGGATAGGTCAGCTTTGGCATGGGTTTGGGTCTCTAGGTTTGAAAGGTGGAAAGGGTCGCCACGAGGAAAGGAAGATGGGAAGGTTCACGAAGGCGGCCAGATCTGCTTGATTGCCTTCGTGAACCTTCCCATCTTCGTGGCTTCATGGCTACACAATGGTCTTCTCTTTGGGCATCTTCTCAACGCTTCTGAAATTCAAATTGAATGCGGGCATTGATTTCGTTCAGGTCGAAGTACTCCGGGTCAAAATCCTCGCCTGCCCACTCCATCATCTCCTCGTATTCCTCATTTTCCGGATCGCCAATCGTCTCCAAAAATTCGGCATAGCCCCAAGGGCCGCCCACATCCTCCGGCGGTGTGGCCCGCTTGCCCTTGATGCAGACCGGGTAAGTCAGGGCCGGGTCCGCGGGCAGGATCTTCTCCACCAAAATGATGTGTTCCCAATCGTCGCCAAAATCGTAGGTGTAGCGGAACTTGTACTTTTCCCCGGACACGAACCGCTCCAGGCGCATCTTGTCCTCGTCCTGGACCTCGTAAAAATCGTCGTCGCTGGGTTCGCCATAGTCAACGCCGTCCACGTTGAACATGTGCAGGTGATAGCCTGCCCACTCAAACGACGCCTGGATCAGGTTGTGCAGATCGCCCAGGGTGAAGGTGGCCGGAACCAACACCCTCCGCCAGATGGGCGGGCTGATGTTGGCCAGGGTGATCTTGAGTTGGTAGATCGTGGTGGGTTGCTGTTTGCGGGCCATGATTCTCTCCTTGTTCACTGAGACTATTCAATCGAGGTTCAAAAATTTCTCCGGGGTCACGGCAACTGTGGGAAACTCTCGCAAGACCTTCTTATCATTCGTGACCAACGGGACACCGAACTGTCGTGCCAGGAAAACAAACTCGCAGTCATAGGCCGAACAGCCGCTCTGTCTTGCCAGATCAAGCACCGGGATGGACGAAACGGCATACTCCCTGCCCTGCAATAGCTCCTCTGCCGCCTTGATTGCCTCAATGACATCAGGCCACGGCAGGATCGACTTGCGCAGATACAAAGCCAGCACATTGCGAAATTCACTGCGACCAAGTACAGGCATGGCCCAGGCCGGATCCTTGCGCAACACGGCTGTCGCCACGGCGGTCCGCTCACCGCTCAAAAGCAGATAGGCCAAAAGATTTGTGTCAGCGACAATCATGGTCGTCCCGCAGCGATTGCTGCCTCCAAGAGATCATCCGTCAGCGGATGGGCGGCGGTAAGGTCGCGCAATTTCTGGGTACGACGAAGAAACTGTTCGGGGTTGACGACGGATTCGGGTTGAGACGCAATCAGAACGGGCGGTGTCGGAACGCCAAAACGCGCCCCCACCCCCTCCGGGGGGATAGCTTCATAGACCATTTGCCGTTCGGCCACCGCCTGCGTGGGGTGGACACGGGTTTCATAGGTCATGGTGGATTGTTGAGAAAGGGCATAGACAATGTGCTGATTTAGAGAGACGCCCTCTTCTTCCGCTTGATCGGTCAGTCGAGCATGGAGTGTATCGGGCAGACGCAGGGTTAAACGGGCCACTTTTACCTCCTTATGGGGTGGTTGTTCATTGCGGATCGAAGTAAAACCGAATAGTGTTGGGAATGATGCCCCAATTATAACAAAAATCCGGGCCGATGTCAGCCCGGATTTTTGTTGAATTGATGGATTGGATATGGTCACCGCCCGCGTCTGCTGGGATTTTCCACCCGCACGGCGGAGACCTTGTATTCGGGGATCTTGGCGATGGGGTCCAGGGCGTAGTCCTGGGTGAGCAGGTTGGCCGGGGCTTCCTTCCAGTGGAAGGCCAGGAAGATCACGCCGGGCTGCACCCGGTCGCTGACCCGGGCCTGGGTGCGCACCTGCCCCCGGCGGCTGCTGATGACCACAGGACCGCCGTCCCGGATGTCCGCGTTCACCGCGTCCACGACGTTGATCTCCACGTAGCCCTTGGGCTCTCGCCAGTCCAGCCCCTCGGCCCGGCGGGTTTGGGTGCCCGTGTGATAGTGGTAGAGGATGCGCCCTGTACTCAGGATCAGGGGAAAGTCGGTGTCGGGCATCTCCGCGGGCAGGGCGGCGTGGATGGCGTGGAACTTGCCCAGCCCCCGGCTGAAGCCCTCTGTGTGCAAGATGGGTGTGCCCGGATGGTCCACGGTCGGGCAGGGCCACATGAGCCCCTCGGCGCCCAGTCGCTCGTGGCGCATGCCGCCGTAGATGGGGGTGACTGTGGCCGCCTCGGCCATCAACGCCGCGGTGGAGGCGAAGTCCCAAACCACGGGCGAATCCGTGCGGCCCAGCTTTTCGTCCAGCTTTTGAGCCAGCATGGCCGTGATCTGCCAGTCGGGCAGGGCTTGCCCCGGCGCATCCAGGATGGGATAGAACATCTGCACCCGACGCTCGGTGTTGGTGAAGGTGCCGTCCTTCTCGATCGAAGCCGCGGCCGGCAGGACCACATGGGCCAACTGCGCGGTCTCGCTGAGGAAGATATCCTGCACCACCAGGAAGTCCAGGGCCCGCAGCCCCTCCTCCACATGCTCCAAGTTGGGGTCCGAGAGCATGGGGTTTTCGCCCATGATGTACATGCTGTGTACCTTGCCAGCCATGGCGGCGTGGGTCATCTCCACCACGGTGAGGCCATTTTGGGCGGGCAGATCGTCCAGCCCCCAGCCCTTGGCCACGGCTCGGCGCTTGGCCTCATCGGTCACTGGCTGATAGCCGGGCAGGACGTTGGGCAGCGCCCCTATATCGCAGGCCCCCTGCACGTTGACCTGGCCGCGCAAGGGGTTCACCCCGGCGGAGGGTTTGCCGATCTGCCCGCACAGCATGGAGAGGTTGGCCAAAGTCTTGACCAGATCCGTGCCGTTTGTGCGCTGGGTGATACCCATTGCATAGAGGATCGACGATGCGCCGCGGGCGAGGGGCGAATTGCGAGGGGCGAATTGCGAGTCGCCGCTTTGGCGTTCGCCCAGGGCATACCATCTCGCGGCCAACTCGATCTTCTCCGCGGGGACGCCGGAGTGGAGGGCGGCGACTTCGGGGGTGTATTCTTCGAGAACCCCGGCGAAGTCGGCAAAGCCTTCGGTGCGGCTCTCGACAAAGGCCCGGTCTTCCCAGCCTTCCCGCAGGATGACGTGCATCATGGCGAGGTAGACATAGATGTCCGTGCCGGGGGTGGGCTGCAGCCAGAGGTGGGCGTGTTCGACCATGGGCGTGCGCCGGGGGTCGATGACGATCAGGGAGCCGCCACTCTTGACCGCCCGCACCACCTCATAGCTGATCACCGGGTGGGATTCGGCGGTGTTGGAGCCGGTGATCAGGATGCAGTCCGCGTCCCGCATGCCCTGGATGGTGTTGGTCATGGCCCCGCTGCCAAAGGCCGCGCCCAGGCCAGTGACCGTGCTGGCATGGCAGAGGCGGGCGCAGTGGTCCACATTGTTTGTGCCCACCCCGGCCCGCATGAACTTCTGGAAAAGGTAGTTTTCCTCGTTGCTGCACCGGGCGGAGGAGAGACCGGCCACCGCGTCCGGCCCGTGGTCGGTGATGGCCTGGGCCAGTCCGTTGGCCGCGATCTCCAGGGCCTGCTCCCAACTGACCGGGACAAAGTATTCCTCCGGCTTGCGGGATTTGAGGGGGCTGGTGTCGGGCAGGGTCCACGGCTCATCTGTGAGGCCCAGTTCGAAGGCCAGATCCTTGCGCACCAGGGGGGTGGTCAGGCGGTCTGGGCTGCTGATGAAGTCCCAGCCGGAACGGCCCTTGACGCACAGGAATTCGCCGTTGACCGGGGCGTCGGCGAAGCCCTGGGAATAGACCATCACATCCGCCTTGCCGCTGCCCGGCTGGCTCTCCTTCATCACAAAGTCCACGCTGCACCCCACGCCGCAATAGCCACAGATGGTCTGCTTGTGGCTGAACTCGGAGAGATGGCCCTGGCCGATGCGGGTCTTGGGGGTCAGCGCCGCGGTGGGGCAGACCTGGACACAACTGCTGCAAAAGACGCAGTCGGAGTTGATCATCAGGTCGTCGAAGGGGGTGCCGATGTGGCTCTCAAAGCCCCGGCCCACATAGTCGATGGCGTTGCGGCCCACGACCTCATCGCACACCCGCACACACTTGCCGCACAGGATGCAGAGCTGATGGTCCCGCACAAAGAAGGGGTTGTCGTCCTGATAGAGGGTGCGGGACAGCTCGAAGTCGAAGCTGGTCTCGGTGATGCCGTACTTGACGGCATAGGTTTGCAGGTCGCACGCTCCGTCCACGGCGCAGTTTTCGCACTCCATGGGGTGGTCGGAGACGAAGAGGTCGATGATGTCCTTGCGCATGATCTCCAGGCGGTCGCTCTCGGTCTGCACGCTCATGCCGTCGGCCGCGGCCAGGCCACAGCTTGGCGCGGGCATGGGTCGGCCTTCGATCTCCACCAAACAGAGGCGGCAGCCACCGGACGGCTTGAGGGCCGGGTGATAGCAGAGCCGCGGAATGTCGATGCCGTGGGCCAACGCGGTCTCCAAAACCGTGGCCCCCGGTGCAAAGTCGATGGCTTGGCCGTTGATCGTGATTGTACTCATGTGAACGCTCCCCTTCAAAAAGAATTCATCGCAAAGACGCAAAGAACGCAAAGTTTTTTTCTTTTTTCTCTTTGCGCCCTTCGCGCCTTTGCGGTGAAGTTTTTAGCTGTGCCCGTTGAGATTGCAGCTTCCCGCCGCGCAATGGTGGTCGTGGACGTGGGCCCGGTATTCCTCGCCGAAGTAGCGCATGGTGGTGAGGACCGGGTTGGGGGCGGTCTGGCCCAGGCCGCACAGGGAGGCCACGTGGACGGTCTCGCACAGGCTGACCAGGCGATCCACGTCGGCCTGGGTGGCCTGGCCCTGGGTGATCTTGGTCAGGGTATTGAGCATCTTGCGGGTGCCTACCCGGCAGGGGACGCACTTGCCGCAGGACTCGTCCTGGGTGAAGGTGAGGAAGTAGCGGGCGATGTCCACCATGCAGGTGGTCTCGTCGGCCACGACCATGCCGCCGGAGCCCATGATGGCCCCGGTGGCCCGCAGATCTTCGTAGTCGATGCGGGTGTCCAACAGGCTTTCGGGGATGCAGCCGCCCGAGGGGCCGCCCAACTGCACGGCCTTGAAGACCCTGCCATCCCGGCAGCCGTCGCCGATGTCGTAGATCATCTCCCCCAGGGTGAGGCCGATGGGGATCTCGACCAGGCCAGAGTTGCGGATGGCCCCGACCAGGGCGAAGGCTTTGGTGCCGCCGCTCTTGCCCCCAGATCTTACTGTGCCCATGTCGGCAAACCAGTCCGGCCCGTTGAGCAGGATGCTGGGCACGCTGGCGTAGGTCTCCACGTTGTTGATGTTGGTGGGGTTGCCCCACAGCCCATGCTCGGACGGGTAGGGCGGGCGCATGGTGGGCATGCCCCGGAAGCCCTCGATGGAGCGCATGAGCGCGGTCTCTTCGCCGCACACAAAGGCCCCGGCCCCCTCTTTGATCGCAAACTCAAAGTCCATGCCGCTGCCCAAAATGTTGGCGCCGATCACTCCGTACGCCTTGGCCTGGGCGATGGCTTCGTGCAAGGCTTTGACGGCCAGGGGATATTCGGCCCGGATGTAGATATAGCCTTTGGATGCGCCCATAGCGTAGGCGGCGATCAGCATCCCCTCCAATACCCGGTGGGGGTCGCCCTCGATCATGGTGCGGTCCATGAACGCGCCTGGGTCGCCCTCGTCCGCGTTACAGATGATGTATTTGGTGGTGCCGGGCTGTTTGCGCCCGATGCCCCACTTGATCCCCGTGGGGAAGCCGGCCCCGCCCCGGCCCCGCAGATGGGCATCGGTGACGGCCTGGATGATGGCTTCCGGGGTCATGGTCAGGGCCTGGCGGAAGGCGGCATAGCCGTTATGGGCCAGATAGTCGTCCAAGGAGTGGGGGTCGATGAGGCCGCACAGTTGGGTGGTGACCTTGACCTGTTTGCCCAGGAAGGGGTAGTCGGCCCGGTCATTGCGGCTACTGACGGTCCATTCGGAGAGAACATTGGGTCTCTCGGCCCCAAAGTGGCGATCCAAGATCAGGTCCACCCGGGCTGGGATCACCGGACCGTACAGGAGGCTGTGCCCGTTTTCCAAAACCTCCACAAGGGGCTCCCGATGACAGGCGCCCACACAGCCTGTGGCCACGAGGACGGCCGGCAGGTTGCGCGCTTGGATGCGGGCGGCCAGGGCGTTGTAGGTGGCCTGGGCCCCGGCGGCCAGGCCGCAGGTGGACATGCCCACACGGATGATGGTCTTCATGGGGTTTCCTCCTCGTCTTTCAGGGTGTCGATCACATCCCAGGCGGCCTCGGCGGTCATGCGCCCGTGGGTCTCTTCGTCCACGACCACGACAGGGGCCAGGCTACACGCGCCCATGCAGGCCACGGTTTGCAGGGTGATGCACCCATCCGGGGTGGTTTCGTCCACGCCGATGCCCAGGCGGTCTTCCAGGAAGCCCAGGATGGCGTCGCAGTGGTTGACATGGCAGGCGGTGCCCCGACAGACGCGGACTTTGTGCTTGCCCGGCGGGTCAAAGAGAAAGAGGTTGTAGAAGGTGGCCACGCCATAGACCCGGGCCAGGGGGAAGTCGAGTTCCTTGGCCACATATTGGAGTTGCTGTTTGGCCAAAAAGCCATAGTGGTGTTGGATCTCGGCAAGGACGGTGATCAGGGCGTCGGCCTCGCCTCGGTGGGGGTCGAGGATCGCGGCCAGCTCTGGGGGGGCTGGCTCGGCCAGGGGGTCTGCCTGGTAGGCATACTTGCGCAATGGGGAGCGGGTTTTGGGCGCCATCGTCACCTTCCTTTTATGTGTTGCGAGTTGCGAGTTGCATTTTGCGAGTTGCGTAAGCCATGCCATGTAAAAGACAACACGATCTAGAGGTAATCGTTCACCTTCTCTGCCCCCCGGCCCCCAATTCTGGGGGAGGTTGTGGACAGTTTCCCCCAAGATTGGGGGGGGCCAGGCTTTGACGTGAGTTCAGCCGAACGGGGGCGGCGGGGCTGGACGATTATATTTAGAGGTAGAAACAGGGCAAACTACAGAATGACACAGGGGGGACAAGGTTGGTAGGGGCAAATGAACCGATTTTTGTGGGACAGGTGCAACCAGTTTGGGCATAGTCGGGCAAATTATGTCTGTGCCCGCTTGGGATCCGCCTTGGGTCCGGCTTCTGCACAGGGATCGTAGAGAAACCGTACCAGGGTGGTTGGCCACGAAATTTGCTTTCCCAAAGGGTTAGTGTTACAATTGTTTCGTTATACAGGCAGGTTCTATTGTTAGGTTTTACTGTATCGTGATGCTGATTTATTCGCCTTTGTATTCCAGCGGTGAATCGGCGCTTTGTCCACTGGCCGGACGGATGCAAATGTGCAAACTAGCACCCGTATCCGTCCAGGAATACTTGCGATAGGAGATGTGAATGTCAATCACGCGGACTCAAAAAGTTCAGATCATTGAGGAGTTCCGTACCACTGATAATGATACGGGCTCTCCAGAAGTTCAGGTTGCTTTGCTCACGACACGCATCAACGCACTGATCGAGCATCTGAACATCCACAAGCATGACGAAGGCTCCCGACGGGGGTTGTTGAAATTGGTAGGCGCACGAAGACGACATCTGGCCTATCTGAAGCGGAAGGATACCCAGCGCTATTTGCAGTTGATTCAACGGCTGGGCCTACGCAAGTAGTGAAGGAGCAAACAGGGGCGATGGAGTCAGCAACTGACTCCCGCCCCTTTTTTGCGTG
>CAZKEX010000046.1:0-7991 GCA_964551895.1 uncultured Caldilineaceae bacterium | reverse complement strand
AGGAGCAAACAGGGGCGATGGAGTCAGCAACTGACTCCCGCCCCTTTTTTGCGTGTTGGGCACCCCACCCTAACCCTCCCCAGATTGGGGAGGGGACCGATCTCGGTCTACGGCGATTCGGCCCCTCCCCCAATCTGGGGGAGGCTAGGAGGGGGTTAGTTAGTTTGTTCTGTGAGTTAGCCTTGTAGATATTTGACTACCCCGCTATCCCGCCTCTCCCCTGCGCCCACTGCTTCGGCCCTGTCCCGAACGTGTGAGACTCGGAGGTCCGGAATTGGAGAGTGTGACGAAGGGATCTGACCCTTTCGCCCCACTCTCCAGTCCCGCACCTCTTGCCCAGGAAGCGGCGGATTGTGTTCGGTGTCGGTTCGCCGGGCTACGAATCTGTACGTTTCAACCTGTTTTTTGACTGTTTTTTGAAAGTTGTTCTACCAAGAGGTGAAAAATATGCAACTGTTTGACGGAGCTAAGAGATACTCCACTGTGGTGGGCGGCCGCGAGCTGTCCATCGAAACCGGCGTCCTCGCCGGTCTGGCCGGCGGCGCGGTGACTGTGCGCTACGGCGATACCGTTCTGTTGGCCACGGCCACCATGGGCAAGGATGTGCGCCCCGGTATCAACTTCTTCCCCATGTCTGTCGAGTTTGAAGAGAAGCTCTACGCCGGCGGACGTATCCCCGGCAGCTTCTTCCGCCGGGAAGGCCGCCCGACCGAGGGGGCTGTTCTGCTCTGCCGTCTGGTCGACCGTCCCCTGCGCCCCCTCTTCCCCAAGGGCATGCGCAACGAAGTCCAGGTCATCATCAGCACCCTGGCTGTGGACGGGGAGACCCTGATGGATCCCCTGGCCATTATCGCCGCCTCCGCGGCCCTGAGCATCAGCGATGTTCCCTGGAACGGCCCTGTGGCTGCCAGCACTGTGGGCTATGTGGACGGCGAGTTCGTGGTCAACCCCACGGCCAGCCAGATGCTCAACAGTACCCTGGATCTGAAGGTCAGCGGCACCGAGGACAACATCCTAATGGTGGAGGCGGGGGCCAACGAGCTGCCCGAGGACGATGTGTTGGACGCCCTGAAGCTGGCCCACGAGTCCATGCAGCCGGTGATCGAGCTGATCAAGACCATGCAGGCCGAAGTCGGCAAGACCAAGGTCACCGACTTCCCGGTCTTCCTGCCCCCTGCCGAGGTCAAGGCCCTGGTGGCCGAGATGACCGCGGACAAGGTGGCGGCCCTGGCTGCCCAGTCCCTGCCCAAGACCGGCTGGCGCGACGGTCTGGATACCATCAAGAAAGAGATGATGGACGCCCTGGCCGACCGCATCGCCAGCAACGAGATCAGCGAAAAAGACGTGGCCGACGGCATGGACGCCGTGGTGAAGAACGCCGTGCGTCGCCGTATCCTGGACGCGGGCATCCGCCCGGATGGCCGGGACACCGTGACCGTGCGCCCTATCAGCGTGCAGGTGGGCAAACTGCCCATGGTTCATGGCAGCGGTCTCTTCCAGCGTGGCGAGACCCAGGTCCTGACCGTTGCCACCCTGGGTACGCCTGGGGATGCCCAGCGTCTGGACGGCCTGCAGCCCGAGACCGAGAAGCGCTACATCCACCACTACAACTTCCCGCCCTTCAGCACCGGCGAAGCCTATCCCATGCGGGGACCCAAGCGCCGGGAGATCGGCCACGGCGCCCTGGCCGAGCGGGCGCTGATCCCTGTGTTGCCCGAGGACTACCCCTACACCCTGCGCCTGGTCAGTGAAGCCCTGAGCAGCAACGGCTCCACCAGCATGGCCTCGGTCTGTGGCAGCACCCTTTCCTTGATGGATGCGGGTGTGCCCATCCTGGCCCCGGTGGCCGGGATTGCGATGGGGCTGATTCAGGACCAGGAAACTGGCGCCTATCAGGTCCTCACCGACATCCAGGGCATGGAAGATCACCTGGGGGACATGGACTTCAAGGTGGCCGGTACCGAGCACGGTATCACCGCCCTGCAGATGGACATGAAGATCAAGGGGCTGGACTTCAGCATTCTGAAGCAGGCCATGGAGCAGGCCCGTGTGGGTCGGCTCTTCATCCTGGGCGAAATGCTGGCCGTGATGCCGGCGCCCCGGGCCGAACTGAGCCCCTACGCCCCCCGCATCCTGTCCACCTCCATCGACCCGGAGAAGATCGGCAAGATCATCGGGCCGGGCGGCAAGGTGATCCGGGCCATGCAGGAGCAGTTCAAGGTCAAGATCGATGTGGACGACGACGGCACGGTCTACGTTTCCGGCAACGATGGCCGGGGCGCAGAGGCTGCCTTGGCCCAGATCAACTCCCTGACCGAGGATGTGGAAGTGAGCAAGATCTACACCGGCACGGTTGTGCGTGTGGAGCCGTACGGCGCCTTCGTCAACATCCTGCCCGGCACAGATGGCCTGGTTCACATCAGCCAACTGGCCGACTATCGGGTCAACAGTGTTGAGGAAATTGCCAACGTGGGCGACGAGCTGACCGCTATGGTCATCGACGTGGACCCCAGCGGCAAGGTGCGTCTGAGCCGTCAGGCTGTGTTGGAAGGCTGGACCGCGGAAGAGGCCCGAGAGCGGGACAAGGGCGGACGGCGCAGCGGTGGCAGCGACCGGGGCGGCGATCGAGATCGTCGTGGCGGCAACCGCAGCAGCAACCGTGGCGGTCGAGATCGTCGCTAGCCGTCCCTGGCGTGCGGGGTGATTGACCACGAGATTAACTGCTCGATGGTTTCCCCTGTATGACAGATAGGAGTACAATAGGACGCCAGGGATTTACTCTCCCTGGCGTCCGTTCTTTTTTCAGTACCGTTCACAAGGTAGCATTATGGATCCCAACTATACCCAGACAGACCCGTACTCGTCGGAGGACGCGGACCAGGATCAGGCGTTGGATGCTGGCGCCTACGCCCCGGATCCGGTCCCCGAAGCAAATGAAGGCTTTGCCAAGGCTGCCCTGCGGGAGATCTTTTTGGTCTTCCTGCCCGCGCTGATCCTGGCCGTGGTCATCCATCTCTTTCTGGCCCAGGCCACCGTGGTCTATGGCCAGAGCATGGAGCCAAACCTGCACGACCACCAGCGGCTGATCATCGAAAAGGTCAGCTATCGGCTGCGCCAGCCGGAGCGGGCCGAAATCGTGGTGGTCGATCTGCCCGGCATGAACGAAAAGCTGATCAAGCGGGTGATCGGGCTGCCCGGCGACACCCTGTCCATGGAGATGGGGGTGGTCTACATCAACGGGGTTGCCCTGGACGAACCCTATGTCTTCAATTCGAATCGACACACGCGCCCGCCCCAGGTGATCCCGGCCGGCCAGTATTTTGTGATGGGGGACAACCGGGGCAACAGCAACGACAGCCGTAACTTTGGCCCAGTCACCCTGGATCAGTTGGTGGGCCGGGCCTGGATACGCTATTGGCCGTTGAGCGATTTCACGCTGTACTAAGGGTTGAGGGCTGCCCCCATGAACTCCATGCGCTGGACCAACACAACCAAAATCATCGTCAGCGCCAGCCTGGCCGCCATCTTTATTTGGTTGCTGGTCGTCTTTCGATCCATGATCTCGCCGACGATCATAGCCCTATTGTTGACCTTTATCCTGGGCTATCCCGTCACCTGGATTCAACGGCGCACGGGCTGGACCCGAACCACGGCGGTGATCGCCACCTATCTGATCTTGCTGGCGCTCCTGGCCCTCACGCCCGCGCTGATCATTCCCCGCCTCTCCACCATGACCGACTCCCTGAACACAACGTTGCAGGAGCTGGTCATCGATCTGCAGACCACCTCTGCAGGGCCGCTGTTCAGCGTTGGGAATTTTTCCATCAGCGTGGACAGCATCCTGCAACAGTTGGGCAGCGTGCTGCAAAACATCCTCTCCCCGGCGGCAACCGGGGCCTTGAGCCTGGCCCGGGGGCTGACCACGGGGATCTTGAGTACGGTCTATGTGTTGGTGATCTGTTTCTGGCTGCTCAAGGACAGCCATAAACTACAACGCTATCTCATGGCCCAGGTCCCGGCCAGCTATAGCGAGGATGTACGTCGTCTGGCCACAGAGTTGGGCCAGATCTGGAGCGCCTTTCTGCGTGGACAGTTTGTGTTGGCCCTGGTCGTGGGGACGATGACCTGGATCCCCTTTGTGATTTTGGGGGTGCCCAACGCCGGCGGATTGGCCCTGCTGGCCGGTTTTCTGGAGTTCTTGCCCACGGTGGGCCCGGGCATCAGCGGTGTGATCGGCACGGCCGTGGTGCTCTTTAGCGGCTCCACCTGGCTGCCCATCAACAACTTTGCCTTCGCCATCATCATCGGCATTATTTACGTCATCATCACCCAAGTCGAAAGCGTCTATCTGATTCCCCGATTGGTGGGGCGGCGGTTGCGGCTGCACCCTGCCGTGACCTTTGCAGGTATCATCAACGCGGCCATTGTCTTTGGGGTATTGGGCGTCCTCTTGGCCACCCCTGTGATCGCCAGCGCCCGTACCCTGCTCTCCTACGTCTATCGAAAACTGGCGGACTTGCCCCCCTTTGACACCCTGGAACCCACCCACTCCAGCATCCGTATTCGGGGCGTGGTAGCGGGAAACAAGATCGAGGCGGTGATCTTCAGCTTGGACGGGGCGCTGACCGAGCTGGACTGGAGCCTGGCAGAGCGCTGGGCGGACCGGCTGCACATGCTTGAGCGCTTCTTGCCACGGGATCGGCGGGTCAGCCTGGGCCGGTCCGTCATGCTGCGGCTGGAAGGTACTGTCAACCGCTCCATCAACGTCCTCAAATGGCTCAAGCTGGATCAAGATCTGTCCCGCCTGGAGGCCGCGTTTGACCGTCTGCGCGGGTTTGGCATGGCCACTACTGTCCACCCCCAGCCCTCTCTTTCAGATACACTCGCCTATCTCTCGACTCACGCCTATCGCCTGGCCCTGATCTCGGCCCGGCCCCGGGCCGATGTGGATCAGGTCTTGGCCCAATTGGCCCTTTCCGCCCAACCCTTTGCCGCCATCGTCACCCTGGACGATGTGCGCAACCTGCCGCCCCATTCCGACGCGGTGACCCAGGCCTGCGAACAGTTGCAGGTGGATCCCAGCCGGGTGTTGATGGTGGGGGATTCGGATGTGGATCTGCGCCCGGCCCGGGCCGTGGGGCTGAACACCGTGGGGGTGCTGTCGGGGCTGGGCACAGCCAACAACCTGGCCGAGGCCAATCTGCTGTTGGATCGGGTCGCTCAGTTGGACGAATGGCTGTAGGATTGTATCCTCAACTACGGCGAATTCTCCTATTTCCCCGCATACTTTGCCGGTATTATCTACTGAAATCTATGTAAATCTAAAGTAAAGTAGGCAAAGACATCACCGAAATGATGAATTGGCGCAAAGTAATTCAACTCACCCTTGTGCATGTGGCTGTTTCCATCACCGTGGTGCCGGTCACCAGCACGCTGAACCGCATCATGATTTCGGACATGAAGATGTCCGCCACGTTGGTGGCCTTTTTGGTGGCCTTGCCCTATCTGCTCTCCCCTTTACAGGTGCCCGTGGGCAATTGGGCAGACACCCACCCGATCTGGAATCGTTATCGAACACCCTGGATTCTGATCGGCGGGCTGGTTGCCGGTGCGGGCAGCTACATGACCGCCCACACGGCCTATTGGATGCAGGACAACTTCCTCCTCGGCTTTGGGGCGGCCATCTTCTTCTTCACCATTTGGGGTGTCGGGGTCAACGTGGCCTCGGTCAGCTATCTCTCGCTCTTGGCCGAACTCAGCACAGAGCCCGACCCCCAGGCTGACCTTCAGATCAACACGGCCCAGCGCAAGGCCAACTGGCGCAATCGGACGGTCGGCATCATGTTTACCGTCATGATCTTGAGTACGATCCTGATCAGCACCCTGCTCAAGCGCATGTTGGTGGACTATTCGCCCACCGCCCTCTTCACGGCCTTTGGGGTAGTCTGGATGATCTCCACGGCGCTGATTCTGTTGGGCACGGTGGATCTGGAACCGGCGATGACCCAGGGCCAACAGGCCAAACGCAACACGGCCACAAATCCCATGTCGTCCATCCGTGTACTCATCAACAACCCGGTGGCCTGGCGCTTCTTTTGGTATTTGGTCCTGGTTCTGATCAGCATCCACGCCCAAGATGTGTTGCTGGAACCCTTTGGCGCCGACGCGCTGGGCATGGATGTCTCCGCCACCTCTGGGCTGACCCGGATGTGGGGCATGGGCTTCTTGGTGGCCATATTGGGGTCCATCCCCCTGGTCAAGCGTATTGGCAAAAAGTCCAGCGCCAACATTGGGGCCGGTGTGGCCGCCCTGGCCTTTGCCCTGATCTCCATCACCGGGCTGATGGGCCAGATCTCGGCCTTTTCCTGGTCCATCTTCCTGTTGGGCATGGGCGGCGGGTTGATGACCCTGAGCAACCTCAGCTTCATGCTGGACATGACCGTCCCCCAAGCCGCCGGTCTCTACATTGGGGCCTGGGGCGTGGCCAACTTTGCCGGGCAAGCTGTGGGCGGCATCGTCAGCGGCATCCTGCGGGATGTGGTCTATGCCGTGACCGGAAATCTGCTCTTCGGCTATGTGTCGGTCTTTGCCATCGAGATCGTAGGCCTGCTGGTCGCCATCTGGATGTTCCGTTCGATCCACGTGGACGAATTCCGAGAGCAGGCCGAGATCAATCTGGCGGATGTGTTGGCCCTGGCGTCGGATTAAAAATTAACCGCCGAGGGCGCAGAGGAGGCGCAGAGATGTGCAGAGATTTGCAGATCAAAAAATAGAACACGGATCGAACGGATGCAACGGATAAAAACGGATTTTTTCGGATCAGTGAAGATCCGTCGCATCCGTTCAATCCGTGTTCTATTTTTTGATTTCCCCAGCGGGATCTCTGCGTCCCTCTGCGCTCTCGGCGGTTAAAAATCGTTTGGAAATGAGATAACCCATGTACAAAATCTATGTCAGCTATGACATGCAGGACGGCAAGGAAGAAGATTGTCAGCGCTATTTCTCCCAGGTCTTGGGGCCGACCTTGGTGCGCTTTGGGGCCAATGTGGCCGATGTGTGGTACACGGTCTGGGGCGACTCCCCCCAGATCCAGAGCGGCAGCGTGATCGACACCGAAGAAGAGGTGCAACGCCTGCTGGCCTCCAAAAGATGGCACGAGACCCTGGCCGGGTTGGACCCGTTGGTCAATAATTTGACCGTGCGCGCTGTGCGGGTCCAATAGCCGCACCTACGTTTTGTAGAGAATCCGCTCCTCGACGGATGAACCGTACCCCTTTCCGAAAAGCCAGGAGAAATAGACCCGTGAGTCAAGCCGCCCCGCCCGCCTTCAAATTTGCCCCGAGCGCCGATGACGCCCGGGGATATGCTACGGCCAAACCACTGGCCTTGGTCGTCTTTCTGGAAAATGGCGGCAACATTTCCGGGGTGACCTTGCCCAAATGGGCCATGACCCTCCTGGACTATGTCACCGAGGAATACGCCAAGATCCTGTTGCGTCTGCTGGGCGCCTATCGCCGCTATGATCGGGTGATCATTCTGGAGGACGGCCGGGCCACAGGGCCCATGTTGAGCCGGGCGCTGCTCAAGACCAGCCCCACCCACACGGTGGATCTGCTGCTGCTGGTGCATGGGGTGGAGCGTTGTTTGGTGGGCTGTGGCGGCACGGAATATGTGGGCGAGGAGACCTTTGGCCCGCTCAAACAGATGGCGGCGGCCAACCCCCAAGCCCTGGATCTGCGCATGGTCTACGGCGTCAACTGCTATGGGGTCACCCTGGCGCCGACGTGGCAGGCCCTGGGGGCCCAGGTCTACAACGGGGCCACCGGGGTCAACTGGCTGCCAGAACCCAGCCTGAGCGTCTTCCTGTGGCACTGGCTGCAGGGCAGACCCTATACCTATGCTGTGGGCCGCAGCTACACCTGGGCCACCCGCATCGCCGGCCAAGGTGTCAATGGCGGAGCGCAGCCACAGACGCGTATCCGTGGCGACCT
>CAZKEX010000045.1:0-18637 GCA_964551895.1 uncultured Caldilineaceae bacterium | reverse complement strand
GGTTGAGTAGACCGGGGCAGTTTCCGGTCGTATCGAAACCGCAGCGGGTCGACCAGGGACGTTCCCAATAAACCACAGAACTAAAAGGGGAAAACTTATGAAACGGTTCGACACGCGGTTGCTTATTGGTGGGTTGTTGATTTTGGCTGGTCTTGTCTTTTTATTGGAGAGCTTGGGCCTGTTTGCCTTTGCCGGGGCGCTTTCGAGCTTTCTGGTGGCGGGGATGTTCGCCTTGGGCGGCTTGGCCTTTCTCTTTGTGTTGATCAATGACCGGGCACAGTGGTGGGCGGCCATCCCCGGCTTCACCCTCCTGGGCCTCTCAGCCACCATTCTCTCGGATCAGGTTGGGTTTTTGCAGCCCCTGAGCGGGGGCATCTTCCTGGGCAGCATCGGCCTGGGCTTTGTGACGGTCTTCATTCTGAAGCCGGAAAACTGGTGGGCCATTATCCCCGCCGGGGTGCTGGGCACCTTGGGCGTGGTGGCTGTCACCGACGAGATGTTCAGCTTTGACAGCGGCGGGCTCTTCTTCCTGGGGCTGGCGGCCACCTTTGGCGTGCTTGCCCTGGTCAACACCTCGGAAGGCCGTCTGCGCTGGCCCATCTTCCCGGCCGCGGCACTCTTCGTGCTTGCCGTGGTGGTGGGCACACCCTTCGAAAATCTTCTCTCATTCATCTGGCCCTTGGCCATCATCGGCGCCGGGATCTATATGGTCTTCCGGTACATGACGACAAAATAAGCGAGGGGCGAGGGGCGAAGTCGAGAAATCAAGTGGTAAAATAGACACAAATCTCGCCCACCCCACATGACTCATTACTCATTACTCGTTACTCATCACCCGTCCCCTCGCCCCCCTCGCCAAAAGGAGAAACACACCATGTCTTCGCAAAAATCTTCCCGACGCAAAGAGCGGGATAGCTTGGTCGGCCCCATCTTGATGATTGGGGCTGGGATCATCTTTCTTTTCAACAATCTGGGCTGGATCGACTGGAGCATCTGGGAATCCCTGCTGCGTCTGTGGCCCTTGCTCCTGATCATCGGCGGATTGGACCTGATCATCGGGCGGCGCTCGGCGGTGGGGGGTGTGGTGGTGGCTCTGATGGCCGTGGCCATGCTGGTGGGCGGCGTTTGGACCATGAACGGCGACCTGGCGGCAAGCCCCACGGCCATCGTGAACGGCGAGACCGTCGCCTTCCCCATAGACGGAGCGCAGAAGGCCGTGGTGAAGATCAGCCTCTCCACGGGTGAGTTGCGCCTGGGGGACGGGGCGGCCTCGGCCAATGTGCTGGATGGGGAGATTCAAAATCCCAAGGGGGAAGAGATCGAGGAGGGCAATGTGCGGGAAGGCGACACCCTGTACACAACCCTGGCCGTCCGGGACGGCGCATCCAATATCTTTCCCGGCAACACCCGTAACAACATCTGGGATCTCCACCTCAACCAAGAGCTGCCCATGACCCTGGCTGTCAGCACGGGCGTGGGGGAATCCACCCTGGACCTGCGCCGCCTGACCCTGGCCGGGCTGGACCTGAACATCGGCATCGGCACGACCACCGTGACATTGCCCCGCCAGGGCGACTTTTCCGGCGAGATCAGCGGCGGCATCGGGCGCACGGTGATCCGGGTGCCGGCGGAACTGGCCGTGGGTCTGGACATCAGCACGGGCATCGGCGGCAAGAGCGTGCCCGACAGCTTCCGCAAGGAGGGGGATAGCTATTTGTCCCCGGCCTATGTGGCGGCCGGCGGCGGGGTCGAACTCGACGTCAGCGGGGGCATCGGGGCCATCCAGGTGGAGCTGATTCCGGCAGAATAACCATTTCCTGTTACAATATGGGGGCGGCGATCGTTTGATCGCCGCCCCTATTTGATTGAAGGCCCACCAGCCCAGATCCCGAGGAGTTCCCATGTACGAGCCATCCACCTTTGAAAACCCACCGTCCGTTCAACCCCCAGTAGCGCCCCAGGCCACAGGCAGCGGGTGGATCTTGCTGGGTCTCTATGCCCTCTTTTTCGTGGCGATTGCCCTGGGCTTCACCCTGGGCGGCACGGCCGGTTCCTTTGCCGAGGTGGGCATCACCTTTGTGCCCTTCGCCCTTCTGGCCACCTTGGCCTATCTGGGTCGAGAAAGTATGCCCGGCAAGATCTTGACCCTGGGCTGGTTGGCTTTCCTGGCCTTGGGCATGGTTTTGGTCTCCTTCAGCATGGTCAGCCTGGCGGTGATGCCCATTGACGACCTGGCCAACCTGGGCGCAAGCAGCGCCGGACCCCAGATCGACTCGGCTGCTTTTGGCACCGTGGCCATGACCGGTCTCTACAGCGTCCTGGCCCTGCTTTTCAGCCTGCTGGGCTTCATCCCCTGGGTGCGCCAACAACTGAGCCGGGTACTGCCCCTGGACCCAGATTCCTTTGTGCATACGATTGCCCTGGTTTCGGTGACCGCCCTCAGTCTGGTCAGCTTTGTGCCCCTTTTGGTGCTGGGCGAACCGGCCATCCTGAGCGAAAACGCCCTGAGCGTGCTGGGCGAAAGCATGGGCGAAGGCACGGATGCCCTGCTCACCCAAACCTACACCCTGATCTGGATCATCCCCGCGGCCATCATTGCCGTGGGCTATGGATTGCGCCGGGACTTCCGGGCCACCCTCTCCCGCCTGGGCCTGGTCTGGCCGACCTGGGGACAGATTGGGATGGGCATCGGCGCGGCTTTACTCCTGGTGGCGGCGGTCAACCTGGTCGAGCCGGGGATGGCCTGGCTGTGGGATCGCATGGGCTGGCCCCAGACCGACGGGGAGGCTTTCGGCGAGTTGATGGCCTTTGCCTTCAGCCCCCTTGGGGCCGTGGTGATCGGGGTCACCGCGGGGCTGGGCGAGGAGTTGGGCGTGCGGGGGATCTTGCAGCCCCGGCTGGGCATCTTCCTGTCCAACCTCTTCTTCACCAGCCTCCACGCCCTGCAATACAACTGGGACGCCCTCCTGGTGGTCTTCGTGTTGGGCACGATCTTCGGCCTGCTGCGCAAGCGCACCAACACCACCACCAGCGCCATCGCCCACGGCGTGTACAACTTCACCCTGGTGATGATGGCGATCTATGAGGTGAGTCTATTTTAGATTTTGGATTGGGGATTTTGGATTGGGGATCGTTGACCCGCTGCGGTTTCGATACGCCGCCAAGCGAGTGAATGGTCAGCGGAGATCTCGGCGGCGGCTACTCAACCTGCGCTAGTCCATGTAGACAGGCTAGCGCAGGTTGAGTAGCCGCCCAGACAATTACGCAAACCACTCATTCACTGGCGGCGTATCGAAACCGCAGCGGGTCTGCCATGTCCTCAAGCCAAAACACGCGCTAACGAAAAACCTGGGGCAAATACAACTGGCGAGCCGCCCCCACCGCGGAGACCATTTCCCACGCCCCAACCCGCCCCGCCCCATCCACCGCCCGCACCTGCACCTGCAGGATCGTCCCCTCCTCGACCACAAAGGCCGCCTCACCGCTTGACGGCGGTGGCTCGACCGCCATCCACGCGCCCGACCCCAGCCGATATTCCACCTCAAAGCGCGCCACGCCGCTGGCGTCGTCAGCGCCGGACCAGCGCACCACGGCCAGGACCGGGTTGCTCTGGTCCAGGCTGACCGTGACCGTGGGCGGGGCCAGATCCACGCCTACCGTCACCATCTGGGATGGGCTGACATTGCCCGCCACATCCGCGCCGGCGAAAGTGAGGGTGTACCGCCCCGCAGCGTTGAAGACCACCGGCCCGGCATAGCTCTGTCCGCTGCCCCCATTCACCTCATAATCGATCCGGGCCAAACCGCTGGTGGCGTCTGTCCCGGCCAGCATCACCCGCACCGGGGCCAGATGCCAGCCGTTGGTCGTGCTGATGGGCGCGCCGGCCACGGTGGAGGTGAGGGTCCCGGTGACGACGGGCGGGGTGATGTCCACCCACAAGGGGAAGCCAGCGCTCATGGCCGTGTGCCCGGCCCGATCCCCGGCCTGGAAGGTGGCGGCGTAGACCCCATCCGCCAAGGCGCTGACCTGGGCTTGGATGCGCTGGGCTAGATCTGGGCGGTCCGGCTGGGTGAGGGTGGCCGCAAGGGGGAAGGGGCCGGCCGGGCCGTTGATGTGCAGCAGACCGCCAACCGGGTTCAACCCACTCAACTCGTCGGAGATGGCAACCGAGGCCATGATGGGCAGACCGCGCTGCCAGCCCGTGGGCGAGAAGTCCACGCCGAAGAACGGCCCGGCCACATCCACCGCGTCCACCGTCACCGAGACCGGCGGGCTGGGGTTGTCCGCCGGGTCAAAGGCCAGGGCTTGGATGACGTGGGTCCCCTCTTGGCCGGGCAGTTGAAACGAGACCGGGCCGTCGGGCCAACTGGCCGTGGGCAAAGTCCAGATCTGCACTTGATCCCAGGCCAGATCCGTGTTGGCCCGCCAATCCACCCGAAACTCCAGCCCCTCGGCCCAATCAAAGAGATAAAAATCCACGTCGATCTGGACATAGTCGCCGGAAACCGGGAAGTCGGCCGCCCGCAGATCCCGCAGCCCCAGGCGCACCTCCCCCATTTTGTCGGTCACATCCAGCCGGGCGATCACCGTCTCTGTGATCAAGCCCGTGACCGTGCTGGTGGGCGGCGTCCCGGCCCGCAGGCGGAAGAGGGCCCGATAGGCCCGCCCCGGCGGCAGCACATCCGTGTACGGCCCATACCACGCCCCCGGCTGGTCCACCCCGGCCTGGGCTTGCCAGGCCAGCCCGTCCAGCGCGCCGCCGTCGCTGATCACCCGCCCGCTGCTGGCCGTGTGGGAGAGGGCCTCCCCCTGCCACAGCCACCCCCCGCTCAGGCCGATGCGGGCGTCCGCCTCGGCCACGCTGACCGTGACCGGGACCGTGCGCTGGGTGACCGTGGCGGGCACGGTCATGACAGGCGAAGGCGGAGGTGTGCGGTCCACCACCAACACCCGGCGGTCCATCTGCGTGCCACTAAGCCAGAATTGGGCCGTGATCACTGTGCCTTCGGCAAAAGAAGACTCGGGCTGCCACATGCCCCTGGTTTGAGAAAAGACCAAACCCGTGGTCAACCCAGCGGTGGCGGTGAGGACCAAGCTGGGTGAGATGGGGTTGGCCGGGGTGATGGCCCGCCAGTAGAGACCGCCGGGGGCCCAAAAGCCCCTGGCCGCCGGCAGGGTCGGGGGATCCGGCTCCACCAGCGCGCCAAACATATAGTTGGGATCCAATCCGTTTTGCACCGTGACATCCGTGTAATAGTGGCCCAGGATCTGCAAATAGTGGTGGCCAGCGTTGGCCCGGCGATAGGCCCCCCACTGGCTCAGGCCATAGCCGTGGCCGTTGCGCATCTTGCCCAGGGCGAAGAGATCCGGCACGGCTTGCAGATAGCTCACCCCGCTGTTGGTGAGGGTGGGATGGCCGTTCTCCGCGCTGTACATGGCGATGATGGGGCGCAGGTCCGGGTCATTTTGGGCGGCAAGGTAGATCCCGGCCGTGGCGGCCACCGCACCATCGCTGGCCGGGTGACGGCTGTCGCACATCATCTGAAAGTTGGCCCAGTCGGAGACATCCCAATCCGGGCGATTTTGCAGGATCTGGTACCAGCCATAGGTGCGGGCGGCCACGGCCTGGGCGGCCACGGCGTTGAAGGGCCACAGGGCCGGGACTTCGTTGGGCACCACCCGGGCCACATACTCCTCAAAGGGGATCACGTCGATCCTCCCCACGGGCACACCGCTTCGGCAGCCGTTGGCGGCATGGTGGATCACCCGAATGGTGGTGGGGAAGGTGACCGGGCCGCTGGGCAGCAGGAACCGGGGCAGAACCATTTCGGGAAGTAGGAGAGGGGCCAGCAAATCGGGCGGTCGCGCCGTGGTCGTTGTCCGATCCGTGGCCGGATCGTAGAGGCCAAAGCCGGAGGTGGTCAACACATAGGCCAGCCGCCCGCTCCTCTCGTCCCACCGGGGCGTGTGGCCGGGGAGGATGGCGAGGGTGCGGCCCGTGGCGCTGTCCAGCAGGTGGATGCGGGCGAAGCTGGCCGTCTCCGCGCCTGTGGGCACGGTGGGCACGGCCAGCAATCGGCCATCCGGGGAGGGCTGGGGCGCATCCACGAAGATCCCTGGCAGGTCAAGCTGTAGCTTTCCCGCCAGAAAGAGCTGGCCCCGGCCCTGGCTGTTCTCCACCTGCACCGGGGGCAAATTCGCCGCCGCGGCCTGGCCCTGGGTCAGCCCCATCCACAGCAGCAGGGTGAGGCCGACGCCCAGCAGCCCGGCCAGGGGCACGCCCAGTCGGATCAATCGAGTTCGAGCAATGTTTTTGGCGTCCATGTGGGTCTCCTCTTCTGCCAGAAAAAGCCGGTCTGTTTCCCGGTGTGAACAGAAACTCGACCTGTGCTATGATGGACCTATCATAGCACAAATTACGTGGGGATGGATCGGGGAAAAATAGGCCACGGATTAAACGGATTAGACGGATTTTCACTGATTTTTGAAAAGATCCGTTTTTAATCCGTCCAATCCGTCCAATCCGTGGCCCATTTCTTTTTTATCACCCCGAAACCCTGGGATTGCCCATTGTTTCCCAGGCTGGACCGGGGTATAATAGATATGTACTTGCAACAGCCTGTCACCTGAGCCGCAACCTTTATGATCTATTATGCTAGCCATCAACTCGTCACCCATTCCGCCGCCGCCACCCAGGATTTGGGCCAATTGTTGGGCCGCAGCCTGTCCCCCGGCCAAGTTGTGGCCCTGAGCGGAGATCTGGGCGCAGGCAAGACCACCTTCACCCAGGGCATCGGTCGGGGCCTGGGGGTGAGGGAGCGCATCACCAGCCCCACCTTCACCCTGGTCAACGAATATGTGGGCCGGGACGGCATCACGCTGATCCACACGGACAGCTATCGCCTGGGCGAGATGACAGATCCCGCAAGCGACGACGACAGCGCCAGCCAGGAAGCCGCCACCTTTGGCATGGAGGAGATCCTGGATCGCCCGGATGCGGTGATCGTGATCGAATGGGCCGAGCGGCTACAATCCCTGCTCCCGGACGACTATTTGGAAGTGCGCCTGGCCCATCTGCCCGACGAGGAAGAGAGCCGAGCCATCGCCTTCCTGCCCCACGGCCCCAACGCCGCCGAGAGCGTGGATCGCATCAAGGCCGCCCATCCCCAACCTGCCTGATCGCTACACCCTTTGTCCAATCAACAAATGACTCTGCTGAAAAAAGGTCAAATTCACCGCAAAGACGCCAAGAACGCAAAGAAAAGAAAGGTTTGTTCCTCTGCGTTCTCTGCGAAACCTCTGTGTCCTCGGCGGTTAAATGGCTTTTTGCAGCAGAGTCACAAATCAACCAACCAACTAACCAACGGAGGATGCCATGTACAAACACATCATAGTACCCCTGGACGGTTCAGCCTTGGCCGAACGAGCGCTGCCCCATGCCGCGGCAATTGCCCACAAATTTGGCAGTAAAATCACCCTGGTTCAGGTCATTCCTCCTGTCTACGCGCCGGTCACACCGGAGATGGCTGTGATCCAGCCGATTGTGCCCCTGGATGAGTTGCAGCGAGAGTCGGAGAAGTATTTGCAGATGCGCCAGAACGAGCTGCGGGGCGAGGGATTGGTGGCCCATCGCACGGTGCTCGACGGTCCGATTGCCGAGTCGATCCTGGGCTTTGCCGAGGGGCAAGGCTGCGGGCTGATCGTCATGTCCACCCACGGGCGCAGCGGGTTCAGCAAGTGGATCTATGGCAGCGTGGCCCAGAAGATGCTCCAGGCTGCCATCTGTCCCATCCTGCTGATCCGGGCCGTTGAATAATGGCCGTGGTCACAGAGAGCAAGATGACGGCAGAGATCAAAGCGGCATCAACCAGCAAGAAAAAGAAGATCAGCAAATTTGCCCGCCCGATCTCCCGACAGGTGCAAGAGTGGATGACCGCCACCCCCTATACCTGTACACCGGAGACCACCCTGGCCGACGCCAACGACATCCTGGATGAATGGGGCTTCCGGCGTCTGCCCGTGGTGGATGAGGCCGGCGATCTGATCGGGATGATCAGCCGCAGCGATCTACGCAGCGCCAGCCCATCCAGCATCACCAGCCTGAGTCTGTTCGAGGTCAACTATATGTGGGCCAAGCTCACCGTGGCGGATGTGATGACGGTGGATGTAGCCACGATTGCCCCGACAGACAGCATGAAGCAGGCCGGGGAGCTGATGCTCACCCACAAGGTCAGCGCCCTGCCCGTGGTGGAAGGACGACGGCTGGTGGGGATTCTCACCGAAACCGATATCTTGCGTTTTTTAGTCAGCCTATAGAGCCGACGTATGCCCATATGCCCAGGAGGAAGCCCATGCACCTAATCCCCGTTAGCCAGATCATGACATCGCCGCCCATCACCATCCATCCCGAGGCCCAGGTGGCCGATGCAGGGGAGATGATGGACGAGTACCACATCCGCCGTCTGCCCGTGGTGGACGAAGACGGCTGTCTGCTGGGGATCATCACCGACAGCGACATCCTGGAGGCGGAGACCGCGAGCAGCGTACTCAACAGCTACGATCCCGACGCCGACGCGGCCTGGCTGACGGTTGAGGAGATCATGACCACAGACGTGGTCACCGTGGGGCTGGACGAGACCGTGGGCCAGTTGGTGATCAAGCTGATGGAGAACAAAGTCGGCGGTCTGCCCGTGGTGGTGGCGGATGGGGCAGATCTCAAACGCATGAAGGTGGTCGGCGTCATCTCCGAGACGGACATCTACAAAATGTTGGCCGAGGCCTGGCGGCAGGAAGAGGCAAGTCGGGTGACAGCTTAACCTTGCCTTGCGATAGTGAGAGGGTAAATCTAGATGGAAGCAACTATTCTTTTGCCAATCGAAGAAACACAAGTCATCAACTTGGCTCGGCAACTGACTCAAAGTGGCAAACATGCCCTACTTCGGGCGTTGATTCCAGGGCTGGACGAGTATGAGCGTTTGGTAGACACCGGCAGTCAACGCATTCGTGTCGTTGCCCGCGGTCGTGGGCTGGATTGGGATGATCTGTCGGAAGACGAGCGGATGAAGCTGATCGACGATATTTTGCACGAAGACAAAAGGCAGGCCGAGTAACCCGATCGATTCATATGAAAATAAAAGAGGCGGGATGAACTGGCTAACCAGCTCATCCCGCCTCTTCACTTTTCACCCCTTCACCCTTTCACCCCGTCACCCCCTCACCTCAGCCGCCATCATCTTCAGCGGATCGTACTTCTTCTCCAGGTCGTGGCGGAACTGTTGGGTGTAGAGCCGGTAGTAGTGGCCCTTGGCCCGGATCAGCTCGGCGTGGCTGCCCATTTCCGAGATACCGCCGTTCTCGATCACCAAGATGCGGTCGGCCCGCTTGATGGTGGAGAGGCGGTGGGCGATGATGAAGCTGGTGCATTGCGCCGTGATGGTGGCGATGCCCTGCTGGATCAAGCCTTCGGTCAGGGTGTCCACAGAACTGGTGGCCTCGTCCATGATGAAGATGTTGGGCTGGGCCAGGATGGCTCGGGCCAGGCTGATCAGTTGTTTCTGGCCCACAGAGAGCAGACCGCCCCCCTCGCCCACTTCCTGATCATAGCCGTTCTCCAGCTCCTCGATGAACTCGTGGGCGTGGGCCAGCTTGGCCGCCTCCTCCACCTCCGCGTCCGTGGCCTTCAACCGCCCATAGCGGATGTTCTCCCGGATGTTGCCGGAGAAGAGGTGGGGCGTCTGCAAGACCATGCCCACCCGAGACTGGATGGAATCCATGGTCCACTCGGTGTAGTCCCGTCCGGCGATGCGCAACACCCCGGCCTTTGGCTCGTAGAAGCGGCAGATCAGGTTGACGATGGTGGACTTGCCGCCCCCCGTCGGCCCGACCAAGGCGATGGTCTCGCCCCGCTTCACATGCAGGTTGAAGTCGTGGAGGACCGGTTTGTCCTCCTCATAGTAGAAGGTGATATCCTCGAACTCGATATCCCCCCACATGTCCGCCGCGGCCACGGCATCGGGCCGGTCCACGATCTCCGGCTCCTGATCCAGCAAGGAGAAGATGCGCTCCGCCGAGGCGATGGCCTGCTGCATTTCGGCATAGACCCGGGCCATCTCCTGGATGGGCCAGAGCATGAAGGTGACGTAGGAGATGAAGGCCTGGATGCCCCCGGCGGTCAGCCCGCCCAGGTTCACCTGCCAGCCGCCGTACCAGACGATGCTGCCGATGGCCACCGCGCTCAGGATCTGCACCGTGGGCAGGAAGAGGGCCGACAGCCACGCCGCCCGATAGGAGGCCTTGTACATCTCGCTGGTCAGCCCGGAGAATTCGGCCAGGTTCTCCGGCTCTCGCACCAAGGACTTGACCACCCGCACGCCGGTGATGGTCTCGTTGTACGAGCCGGTGATCTTGGAGTTGATCTTGCGCACCTGGCGATACTCGACGATGATCTTCTTTTTGAACTGGATGGCCACAAAGACCAGCACGGGGATGATCAACGAGACGATCAGCCCCAACTGCCAGTTGATGTAGACCATAAAGAACATGGCCGTGCCGATGTTCATGATCCCCCAGGTGATGTCCAGCAGCCCCCAGGTCACCAGCTCGGCCACCCGGTCTGTGTCCGACGTGGCCCGGGACATGATCCAGCCCACAGGCGTGCGGTCATAGTAGCCAAAGGAGAGCCGCTGCAGGTGGTTGAAGAGCTGCTTGCGCAGATCATAGCGGATGCGCTCGCCCAGGATACCGGCCAGATAGATAAAGCCGAAGACCATGGCCGACTGCACCAAGATCAGCCCACCGTAGACCGTCACAATGTCTACCAGGGCCTCCTTGTTGCCGGCCACAATCCCTTCGTCGATGATGCGCTTGCTCAGATAGGTGAAGTAGGAATCGGTCACCGCCACCGCGGCCACGGCCATCACAAAGCCCACCAGCCAGCGCCAATGGTTGGTCGCCAACCCCAAGATGCGCAGCACCGTCCCACCGTTGAATTCAGCTGTAAATTCTTCTTCTTCGAAGTAGTTCAAGTCGTCTGACATGGTCGTATCTCTCTCTGTGTATCGGAAGTCGCGGGGGTGACAGGGTGACAGGGTGACAAGGTGACAGGGTGACAAGGTGAGGGGGTGACAATCACCCTGTCACCTTGTCACCCTGTCACCTTGTCACCCTGTCATTCCGCGAATTCCTGGTCGAACTCTGCTTCCAACTGGGTCTGCATGGCGTAGATGCGCTGGTAGATGCCCGGCTGGGCCACCAGTTCCGCATGGGAGCCGTGCTGCACGATGCGGCCCCGGTCCAGCACCAAGATCTGGTCCGCCCGCATCAGGCTCTGCACCCGGTGGGCGATCACAAAGGTGGTGCGGTTCTCCATCAGCCCCTCCAAGGCCCCGCGGATCTCGGCCTCGGTCTCCGTGTCCACCGCGGAGGTGGAATCGTCCAGGATCAGGATGGCCGGATCCTTCAGGATGGTGCGGGCAATCGCAATCCGCTGCTTCTGCCCGCCGGACAAGGTCACGCCTCGCTCACCCACCGCCGTCTCGTAGCCCTGGGGGAAACCCAGGATCACATCGTGGACCGCCGCCGCTCTCGCCGCGGCCTCCACCTCGTCCACGCTCACCTCTCGCCCCACCCCATAGGTGATGTTCTCCCAAATGGTGCGGGAGAAGAGGAAGGCCTGCTGCTCCACCACGCCGATCTGCTGGCGCAGGAAGCGGCGACTGTACTCAGTCAACGCCACCCCGTCCAGGCTGATGCTGCCGCCCGTGTACGCATAGAAGCGGGGCAGCAGGTTGACCAAACTGGTCTTCCCCGACCCCGTGGGGCCAAGCAGGGCGATGCTCTGCCCCGGTTCCGCCCGGAAGCTGATCCCCCGCAAGACCGGGGAATCCTCCTCATAGGCAAAGCGCACATCCTCAAAGACCACCTCGCCCCGCAGCCGATCCCGTTTTGGCTTGGTCTCGCTTTTGAGATTTGGCGTTCGGTTTGTTGATTGACCATTCTCGCCCTGGCTGACCTTGTAGCCGTTTGTGTGGGTGGGGGCCTCAGCCATCGGTCTCGTCTGAACAGACTCCTTGGTTGCCGAATCACCGTTGCGCCGCATCTCGGCTCGCACTTCGGCCAACTCGCTCATGGAGCGAATCCCCACATCCATGGGCTCCCGGTCCTGGCGGATGATCTCCGCCACCCGGTTGTACGAAACCAAGCCCTGGGACATCTGCACGATCAACCGGCCCAAGTTGCGCATGGGCCAGATCAGCCAGATCACCATCCCCGCATAGGCCAGATAGGTGCCCACGGTGATGGTGCCGTTGATGGCCATCACAGCCCCCAACGTAAAGCCTCCCAACATCTGCGCCCCGCACAGAATGTCCGAGATCGGCCAATAGCTGGCGTGCATGATCAACAGCTTCTTGCCCCGCACAAACTTCTCCTCGTTGGCCCGCTCGAACTTGTCCATCTCGTACTGCTGCCGAGCAAAGGCCCGCACCACCCGCACACCGGATAAGTTCTCCTGCAAGGTGGTGGAGAGGACTGCGTCCTGCTCCTGATAGCGCTCGTAGGCATCCGACACCCGCTTAAAGAAGAAGATCGACATCACGATGATAAAGGGCACCACGATGATCGAGGCCAGGGAGAGGGGCACATTCAGGCTCAACAGCGCCGTCAGATTGATGCCAAAGAGCAGCACAATCCGCCCCACCCCAATCGCCTGGTCCGCAAAGAAGCGGCGCATGGCGTCCACATCCGACGTGGCCCGCTGGATCAGCTCCCCGGTCTGGGTATCGTCGTGATAGGTAAAGGAGAGCCCCTGGATATGGTCAAAGAGATAGTTGCGCAGCCGCCGGGTGATGCCCTCGGCGGTCTGGGCGGCCAATCGCCCGCTCAGGAAGGTGAAGCTCCCCTCGAAGACGGCCAGCCCCACAAAGCCCAAGGCCACCCAGGGCAACATGTTCATCTGACGCTCGCCCAACACTGTGTCGATGAAGTAGGCCAACAGCAGATAGGTGACAGTCTTGGCCGTGGCGGCCAGCCCCAAACTCAGGGTCGCCCCAAGGTAGGTGGCTCGGTAGCCCTCCATCATCCGCCACAACCCCAACAAACGGTTGTCGGACAAAGTCTGCTTCAGATCCAGATCGTTGATCCGGGGATCAACTTCCGGCTGTTGACCGCCCAGGGGTGGGGTCAACGTCGTAGGTATTGCGGTAGAAAGTGACATGGGTCAACTCCTGTAAACATCGAAAAACAACCTGCGGAAAACTGCTTTCACCGCGAAGACGCAAAGGGCGCAAAGAGATCAAAAAACTTCTCTCTTTCTTCGCTTTTTCCTTTGCGCTCTTCGCGCCTTTGCGGTAAAAAGAACGATTTCACGACAACTCCGGGGAACAAAAAGGCCGTGAGTGTTGAGAACACCCACGGCCCGGTTTCGCCGCCCAGAGCGCAGGGGGCTCCCCGCGTTTCTGGCGACAGAAACAAAAAAGCCGTGGGTCGGAAAGTCCGCCCACGGCTTGCTGTTGCTTGCAAAAGCGTTCAGCGAGTAGGCGCACCTCTCCCAGGATCAAAGGCACCGCTGCCAACGATATAGCGGATGCGAATCATGGTGTACTCCATGAATTTGACTCCTTCAGGAATGGACCGCCGCCTCAGAGTGATGCGTTGGTCTGAAAACTAGCCGATAAATTCCGAATTGAGATTGGAATGTTCTTCACATTTTACACGGGTTCGGAGAAATGTCAAGTCTAAAACGGTTTTAGTTTTTGCGGACAAAAAAATAGGCCACGGATCAAACGGATTCGACGGATCAAAACGGATCTTTTTTGAATCCGTAAAAATCCGTTCGATCCGTCGAATCCGTGTTCTATTTTTTATAGCCACTCTAAATCCCGCAGGTTGAACCCAGTCCGGCGGAAGATCACGAAGAGGGGTGCGCCTTCCCGGTGCCAGTGGGCCACGGCCTCCTCCAGAATCAAGTATGCGGTGGTCCACTCATCCAAGGCGTTGCCGATGAAGCGGTTGGGCTGGTTGTACAGAAGCACATACCCAGGGGCCGGAAGCCAGGAAAGGTCAAGCATGCACTCTTCCAAAGCGTCCCAATTGTGGCCAAAGTAGCTGGGAAACCGGAAAGCCTCCTGCATACCATGCAGAAATTCATCCTTACTCCGAATCGAACCCCCATCCAAATACGCGTATTGCCACCCCGCCTGGCGCACCCGTTTCTCGATGGAGGCAGGGCGCACCCAGGTGGAGACGCGATAAAAACCCGGTGTCAGCGTGCCATAGATCACATCGTCCAGCTTTTTGGTCATCGCAATATCTCCCGGAAGCTATCGTAGTGGTCGTCGGTGTAATAGAGTTCACCGTCCGCGCCGGAGACGATGCGCCGCGCCCCACGATCGCTGGACCCAGGGGTTTCGACCGTGTATTCTCGATAATAGTCCCCGCTGGCAGAGGGCAGGATGCGCTCCCGGTTCTGAAAGGTCTGGTCATCCTGATAGTAGGGGAAGGGACCGCCCCGATCGATCAGGCCGATGGTCTCCTTGGCCTGGGCGGGCAGATCGTCGTAAAGAATTGTGGGCAGACCGCTCACCCCCTGGGCCGCTGCCACACTGCCCGCCGACCAGCCGGAACTCGATCCATCTGGGGTGGCCGCGGGTGCAGTCTTCGTGGGGGTGGCCTTCTGCGGCGTGGACGTGTCGGCCTGCACAGCCTCCAACGACCCGGCCTCAAAGCCAGAGCCGGACTCGGTGAAGCTACTGTCCAGGGAATCGGCCAGGGAATCGGCCAGGGAGTCGGTCAGGGAGTCGGTCAGGGGGTCGCCGTCCGAATTGGACGGAGCCTGCACCGTCACCGGCGCGGGGAGCATCGGCTCGGCGGCGGGGTCGTCCGCCTTGGGGCCGGTGAACCACCACACCGCCAAGACAATCACAATCAGGGCAATCCGCCCCCGAGTGAGGCCAAAGACGGGTTTGTTTCCAGATGCCTTACGCGACATGGGCGCGCTCCTCATGGTTGCCAGCCCGTGTCGATGGGCAAAGAATAGGCCGAAAACAAGGCCAAATTGGGCTGAATAGTAGAACGATTGTACTTCTTTTCCCCCTTCTTGCCAAAAGGGGTCAGGGTGAATCCCATTGCCCGGTTCAGGTTAGACAGCCATCCTCCAATTTGCTATACTGTTCTCACTTCTGGATGCCAGTCGATGACCCGTTGTGTGGGTGATCATCGGCGTGGGACAACCTCGTTCCACGAAAAGCGCCGGCATCCCTCACCATCCCGCCCATGCCCGACTCGGTCCTGTTCACCTGCCGATACCCTCTTGGAGATACCCTATGTCCCACTGGCAGCGCTACCACTCCCCCCGCACCTTGGACGAAGCCCTCACCCTGCTCCACGACTACGGCGACCGGGCCAAAATTGTGGCCGGTGGCACCGACCTGATCTTGGACATGGAATCGGGCCACACGAACCCCGTGGAGGCCCTGATCGATGTCACCGCCATCGCCGGTTTCGGCCTGATCCAAGAAGACGATGCCGGCCGCATCGTCCTGGGCGCGGGCGTCACCCATGACCAGATCGAACACAGCCCCTTGATCCAGGCCGGCGGGGCTTGTCTGGCCGAAAGCAGCGGCGTGGTGGGCGGTCCCCAGGTGCGCAATGTGGCCACCATCGGCGGCAACGTGGCCCACGCCCTCCCCGCCGCGGACGGCACCATCGGCCTCCTGGCCCTGGGCGCGGAGGTGCAGATCTGCACCTGGTCTGCCACGGGCTATGGGTGTGAGTGGAAGCCCCTGCTGGCCATCTTCGCCGGGCCGGGGCGCAACAACCTGACCCACGACCAACTGGTCAGCGCCTTCCGCTTCCGGCCCACCAGCCAGGGCGAGGGCAGCGCCTTCTCCCGCATCATGCGTCCCCAGGGGGTGGCTTTGCCCGTGTTGGGGGTGGCCGCCCGCCTCCATTTGGACGAAAGCCGCCGCCGCATCGCCCAGGCCACCATCGCCATCGGCCCGGCTGGCCCCATCCCCTTCCGGGCCACGGATGCAGAGGCTGTCTTGACCGATGCCCCTGTTTTTGATGAAACCATCCTTGCCGCCGCGGTGATCGCGGCCCAGGCCCAGGCCAAACTGCGCACCAGCAAACACCGGGCCAGCGCCGACTATCGCCACGAAATGATCGACGTCCTCCTGCGCCGAGTGCTGCCCTCTGCCTTCCAGCGGGCCGGGGGCCGGAGCGACTGACGGAGCGACCTTGCCATGACTTCTCGCCCCTCGCCCTTTCCGGGCATGGATGCCTATTTGGAAGCGCCCGCCCTGTGGTCCAGCGTCCACACCCGGCTGATCGTGACCATGAGCGATGCCATCGCCGCCGCCCTGCCCGCCGGGTATGCGGTGGACATCGAGCAGCGGGTCTACCTCACCGCCCCGGGCGACCCGGATCGGATCAGTATGGAGCCGGATGTCTTTGTGATGCGGGAAGCCGTGGCCCGCTATCGGGTCGGGCCGGTCACACCGCCCACCCTGGTCGAGCCGCCGGAGAGCGACCCGGAGATCCGGGACCGTTTTCTGGAGATCCGGGACAGCCGCAGCCGGGAAGTGATCACGGTGATCGAACTGCTTTCGCCCTTCAACAAACGGCCCGGCGCCCAGGGCTATGCCGCCTTCCAAGAGAAACGCCGCCGGGTCATGGCCTCCCCCACCCATTGGCTGGAGATCGATCTGTTGCGCAAGGGAGAGCGGCCGGCGGAAGTGGCGGGCCAATCCGACTATTACGCGCTGCTCAAGCGGGGCAACCGGCTGCGGCCCTACGAAGTTTGGTTTTTTAGCCTGCGAGATCCTCTGCCCACGGTTGCCGTGCCCTTGCGCTCGCCGGACGAGTACTTGGCCCTGGATTTGCAGGCCATTCTGTCCGGTGTCTATGGCCGGGCCAGATATGGCGAAAACCTGGACTACAGCGCAGATCCCCCACCGCCACCCCTCTCTGCGGACGATGCGGCGTGGGTGCGCTCTCAAATTCAGGCGTGGGCGGAGCCAACACCATGATCCACCTGCGTTCCGTCGAACTGCGCAGCCTGGGCGAGCGGGCCGACTACCCCTTCACCGTCCCCGCCATCGCCGGGCTGACGGGGATCGAGTTCACGACTCCGGTCACCTTCTTGGTGGGGGAGAACGGGTCGGGCAAGTCCACCTTTATGGAGGCGTTGGCCATCGCCGCCCGCTCCATCACCGTGGGCAGCGTGGACGCCCACCGGGACGAGAGCCTGAAGCCCCTGCGGGAATTGGCCCGGCAATTCAAGCTGGCCTGGACCAAACGGACCCACAAAGGCTTCTTCTTGCGGGCGGAAGATTTCTTCGGCTTTGCCAAGCGCATGGGCCAGATGCGGGCGGAGTTGGAAACGGACCTGGCGGCCATCGATCGGGAATATGTGGGGCGGTCGGACAAGGCCAAATCCCTGGCGGCCCTGCCCTATTACAACGAGTTGGCGGCCATGGAACGGCGCTACGGCGTGGACCTCACCGCCCGCTCCCATGGGGAGAGCTTCCTGAATCTCTTCCAATCCCGCTTCGTGCCCGACGGTCTCTATTTGCTGGACGAGCCGGAAGCGCCCCTATCGCCCTTGCGTCAGGTGGGCTTTCTGGCCTTGCTCAACGAGATGGTGACGACCCACAACGCCCAGTTTATCATCGCCACCCACTCGCCCATTTTGATGGCCTTTCCGGGGGCGACCATCCTCAACTTCGACCAGATCCCCGTCCACCCGGTGGCCTGGGACGCGCTGGAACATGTGGCGATCACCCGGTCGTTTTTGAACGATCCTGGGGCATATTTGCAGCACTTGTGAGATTTAACCGCAGAGGGCGCAGAGGGTGCGCAGAGAAGGCGCAGAGAAAAAATCTTATTTTTCTTTGCGTTCTTGGCGGCTTTGCGGTGGAGCGCGTGGGGCTAATCTTGATAATCGTTGGGATTTTCGACCGTCAGCCCTTCGAGGATAGCGACCTTGTTGAGATCTCCGTCGGCGGAAACGAAGGTGAGAGGGCGAAGGTCAGACTTACGGCGCTCACGCTGGACAGATAACGCTGAAGCCAGTTGCACAGCGTCATAGGCGCGTAATGCGTGTGATTTTGCCAGCGAAGCTGCTGATTTGACGATGGCCTCATCAACTGCAATCACACTAAATCGATTTCGCAGATCATCTTGAAAGCGCGCAATGCCACCTTCAAAGACGCCGGGCGGGATCGTGCGTGCTCGCCTCCGTCTTGAAATGGCTGAAACCACTTCAACGTGGGTGATTCTGCTGGTGTATAGGACTTTGGACGGAATCGAATCAAAAAGCTGTATGATCCACTGAGATCCGCTTTCGAACACATAACGTTTGGCGATTCCGCTGGTGTCCAAATAGTAAGCGCTCACCTGCGGTCCTCAATGATGGTTTCGGAAAGCGGTTTTCCAGTGATGACAATCGGCTCAAATGGAGTTGGATCAACTTCGCCCGAAGGAATGTGGGTAATCATGCCGATTTCCAGCAGATGCTCTAAAAATGCCTGTTCTGCTCGTTGCTCGCTTGAAGTCGATTGCTGGACATCTTCAATCATCACATCAACCGCCGTGTTGACCGGGATCGACACCGGTTCCAGCAGATCGACCGTGGTTC
>CAZKEX010000044.1:1209-18800 GCA_964551895.1 uncultured Caldilineaceae bacterium | reverse complement strand
ACGGATTTTTTTGATCCGTTTTAATCCGTTCGATCCGTCCAATCCGTGTTCTATTTTTTTGGGATTGTCTTTGCCTGTCTGCCTACATCCACCATCTGGGAAGTGTGTTACAATATTCACAAACCGTAGAGATGTAAAATTCTGCGTCTCTATCTTGCATACGATCCAACCATCCAACAGGAGATTCCAATGACAACCGCACCCCATCCACCCCTAGCGCCCACCCTGGCCCCCGGCCCCCAGGCCAGCATGATGGACATGGCCAAGACGATTCTGGGCCAGCGAGAAGATGTGATTTCTTCCTATTTGAAGCTGTGGCACACTTACGGCGATGTGGCCCGGATCAAGGCCGGGCCGATGACCATCCATCAGTTTGTGCGGCCTGAGCATGTCCGCCATATCATGGTCAGCCAGGTGGAGAACTACCCCAAGGGCATGAGCCACGACAAGCTGCGTCTGGCCCTGGGCAACGGCATCCTGACCAGCGACGGCCCCTTTTGGAACCGCCAGCGCAAGCTGATGCAGCCGACCTATACCCCCAAGGGCGTGGCCGTCTACGCCGACATCATGGTGGATGTCACGGAGAAGATCCTGGTCGGCTGGCAGAACCGGCTGGGGGATGGCGAGCCTATGGCGATCAACATCGAGATGATGCACCTGGCAATGAGCGTCATCTCCCGGTCCATGTTTGGGATCGATATTGGCGACAGCTACGCGGATGCCGGGGATGCCCTGATGGGTATTTTGGAATTTGCGGCCAGCAGCAGCCTCTCCTTTATCGACCCGCCCCTCTATGTGCCCACGCCCAAGAACCGCCGCTTCAAGCAGGCGGTGTCCACCATCGACGAGTTCCTGTACAGCGTCATCGACGAGCGGATGCAAATGCCCCCGGCGGAGGATCTGCTCTCCCTGCTCATCTCGGCCAAGGACGACGAGGGCAAGAGCATGGACCGCACCCAACTGCGGGACGAGGTGCTGATCACCTTCTTTGCCGGCCACGAGACCACGGCCAACCTGTTGACCTGGACATGGGTCATGCTCTCCAAGAATCCCCTGGTGCGGGAAAAGCTGCACGCCGAGTTGGAGACCGTCCTCAACGGGCGCATCCCCACCCTGGACGACGTGCCCAACCTGACCTACACCCGCATGGTGCTGGACGAGGCCCTGCGTCTCTACGCGCCTGTGGCCATCATGGCCCGGGATCCCCTGGCGGACGACGAGATCGACGGCTTCCACATCCCGGCTGGCTCCATGGTGACCATCACCCCCTACATCACCCACCGCCACCCGGAATTCTGGCACAACCCGGAAGCCTTTGACCCAGAGCGCTTCACCCCGGAGGAGGCGGCCAAGCGCCCCCGCTACGCCTACTATCCCTTTGGGGCTGGCTCCCGCATCTGCATCGGCCAACACTTCGCCATCCTGGAAGCGGTGCTGGCCCTGGCGACCATTGCCCAACGCTTCGAGCTGCAACTGGTCCCCGGCCTGGAGATCAAACCCGAATTCATCGGCACCATGCGCCCGAACCGGGATGTGATGATGGTGGTGGAGGAGAGATAAAACAGCAATGAGTAAGGAGTAATGAGTAAGGAGTAACGAGTAACGAGTAATTTGTGTGGTTGAGGATGGATCGGCTTTGTTGGCGATTTTTGCTCTCCCACGCGAATTACTCGTTACTCCTTACTCGTTCCTCAGTCCTCCCTACCCTGTGGTAAAATTCCCCTAAGTTTTGACGCGCCCACCACCCACCCAGGAGAGCCTCATGGCCCGCAGCCCGTTTGCAGGTAAACCTGCGCCCAAAGAGATGTTGATCAATGTTCCCCGTCTGATCTCGGCCTACTATACCCACAGGCCGGACCCGGCGGACCCGGCCCACGCGGTCAGCTTTGGCACCTCGGGCCACCGGGGCACCGCCACGGCCAACAGCTTCAACGAAGATCACATCCTGGCCATCAGCCAGGCCATTTGCGAATATCGCCAGAGCGAGGGCGCCACCGGCCCCCTCTACATGGGCATGGACACCCACGCCCTCTCCGAGCCGGCCCAGGCCACCGCGGTGGAGGTCTTTGCGGCCAACGGGGTACATGTGCGCATCCAGGCCGGGGGCGGCTATACCCCCACACCGGTGATCTCCCACGCCATCCTCAGCTTCAACCGGGGCAAGGCCGGGGGTCTGGCCGACGGTGTGGTGATCACCCCCTCCCACAACCCGCCGGGGGATGGGGGCTTCAAGTACAATCCGCCCAGCGGCGGCCCGGCGGACACGGGCGCCACCAGGGTGATCCAGGATCGGGCCAACCAGATCATCGCCGGGGGGCTGGCAGAGGTGCGGCGGATGCCCCTTGAACGGGCCATGCGCTCGGATTTTGTTCGGGAAATCGATTATGTGACCCCCTACGTGGCTGACCTGGGGGCGGTGGTGGACATGGCAGCCATCGCCCGTTCCGGGATCAAAATTGGCGCGGATCCCATGGGCGGAGCAGGCGTGGCCTACTGGCAGCCCATCGCCGAGATGTACGGGCTGGATCTGACCGTGGTCAACCCCTACGTGGACCCCACCTTTGGCTTCATGACCGTGGACAAGGACGGCAAGATCCGCATGGACTGCTCGTCGCCCGACGCCATGGCCAGCCTGATCGGGCTGAAAAATGGCTTTGACATCGCCTTTGGCAACGACCCGGACGCGGACCGCCACGGCATCGTCACCCCCAGCGTGGGGCTGATGAACCCGAACCACTATCTGGCCGTGGCCATCAACTACCTCTTCCAACATCGCCCTGGCTGGCGGGCGGACGCGGCCGTGGGCAAGACCCTGGTCAGCTCGTCCATGATCGACCGGGTGGCGGCAAGCCTGGACCGACGGCTGGCCGAAGTGCCCGTGGGCTTCAAGTGGTTTGTGGATGGCCTGGTGGACGGCTCCTACGGCTTCGGCGGCGAGGAGAGCGCCGGGGCCTCCTTCCTGCGCATGGACGGCACGGTGTGGACCACGGACAAGGACGGGCCGATCCTGAACCTCCTGGCCGCGGAGATCACCGCGGTCACCGGCAAGGACCCTGGCCAGCGCTATCAGGCCCTGGAAGCCCGCTTCGGCAGCCCGGTCTACGAACGCATGGACGCCCCGGCCACCACGGCCCAAAAAGCAGTGCTGGCCACCCTCTCCCCGGAAAAAGTGCAAGCCCACAGCCTGGCCGGGGACCCCATCACCGCCCGGCTGACCCACGCCCCGGGCAACGGCGCGGCCATCGGCGGCCTCAAGGTGACCACGGCCAACGGCTGGTTCGCCGCCCGCCCCTCGGGCACCGAGGAGATCTATAAAATCTACGCCGAAAGCTTCAAAGGCGCAGACCATCTCAAACAAATCCAAACCGAGGCCCAGGCAATGGTCGCCGCGACCTTCAAGGCTGCTGGGCTTTAACAAATAGGCCACGGATTGAACGGATTTGACGGATTAAAAACGGATTTTTTCAAAAAAGAAGATCCGTTTTGATCCGTCCGATCCGTCAAATCCGTGTTCTATTTTCTCATCAAGGAGCGAATATGAGTGACATCAAATTTGGCACGGACGGCTGGCGGGGACGCATTGCCGAGGACTATACCTATGCAAATGTGCGCCGCTGCACCCAGGGCTTTGCCGACTATTTGACCGCCAACGGACTGGCGGGCAGCAAGGTGATCGTGGGCCACGACAAGCGCTTCTCCGGCGAGCATTTCGCCGCCGCGGTGGCCGAGGTGTTGGCGGGCAACGGCTTCCGGGTGGATCTGACCGACAAGGCCACGCCCACGCCGGTGATCAGCTTTAGCGTGCCCAGCCGGGGCGGGGTGGCCGGGGTCAACATCACCGCCAGCCACAATCCGCCCGAGGACAACGGCTTCAAAGTGCGGGACGAAAACGGCGGCGCCATCCCCCCGGACGGGCTGAAGCAGATCGAGTCGTTGATTCCCCCTGCCGGGGACGTGGACGCGGTCAAGCGCATGCGCTTGGACAAGGCCCTGACCGCGGGGCTGGTGACTTATTTCGACGCCAAGCCGGCCTATTTGGTGCGGGTGGCGGAACTGATCGACGTACAGCCCATCAAGGACGCCGGTCTCAAGGTCGTGGTGGACAACATGTGGGGCAACGGCGCCGGCTGGCTGACCGAGATCCTGGGCGGCGGCAAGACCGAGATCATCGAGGTCCACGCCGAGCGCAACCCCAGCTTCCCGGAGATGACCCGCCCGGAACCCATTCCCCCCAACGTGGACGCCGGGCTGGCTGTGGCCAAAAAAGTGGGCGCGGACTGCGTCTGCATCATGGACGGCGACGCCGACCGCTGCGGTTTTGGCGACGAACACGGCGAGTTCATCGACCAACTCCGGGTCTACGGCCTGCTGGCCTACTATCTGTTGGAGATCCGGGGGCAGCGGGGCACCATCGTCAAGACCCTCAGCACCACCTCCATGCTGGACAAACTGGGCAAGATCTACGGCGTGCCCGTGGTCAACACCGGCGTGGGCTTCAAATATGTGGCCCCGGCCATGATCGAACACGACGCCATGATCGGCGGCGAAGAGAGCGGCGGCTACGCCTTCCACGGCCACGTGCCCGAGCGGGACGGCATCATCGCCAACCTCTATCTGCTGGACCTGATGGTGCGCACGGGCAAAACGCCCACCCAGCTCCTCGACGCTCTTTTTGAAAAGGTGGGCGAGCATTTCTACGGGCGGATCGACACCCGGCTCACCGACAACGAAATGAAAGTGGCGGCCCAGAGTCGTTTGAATGCCCTGAAAGTCAACGGCGTGGCCGGGCTCACCCTGGGCGGCAAAAAAGTTACCGAGCTGGTCACCATCGACGGCTACAAATTCGTCATGGAGGACGGCGGCTGGCTTCTCGTCCGCTTCAGCGGCACGGAACCCCTGATCCGCGTCTACACCGAAACCACGGACGAAAGCGCCGTGGACCGCATTCTGGCCGATGGCAAGAAGGTGGCGGGGGTATAGGGATTTTGGATTTCAGATTGTCGATTTTGGATTGGGTGTCCAGCGCCCAATCCAAAATCTAAAATCCAAAATCGTCCCTACTGCAATCCCCGCTACTTTACCCACCCCAGGGGCTATGTTAGAATCGAACCATCTGTGATAAAAAGTACAACCGGCCTGGACGCACCACGATCCGGCCAATCCAATCGCCTGATCTCCCGATGTGTTGTCGGAATGGGAGATTAGGCGATTGGGTAATGGGGAGAGGACTTTGAACCATTCTGCCAAGGCTGACCTGCCGCAACTGACCCCGCCCATGACGGTGGACAGCCACTGCCATCTGGATCTGGACCAGTTTGACGCCGACCGGGATGAGGTGGTGGCCAAGGCGTGGGCCGCGGGGGTGCGGTTGATCGTCAACCCCGGCATCGACCTGGCCCACAGCCGTCGGGCCATCGAGTTGGCCGAGCGATATGACCACGTCTACGCTGCCGTGGGGATTCATCCCAACAGCAGCGGTGACTTTGGCCCGGCCATGCTGGACGAGGTGCGGGCGCTGGCGGCCCATCCCAAAGTGGTGGCCATGGGCGAGATCGGGCTGGACTACTATTGGGACGACGTGGCCCCGGCCAAACAGGCCGTGGCCTTCCAAGCCCAGCTTGACCTGGCCGCGGAACTGGGCCTGCCCGTGATCATCCACAACCGGGACGCCAGCAAGGACGTGGCCGCAATTCTGCGAGATTGGGTGTCAAGCGAAAAAACTCGCAACTCGCCCCTCGCAACTCGCCCCTTTTTGGGTGTGCTGCACGCCTTCAGTGGCGATCTGGCTATGGCCGAAGAGGCCTATGGGTGGAATTTTGTGTTGAGTTTGGGCGGGCCGGTCACCTTCAAAAACGCACGGGAACTCCACGCCCTGGTTCCCAACTTGCGCCGGGACCGGTTGATGCTGGAGACCGACGCACCCTATTTGACGCCCCATCCCTACCGGGGCAAGCGCAACGAGCCGGGCTACATCCCGCTCATCTGTGATCGACTTGCCGAGCTGACCGGCGTCTCTGTGCAAGAGATGGCCGCTGCCAGCACAGCCCTTGCCCTATCGTTTTTCGGACTGGAGACGTTCACCGGTGCTGAGCCCCATTCAGAAAACCATGCCCATCTTTAATCGCCCCAGGCCGTCAAAAACAGCCGCCCCCCCCGCTTCAGACCCGGAGCGATCCACGGATCGCTCCGGGTCTGTGAAGAGCGCCCAGCAGCTTCTCTTCCCCGTCCGGGCCGGATTGCAGATGGTGGAGATGAAGATGAAGGGGGTGGAGTCTTCGCTCTTTTCGCCCCTGGCCAATGCCTTTGTGGATCTGATCAACAGCGGCGGCAAGCGGGTACGCCCGGCCATCGCCCTCATGGCCGCGGAGTTCAACGGCCCCATCCGCAGCACGGAGCGCTATGACCAAGTGGTCTCTTTGGCCGCGGCGGTGGAGATGCTGCACACGGCCTCTTTGGTCCACGACGACGTGATCGACGGGGCCATGTTGCGCCGGGGCGCGCCCACCCTCAACGCCAACTGGCCCCAGGGGTCCACGGTGCTGGCCGGAAACTATATGTTTGGCCAGGCCGCCAGCTTCGCCGCCCAGACCGGCAACATGCGGGTGATCCACATCTTCAGCGACACCCTGGAGATCATCGTCAACGGCGAACTTCACCAGATGCACGCCCGGCACGACTATCAGCAGGAGCGCAGCACCTACTATCAGCGCATCTACGCCAAGACGGCCAGCCTCTTCACCGCGGCTACGGAATCCGCGGCCGTTCTCTCCGGCCTGGCCGAAAACCGGGTGCAGGATCTGAAAAACTACGGCTACAACCTGGGCATGGCCTTTCAGATCGTGGATGACATTTTGGACTTCACCGGGGACGAGCAGAGCCTGGGCAAGCCGGCGGGCAGCGACCTGGGCCAGGGTACCCTCACATTGCCCTTCTTCTATTTCATGCAACAGTGCCCGGACCCAGACGCCATCATCGACCGGCTGGACGAGGCCCGCTGGCAGGCCGAGGACGGCAACCCGGCCGCCCTGGCCCAGGCCATCCAGTCCGTGGTCCACCAAGTGCGGCACACCGACGCCATCACCCAGGCCAACCAAGAGGCCCTGGACTTCGTGGAAAAGGCCCGGCACAACCTGGAACTCTTGCCGGAGAACATTTACAAAGAGTCCATGTTGGGCCTGTGCGATTTTGTGGTGCAGAGAAGGAATTAGTTGATTTGTTGATTTGTTGATTTGTTGATTGGCGCGCTGACAAGTATGTGAATGGATTTTCCCATGACCCTAAAATCAACAAATCAACAAATCAACAAATCAACCACCCCCCCAATCCCCAATCCCCAATCCCCCGCCCTCTCCATCATCATCGTCAGTTGGAACGTGTGGGATCTGCTGCGGGCCTGTCTGCGCTCGGTTGAGCGGGTCAGCCGTCCTGTGGCGGATGCGCCGGGCCTGCGCGCCTTTGGGCCGGACATGGACCAGCCCGGCGCCCCCACGTTGGAAGTGATCGTGGTGGACAACGCCAGCGGGGACGCCACGGTGGCCCTGCTGCCCGCCCTCTTCCCCTGGGTGACGGTGATCGCCAGCGACGAGAATCTGGGCTTCACCGCCGGCAACAACCGGGGCTACGCGGTCAGCCGGGGGCGGATGGTCTACTTCCTCAACCCGGACACGGAGCTGGTGGACGACGGCCTGTGGCAGCTCTTCCGGGCTGTGGACGAGGATGCCGCAGTGGGTGGGGCTGGCCCCCGGCTTGTCTACGGCGACGGCTCCCCCCAGAGCAGCCGTCGTCGTTTCCCCACCCGGCTCACCCCCTTTTTTGAAAGCACATGGCTGGGAAATGCCTGGCCGGGCAACCCCTGGGCGCGCCGCTATCACCTGGCCGACTGGCCCGACACCTTCCGCCAGGAGGTGGACTGGCTGGTGGGCGCGGCCCTGCTCATGCGCCGGGAAGCGTTGGAGACGGTCAAGCTGGGGGAGGGGGAGGTTTTCGACGAGGGCTTCTTCATGTACAGTGAGGAGATGGACCTGTGCAAGCGGGTCAAGGGGGCAGGGTGGCGCATGGTTTTTGTGCCGGAAGCCACGGTGATCCACTACGAAGGGCGCAGCAGCGGTCAGGTGGTGGCGGCCCGGCATGTGCATTTCAATACCAGCAAGGTGCGCTATGCCCGCAAGTATCACGGCAAACTGATCGCCGAGATCCTGCGCCGGTATCTGTTGTGGGAATATCGGGTACAGATCGGGATCGAGGGGATCAAGCTGGGGTTGGGGAGTCAGCGGGAAATGCGGCGGGCGCGGATTGGGGCGTATGGGGAGGTGTTGAGGAGTGGGTTGCGGTAGGGGGATCAGGCTGGCACAGCTTTTGGGCCAACATTCACGGTGACGCTGGCGATGTCATCCCCGGACAGAAGCTGGTTCGCAAAAAGAATTTCCACGCCCAGGGGCACCCCGGCCGCGTCCACATCCACAAAGATGTATTTGCTCGATTCCACCGTATCATCCACCTCGCCGGAGCGAAGTTGGATGTAGACGGCATTGGCGTCAGGATCGTAGTCGATTTTCATGGGCGTTACCATTTTGAACAGGATTGTCGGTGAACTACATCGACATTATAGTCGATATTTGGGGATACCGTAAAACATGAGAAATCCGGCATGGTTCATCACAGCTTACCAATTTCGGTGAATCGTAGGTGCGGTTTTCAACCGCATGACTCCCATGATCATGGTTGGTGAATGGACCCTGTGCGGTTGAAAACCGCACCTACGATTTGGTAAGGACCCGTTCCTCAATGGATGAACCATGCCCTATGTCCCGACCTCGCCAACTAATCTCTTCGCTCCCTCTCCCACCTCTGTGGTAAACTGACGCCATTCAACTGACGATTATTCATCATGGGTGTGCGAAGTCGGCACCCCCTGACGCAAACCCGTTCGCACCAGGGGGTGCGAACTCCTCGGCTCGACTCAATTCAACCCAAATATCATGTATCGCGCCCCATCGATACTCGACACACGACACTCGATACGAGGCACCATCATGGCCAAAACCAACACCAAACCCCTCAGCGGCATGCGGGACTTCCTGCCTTTGGACGTGCTGCGCCGCAATTTTGTGATCCACACCATCGAACGGGTCTACCAGAGCTATGGCTTTGAACCCCTGGAGACGCCGACCATGGAGCGGCTGGACACGTTGCTGGGCAAGTATGGCGATGAGGGGGATCAACTGATCTTCCGGGTGATGAAGCGGGGGGCCAAGTTGGAGAAGGCCCTGGCCAACAGCCCCACCGAGGAGAGCGTGGGGGACGCCGGTCTGCGCTATGACCTCACCGTGCCCCTGGCCCGGGTCGTGGCGGAGTATCGCAACGCCATCCCCCGCTTCTTCAAGCGCTACCAGATCCAGCCGGTCTACCGGGCGGACCGGCCGGCCAAGGGGCGCTATCGGGAGTTCTACCAGTGCGACGTGGACATTGCCGGCTCCACCAGCCCCACGGTGGAGGCGGAGGTGCTGGCCGCCGGCGCCCAGGTGCTGCAAGAGTTGGGCTTCAAGACAGCCGAGGATTTTCAGATCCGGCTCAACCACCGGGGGATCTTGAAGGGGCTGATGACCGTGGCCGGGGTGGCCCCGGACCAGGAAGGCTCGGCCCTGGTCGCCATCGACAAGCTGGACAAGATCGGCGTGGACGGCGTGCGGGCGGAGCTGATTGGCCGGGGCATTCCCGAAGCCGCCACAGAGACCCTGCTGACCCTGATGGCCGACGCGCCCCAGGGCATTGACAAGACGGCCGAGATCCTGGCCTGGCTGGGCGATCAATTGGCGAGTTCCGAGTCGGGCAGTGAAGGGGTGGCGGTGCTAGAACAGGTGGTGGCCTATGTGGCCCACGGCCCCGCCGCCGATTTTGTGCGCATTGATCCCTATTTGGCCCGGGGCCTCAGCTACTACACCGGCCCCATCTTCGAGATCGAGTTCCCCGGTCTCAGCGGCTCCGGCGGCGGGGGGGGACGGTACGACGATCTGGTGGGCATGTTCAGCGGCCAGCAGATCCCGGCCTGTGGCTTCAGCTTGGGGCTGGAACGCATTTTGTTGTTGATGGAAGAGCGCAACATGTTCCCGGAGATCCTGGCCGGGATGCCCCAGGTGCTGGTCACCCAGTACGACGACAGCACGGTGGGCGAGAGCTTCCGCCTGGCCCACGAGCTGCGCCGGGTCGGGTTGCGGGTGGATCTCTATCCCCAGCTCAAGGACAGCTATGGCAAGCAGTTCAAGTATGCGGACGAGCGCAAGATCCGCTTCGCTGTGCTGCTAGGGCCACGGGAAGTGGAGAGCGGCAACGCGGCGGTCAAAGATCTGGCCAGCGGCGAGCAGGTGGATGTGGCCGTGGGCGAGGTGGCAGGATGGTTGGGGGAGAGGCTGATTGGTTGATTGGTGACTCTGCTGCAAAAAGCCATTTAACCGCCGAGGACACAGAGATTTCGCAGAGAACGCAGAGGGAAAAATCTTGCTTTTCTTTGCGTTCTTGGCGTCTTTGCGGTGAATTTGACCTTTTTTCGGCAGAGCTATTAGTTGATTGGTTCTCGACGCTGAAAGTGTAGGGTGACTTGCAGCAATTTCTCCGCTGATCTGGTATTCTGAGACATGTTGTGAAGGTAAACTGAACCCACGGATCAGAGGGAGAGGGAACATGAATCTTAATTCACTGCTCGACGAGAAAAAGACAGAGGTCGCCACTTTGGGCGGGGGCTGTTTTTGGTGTTTGGAGGCGGTCTATCAGGAGGTGAAGGGGGTGTCCAAGGTTGTGTCCGGCTATGCCGGGGGCCATGTGGAGAATCCTTCGTATGAGGCCGTGTGCGCGGGGACCACGGGCCATGCCGAGGTGGTGCAGGTCACGTTTGACCCGGCGGTGGTGAGCTATTTGCAACTGCTGGAGGTCTTCTTCACCATCCACGACCCCACCACGTTGAACCGCCAGGGCGCGGACCGGGGCACCCAATATCGGTCGGCCATCTATACCCACAGCCAAGAGCAGGTCGAGGTCGCCCAAACGGTGATCCGGCGATTTGAAGCCGAGGGTATCTGGAAAGACCCCATCGTCACCGAGGTGACCCCGCTGGACCATTTCTACCCTGCCGAGGCCTATCACCAGAACTATTATCGAACCAACCCAAACCAGGGATACTGCCAGGTCGTCGTCGCCCCCAAGGTAGCCAAGTTTAGGAAAAAATTTCTAACGACACTCATGGCGTAGACCGCAGAAGATCATCATTCATAAAAAAAGGAGGGACGGCGCATAGCCGTCCCTCCTTTTTATGTGTAGGTGCGGTTTTCAACCGCACAATTGGGTCGAGCGAACCTGTGCGGTTGAAAACCGCACCTACATTTTTAGCTGGCTCGTTCGATCTGCAAGCCTTCAGTGGCCCAATCCACATAGCCCCCCCGCAGGTTGATGGCCTGACTGAAGCCCCGACTTTCCAACAAGCTGGCGGCGATGGCGCTGCGCACACCGGTCAGGCAGTTGATCAGCACGGGGCGGTCCGTGTGCAACTCCTGCACCCGGTTGGGGATGTAGCCCAGGGGGATGTTGAACGCGCCGGGCAGGTGCCCCTCGTCGTATTCGGCCTTGCCCCGCACGTCCAACACCTGCACCCGGCCATCCATCACCGCGTCTTTGATCTGCTGGGGGCTGACCTGGGCCATGCTGGCCAACTCCTGGCCGGTGAAGCGGCTCCAGAAGTGAATGGCCTCTGGGCAGACGTAGCCGGCCGCTGTGTCCAGACCGATGGAGTGGAGCAGGTGCATGGCTTCGTCCAGCCGGCCCTCGTCCACGATCAGATAGAAGGGGTCGTCGTAGTTGAGCAGCCACCCGGCATAGGTGGTGAAGCTGCTGCTGAGGGGGATGTTCCACGTGCCGGGGACGTGGGCCTCGGCAAAGGCGCCGCTCTCCCGGGTGTCGATGACCACGGTTTCGGCGGTGACCAGATCCACCAGGCGGTGGCCGGTGAGCCGGGCCGGACGGGGGGAGCCGTTGAGCAGGGGCGGCCCGATCTTGTTGAGGCTCTTCATCATGGCGAAGTAGCGGGGCGGTTCGGGTTGCCCGTCCAGGACCATTTTGACGAATTCGGCTTCGTCTTCCACCTGGAAGGCCCAGTTGAACATCTTTTCGTAGCCCACCGTGGTGCTGGGGATGGCCCCCAACGCCTTGCCGCAGGCGCTCCCCGCGCCGTGGGCGGGCCAGACCTGCAGATAGTCGGGCAGGTCGGCAAAGCGTTGCAGACTGGCATAGAGGGTGCGGGCGGCCGGCTCCTTGGTGGCGGCCAAGCCAGCGGCCTCTTCCAGCAGATCCGGGCGGCCCACATCCCCCACGAAGACGAAGTCCCCGGTGAAGATGCCCATTGGCTTGTCCGCGCCGGCGCTGTCCGTGAGCAGGAAACTCATGTGTTCCGGGGTGTGGCCGGGGGTGTGCATGGCCTGCAGGATGATGTTGCCCACCTTCCACGTATCCCCGTCCTTGAGCAGGACACCGTTCAGCTCGTCGGCGAACCCATATTTCCAGTCGGCGTCCCCCTCGTCGCTGAGATAGGCCGTGGCCCCGGTACGGGTGGAGAGTTCCCGCAGACCGGAGAGCAGGTCGGCGTGGATGTGGGTCTCGGTGACGGCGGTGATGCGCATGCCTTCCTGCTCGGCGGCCTGAATGTACATGTCCACGTTACGACCGGGATCCACGATCAGGGCCTCGCCCGTGGCCTGGCAGCCGACCAAATAGGAGGCATGGGCCAGTTTTTCGTCGTAAAAGTAGCGTAATTTCATGAATTTGGCTCCTTGGCGAAATGAGTAACGGGCAATGAGTAACGAGCAATGAGTAATGAGTAATGAGTAATGGGGGGACGTATACGAGCATGGACCGTGAGTACAACAAATCACTCGTTACTCATTACTCATTACTCATTACTCATTGCTCTTTGCCCGTTACGTTTTTGCAACCGGGGCTTTAGATGCCAGGGGATGGGCAGCCGTTACATGGCCCGGCTTCCCTTGTAGTGTAGTTAAAATAGAACACGGATCAGACGGATGTGACGGATAAAGATGGATTTTCTTCTAAAAATCAGTGAAAATCCGTTCCATCCGTTCAATCCGTGGCCTATTTTTTCCCTTTCTTAGGACGAGAGTTGCTGCCACAGATTGACGCTTGTTGACCTTGGGGCTACAATCATATCACAGTTCGCATTCGATCTTTACCGAAGGAGCGTATCATGCACGGCGGTGATTGGGTTGCCCAAGTTCTGAAAGCCCAGGGGGTGCAGTTTGTCTTCACCCTCATCGGAGGCCACATTTCCCCCATCCTCACGGCCAGCAAGGCCAGGGGCATCCGGGTGATCGACACCCGCCACGAGGTCAACGCCGTCTTCGCCGCGGATGCCGTGGCCCGGCTGACCGGCGTGCCCGGCGTGGCCGTGGTCACCGCGGGGCCGGGGGTAACAAACACCTTGACCGCGGTCAAGAACGCCCAGATGGCCCAGTCCCCGGTGGTGCTGATCGGCGGCGCGGCGGCCACAGCCCTCAAAGGCCGGGGCGCGCTCCAGGACATCGAGCAGATCCCGCTTTTTAAGTCTGTGGTCAAGTGGGCCAAGGCGGTGAAGCGGGTGAAGGATATTGTGCCCAGCCTGGAGGAGGCCTTCCGCCAGGCCCAGGACGGCGTGCCGGGACCGGTCTTTGTGGAGCTGCCGGTCGATCTGCTCTACGGCCAGGAGATCGTGCAGGAGTGGTACGGCATCAAGTCGGGCGGGGGCAAGTCCTTGGGGGCACGGGCGGTGCAGGGTTATTTGACCTTCCACGCCCGCCGTCTCTTCGCCGGGGCGGAGGGCCAGCGGGTTTCGGCCAAATTCGCCCCGGTTGTCCCCACGCCGGACGGGGGCAAGATTGGGCAGGCCGCCGCCCGGATCGCCCAGGCCAAACGCCCCTTGCTGCTGGTGGGCAGCCAGGCCCTGCTCACCGTGGACGCCGTGGATCAGGTGGCCGCCGCGGTGGAAAAGCTGGGCATCCCCGTCTATCTCTCCGGCATGGCCCGGGGGCTGTTGGGCCGGGACCACCCCCTGCAGATGCGTCACAAACGGCGCAACGCCCTCAGAGAGGCCGACTGCGTGATCCTGGCCGGGGTGCCCGTGGACTTCCGCCTGGACTATGGCAATCACATCCGCCGGGGGGCCACCTTTATCTCCGCCAATCGCTCAAAGGTCGATCTGACCAAAAACCGCAAACCGGATGTGGCCATCCTGGGCGATTCCGGTCTCTTTTTGCGCGGGCTGGCGGACCAGCCAGCCCTGCCCGGGGATCGCAGCGACTGGATCGCCACCCTGCGGGCCCGAGACGAGGCCCGCAACGCCGAGATCCGCGGCCAGATGGTCGAGCCCTCCGGGCCGGATCGGGTCAACCCCCTGCAACTCTTCGCCCAGTTGGATCGCCATTTGGGCGAAGACGCCATCCTGGTGGCCGACGGCGGGGATTTTGTGGGCACGGCCAGCTATATTTTGCAGCCCCCTGGCCCGCTGACCTGGCTGGATCCCGGCCCCTTCGGTACCCTGGGCGTGGGCGCGGGCTTTGCCCTGGGGGCCAAGCTGGCGCGCCCGAACGCGGATGTCTGGATCATCTACGGCGACGGCTCCTGCGGCTATAGCCTGGCCGAGTTCGACACCTTTGCCCGCCACGGCATCGCCGTCACCGCCCTGGTGGGCAACGATGCCGGCTGGTCCCAGATCGCCCGGGATCAGGTCGCTATTCTGGGGGATGACGTGGCCACGGTCCTGGCCCACACAGACTATGACCGGGTGGCCGCAGGCTTCGGCGGCCAGGGCATCCGTCTGGCCGACCCAGAGTTGGTGGACGACGCGTTGGCCGCCGCGGCCCAAGCGTCGGCCCAAGGTCACTCGGTGCTGATCAACGCCATCCTGGCCGACAGCGACTTCCGCAAGGGGTCGCTGTCCATGTGATCTTGGCGAAAAACTGTTTGTTGGCGTGAATAAGTCATTGGTAAAAAAATTGTCATGCCCCAACGGCGCTAACCTTTTTCGCGGCCCATCCCTGGATCAATGGGATCTATGGGGGATTGCTTCATGGATCGATCTCTTTCAGAATGGCTGGTAAGGTGGTCATTTTCTTGAAGACGGGCAGGCGCAGCAGTTTTCAGTCTGACCAGGCGCAACAAATTATTCCCTGTGTTTGGGGCCAGACTGTGGATTGCTGAAGGGAGCAAAAAGTGTTCGACAAAAAGCGCATTTTGGCCATCGACGATTCAATGGCCATTCGCAGTTACCTATGCACAGTCTTGACCAAACAGGGGGCAGTGGTTGACGGTGCCGCCACAGGCCAGGCAGGGTTGGAGGCGCTCCGCCATCAGTCGCAGTCGCAATCGAAGTCGCAGTCGCAATCGCAACCGGTCGATCTGGTCTTGATCGACCTGATCCTGCCAGATATTGGCGGTATTGAGGTATTGCGACGCATCCGGGCCGAGGACCAGACCGTGACCGTGGTGATCCTGACCGGCGCCGGTGGGATCAAATCGGCCATCAGCGCGGTGCAGCTTGGGGCGGATGCCTATGTGGAGAAGCAGGACATCTCCAGCGAGGATGGCCTGATCGAGTTCTATCACATCTTGCAACAGGCGATGGCGCGGCGAGGGGGGCTGGTGGCGCAAAAACAACTCGCCGAGGCCAAGGCTGACTTCTATTCTATGGTCACCCACGATCTGCGCAATCCAGCGGGGTATATCCAGACCGCCATCCAGATGTTGGACCTGCTTTTGCAAAATCCCATGGAGGCAGACATAGCCGATCGGGATGAACTGGTTGAGATCATCCGACTGGCCGCCGACAAACTGATGGGGCTGATCAACGACTACCTGGACTTTGCCAAGATCGACGCAGGGTACCTCAAGCTCTCCAAGCATCAAGTTGATCTGGTCCAAATTGCTGACGACACCATCCACTTGATCAAAATTCAGGCCCAAGCTCGTCACCAGAAACTGGTGTTGGACCTGCCCCCCGGCCCGGTGATGGCCTATGTGGATGCCGATAAATTCCGCCAGGTGTTGGACAATTTGCTCTCCAACGCAGTCAAATACACCTCAGTCGGTGGTACCATCACCTTGGCTCTGCGGGTCGAGGGCGATGAAGCCATCTTCACGGTCAGCGACACGGGCCAGGGCATCCACCCCACACAGATTCCCGCCCTCTTCACCAAATATCACCGGGTTCCCGGCAACGCAACCCTTGGCATCGCCGGGTCTGGCCTGGGGCTGTTGATCGTCAAAGAGATCGTCGAGGCCCACAATGGCTCCGTGGAGGTGACCTCGACGGGTGTGGCGGGGCAAGGGGCCACCTTCACCACCCGGATTCCCTTGGGTATGTAAGGCGAAAACTCATTCACCGCAAAGACGCAAAGGGCGCAAAGAAAAGCAAGAGTTTTCTTTGCGCCCTTTGCGTCTTTGCGGTGAAATAGCTGTTTATTTCCCCTTGGCCCATTCCACCACGGCCCGCAGCCCCTCTTCCAGACTGACCTCGGCCTCCCAGCCCAAGATTGCCTTGGCCTGGCTACTGTCCAGATAGGTCGCCAACACCTCGCCGGTGGGCAGGGGTACATAGGCGGCGTCCTGGCCATAGCCGGTGATGGTCTTGAGGGTGGCGTGGACCTGGTTGATGTCCGTGGGCACGCCGGTCCCCACGTTGAAGATCCCCACGGCGTCCGGGCTGTCGTTCTCCAAGGCCAGCAGATTGGCCCGGGCAATGTCCCCCACGTAGCAGAAATCCCGGCTCTGGCTGCCGTCCCCGGTGATCTGGGTCGGCTTCCCGGCCAGCATGGCCCCGGCGAAGATGGCCACCACCCCGGCCTCCCCCTTGCTGTCCTGGCGCGGGCCATAGACGTTGGGATAGCGCAGGATCGTGTACTTCAACCCATAGTTCTGATAGTAGAGATCGATGTGAAACTCCATGTCCAGCTTGGACGCGCCGTAGTTGTCCTTGGGCCGGGGCCAAAAGTCTTCGGTGAAGGGCAGAGGGCTCTCCGCTGGGTTGTCCCGGTGGCCCTCGCCATAGACCGCGCCGCCCGTGCTGGCGAAGACGAACTTCTGCACCCCATGCTTGCGGGCCAGTTCCAGCAGTTGCAGCGTGCCGATGATGTTGACCTCCGCATAGCTGATGGGGTCGGTCATGCTCTCGCGCACGTTGGCCAGGGCCGCTTCGTGGGCGATGGCGTGGATCTCTTCTTTTTTGAAGATGGCGGCCAATGCTGCGCCATCTCGAATGTCAGCTTCGTAAAAAGTAGCCTGGTCGGGCACGTTGTGGCGGTGGCCCGTGTGCAGGTTGTCCACGATGATCACGTGGTGGCCGGCCCCGATCAACACGTCCGCAATATGGCTGCCGATAAACCCGGCTCCGCCGGTGACGAGAATGTTCATAAAAACCCCTTATCTATTTTCGATTTTGGATTGGTGATTTTGGATTGAGGGTCCACCCCGGTCTGGTTTGCGATTCCCTCTACCCATTGTACAATGATACCAACCTGCACCGGCAATCCAAAATCCAAAATCACCAATCCAAAATCGAAAGG
>CAZKEX010000044.1:0-1109 GCA_964551895.1 uncultured Caldilineaceae bacterium | reverse complement strand
TCCAACATGAACAACGCCGTGGGCGCGGCCCAGGTGGAGGCCATGCTGCGGGGCGGCATCCCGGTCTGTTTGGGCAACGACGGCTTTAGCAATGACATGTTCGCCGAGATGAAGGTGGCGGACATGCTGCAAAAGGTCGCTCGCTGGGATCCCCGCTCCCTGGGCGCGGACAAGGTGATCCGCATGGCGGTCAACAACAACCGGGCCTTGGCCGCCACCTTTTTCGACAAGCCCGTCGGCCTCATCGCCCCGGGCGCCTTCGCCGACCTGATCCTGCTCGACTACTACCCCACCACGCCCCTCAAGCCGGAGAATTTGCCCTGGCATATTCTATTTGGGGTCAGCGGCGGGCATGTTCACAGCACGATTGCCCATGGACAGATTTTGATGAAAAATCGGGAATTGTTGACCATGGACGAGGCGGCCATCACGACGAAGAGTCGAGAGGTTGCTGCGGCAACGTGGGAGCGGTATTGGGCGAAGTTTTAGGAGATGCGAGTTGCGAGATGCGAGTTGTGAGTTGCGAGATGCGAGTTGTGAGTTGCGAGATGCGAGTTGGTAGAGAATGTGGAAGGAGGGAAGGATGCCGACGCGTGATAGGAAACCAGGAAGTTTCGGGGACTGGGCAGAAACGGTACCGTCCGTTATCAAAGCGGGGCCACTGTGGGGCTCCATATTTTACCAACGTGCGCTTTTCCTGTACGATCTGTGTTGGTATGACTGCGAAGTATGGTCTGACGATCCAAGAGGACGTGCAGTGGCGCAACAAATCATCCGCAGTTGTGGTTCCATAAGCGCCAATATGGAAGAAGGCTACGGTCGCGGATTCGGGAAGGATTATGCCAGATTCCTTTCGATTTCACTTGGATCTGCACGAGAGACAAAAGGTTGGTATTTCCGAGGTCGGCATTTGATGAAACCTGATGTGTTTGAACATCGGATTTCTCTTGTCGATGAAGTCATCTCGATGTTGATTCCGATTATCATTCAACAACGAACTCGACCCAAAAAATAGTTCGAATTCGGCCTTCAAACCCTACAATTCACATCTTGACAACTCGCATCTCGCATCTCGCATCTCGCATCTCGCAACTCGCATCTCGCAACTC
>CAZKEX010000043.1:0-19579 GCA_964551895.1 uncultured Caldilineaceae bacterium | reverse complement strand
ATCTCCTCAACACCCTTCGGGGTACTGACCCGAAACGTCCCCGGCACGCACGAAGGCCATGCTGGGTTGACCCGATCTCGGCTCGCTTGGCGAAGACGTGCCGGGGACGTTTCTGCCGCCGGTCTAGTCCACCGTCCCCGGCATGCAGATCAACTCTCAATTTTCACTTTTCCACCAAAAAGAGGCGGGGGAGATCACAAGTGATCTCCCCCGCCTCTTTTTAGTTACCTTCACATCTTCCTCACACCCAACCCGATTCATCGGGTTTCCCCTGCCCAGTCGGAGACCTACCCTCCCCTACCGCACAACCAACGGCAGATAGATCCAATACTCGGCCGTCCCGCCGGGGGTGGGGGTGGGGGTCGGCGTTGTCGTGGGTGGCGGCGGTGTCGGCGTGGCCGTACCCCCAGAGGTGGGCGTGGGCGTGCCGTAGGGCACAAAGCCGTCGGGCTTGGGGATGTCCACGTTGATCACTTTGCTGACCACGGTCTGCCGCCCGGCCTTGTCCACCATCTTGACGTTGATGGTGTAGTTCTTGCCAAAGGGATCCGTGCCCACAAAGACCGCGGCGGACCAGTTCCAGGTGGTGGCCCCGCTCTTTTCGATCTTGGCGTCGATGTAGGGCCCGCCGCCCACGGAGATCTGGACCGTGGCCAGGCCCATGTTGGCGTTGGCCCCGCTGCTGTCCCCGGCAACACCTCGGAAGCGCATGATGCCGCTGGTGACACCCAGGGCGTCGGCCTCGGCCAGCACATCCGTGGTCAGTGTGCCTGTGGGGTCTTCGCTGTCCCACGAGAAGGTGAAGACCGGCCCCACCACCGGGGGATTGCCGGCCCAGTCTCGGGTCTGGATGCCCAGGTTGTAGGTGCCTTCGGGCAGGATCCAGTTCCCCGACCCGTCCTTCAGGTGCAGGGTGACCGGCGCGGTGACCCCGGTGACATTCTCGGCCTGGGTGAACTGGAGCATATCCAGGGCCTGGCCCGTGTCCATGTTCATCACCCCCATCTCCTTCAGGGCGCCGGTGGCCACGGTACTCATCAGCACCTCCAAGGTGTCGGTGACGGCGATGACGGCCCCAGCAGGCGGCCACACGATCACCGGGGCCGATGCCGCGGTCGGGCCGCGGCGCACCTGGGAGGTGTCCGCGGTGTGTTCGACAGTGGTGCAGTGGCCAAAGGCATCGCAGGCCGTGGCCGAGGTGACCGGGTTGGCCTGGTCTGCCCAGTTGTGACAGGTAAAGCTGAAGCTGTCCCGCAGGGCCAGGTCCGGGAAGAGGGTCTCGGCCCAGGGGTCGCCGCCGTTGTCGTTGACATAGCCCCGCACCCCTTGGGCGCTGTCTCCGCACAACACAGAGACGCTGGCCGGGTCCAGGTTGACATCTTCCGTGCGGATGGTATAGCCGATGTCATAGTTGAGGTTGTCCGTGGTCGGGTCCACATAGCTGATGCCCGTGGCCCCGCCGTCGATGGTGACCCGGGGGGCCAGGGTGTCCACGGTCCCCCGCCACACGCTGTTGAGACGGCGCTGGTTGCCCCGGCTGTCCAGGGCTTGGAGGTCGATCTGGTAGAAGCCTTCCAGCCCATTGGGCACATCCACCTGCCAACTCTTGACCGTGGGGGTGATGGCGTTGGGCGCGTTGCCCGCCACATCCCCCAACGTCACGGTTGACCATGTTCGATTCGATGCCTCCATCATGGTCTTGATCTCAACCGGGCTGAGGGCACGGCTAAAGATCATGATGTCGTCCATCATGCCCTCGAAGCCATAGCCGATGTCCAGGGCCTCGGTGTTGGCCACACTGGCCAGGAAGGGGTTATTGGGGTCATAGTCGGCCTCAGCGCCATTCAGATAGAGTATGCGCTCGCCCGTGCGGTCCACAGAGACGGCCACATGGGTCCAGCCGCTGCCGTAGATGCCCCCGCTGCTCTTGACGATCTCCGTGCCGTTGAGTTCCAGATAGGCCCGGCCCGTATCGTCCAGCCCCAAGTAGTAGCTGCCCTCCGCCCCATACTTCATGATCAGGATGGGGTAGTTGCCGCCGATGGCATTCACCCAGGCCATCAGGGTGAAGTTCTCGTCCTCGGTGAAGTCGATGGAGGGCGCGTGGGGCACGTTGAGGGCGCTGACGCCGTTGAAGCGCAAAGCCCCCATACGCTTGCCCGTCTCCCCGGCCACAGGACAGTCCCGGAAGTCGTCGCAGCGCCCATTGTTGCTGGGCAGGGTGGCATCGGCAAACCAGACCGAGCCGACCGGTTCATCCAAGGGCAGATGCAGCACCGTGTCCGAATAGACCACGATCTCGTCCACGGGCACGATGGTGGACTGGACGGAGGCAAGGCCCGTGGCGCTGGTGATCACCCCGTGCAGACTGACCGGCTCGGTGATGGGATCAAGCCGGGCGTCGGCGTCGGCTGTGGTCGAGTCCATCTTGACCGAGCGCAGTTCGAAGACGGCGCTGGTCTGGCCCATGTTGCCCACGATGTCCGCGCCCCGCACGGTAACGGTGTAGGTGTCGTTGGGCGGGCCCCAGTTCACGGGCAGGCGATAGGTGGAGGTCCACTTGTGGGTGCCCGTGTCCAGCACCGCCGGTTGCCAGTCACCGTAAAAGCCATCGGCAGACTGCACCCGCACGGCCACGCTCGTCTCGTCCATATAGGTGTAGACGTTGATACCCCCATCCTGGGCGCTGCCGCTGAGGGGGAAGGACCACTCCCCCGTGGTGGATTCGGTGGGGATCAGGTAGGCGCCGGGCACGTCGATGTTGAGGTTCGGCGGGGTGCCGTCAGCAGAGAAGTAGAGGATGGGCGAACTGGCCGTATTGCCCACATTGTCTGTGACCGTGGCCTGGATGTTGTAGTTGCCTTCGCTGATGGGCAGGCCAAAGGTCCAGGTGGCCTTGCCCGTGGCCGGATAGGATGTGCCGTTCAGGTCGATGGCCACGGACCCCACGCCGGAGTCCGTGTCATCGGCATTGCCGCCGATGATCAGGGTTTCTGTGGCGCTGCCAGGGCCGTTGGGGTTGGGGGCTTGCAGATATTGACCGTCAACCAGCAGGCTGGCCAGGGAGTCCAGGGTCACGCTGGGGGGCGTGGCGTCCACGTCGAAGCTGATGCCAGCCGAGTTGACCACCGGGCCGGCGCCCCGGGGCAGGACCGTCTTGGCCGAGATGCGGGTGAACTTGAACTCGCTGCCCACGGGCTGGGTGACGACGCAGTAGGAGGGGTCCGGGGTATAGCCCAGGTCCGCCTTGAGGGTACCGGCGTAGTGCAAGCCAGCGGCGTCCGGGGCAAAGAGGGTGTCGTAGATCAACAGATAGTCCAGGGTGCCTCGGAAGTTGCTGTTATGGGTGCCCAGGTAGATGTTGGGGGTGTCCACCAGATTCAAAGCGCTGCCCTGGGTTCCTCTGACGCTGCCGTCCACATAGAGGGTGAGATACCCGGTGCTGCCGTCCCGGATGGCGATCACCTGGTGCCATTGGCCCGCGGTCACCGCGTCCCCGGTGACTGTGGCATTGCCCACGCCGAAGAGTACCCGGTTGTCTGCACCCAGAGAGACGCCCCAGTTCTGGGCATCGGTCGGGGCGTTGGCCCAGATCATGGGGCCGGCGTCCTGCCAGGTCGACCCGGTGTAGGTCACGTTCGGGTCTGGCTTGAACCAGAAGGAGAGGGTGAAGTTGTTGTGGATGGGCGCAGAGAGACCCAGGTAGTCGCCGCCGTCAAAGTAGACGGCCCGATCCGTGCGGGGCGGTTTGCCGTTGCCCACAAAGGTATTGCCCAAGGAGCCAACCCCGGCCACGCCCACGGTCGGACATTCGCTGCCGGAGCAAGATCCCTTGTTCGTGCCGGTGATCTCGTCCTTGAAGGCCGTGGCGCCGGGCATCTCTTCCAAGGCCAGGGCCAGCACCGGGGCCGTGGAGGCCGCCGGGCAGGTCAAAGCCATGCCCGTGGCGCTGTTCGGGCTGTACACATAGTCCAGCGCCGGGACTCGGCCGCCGGAGGCCACATCCGCGGGCAGGTTGGCATAGCTGATGTAGTTGCCGCTGCCTACGTTGGGGTTGCGCCAGGTCAGCAACCATCCGCCTGTGGCCGGGTTATAGGCCACTGCCGGGAAGTTGCCATCTTCCACCGGCGGGCCACCATTCTCCAGGGGAGAGAGTACGTGGCGCTGGGCGGCGCCCCAGGAGTCATCAAAGAGCAGACCCACCAAGTATTGGCCGCTGATATGTTTATAGACCACAAAGCTACGGTTATTGACCGGATCATGGGCCAGTTGGGGCGGCGAGTTGCGGGTGATGCCCCCGGTGGAGATGTAGGAGACCTGGGTTTCCAGCAAGCGTTTGCTGCCGCTCATCACCGAGCCGTCGGCGTTCAGGTCCGCGGTCCACAACGCCCCGCTGCTGTCGTCGCAGGTGGGGTGTAGCCAGACCACTCGATAGCGGTCCCCGGTCCAGACAACGGTGGAGAGGATGTCCGAATGGATCTTGGCGTAGCCCTTGTCATAGTCCCAATAGCTGTCGATATTGGGGCCGCTGACATAGTCTCCGCTGGCCGAGATGTTGCAGGTGGCGCTATCCAGGGAATAGGTGTTGCCAAAGGACGATCCGTTGGCCGAGAGGGTGCGCACCAACAGGCTGCTGCTGGTGTTCCAATAGGCGCCGCCGGATTGCAGCAACGAGATGTTCTTCATATTCCAGGCCATCACGAAGTTTGTGCCGTCGCTGGCCGTGGACGGGTTCAGCTCACCAATCGTGGCAGAGCTTCCACTGCCCAGGCTGGTCTTGAACTGGGGCTTGGACACGGTGATGGCCCCATTCCCCGTCGGCGGCGCCACAATGGCCCCGGCCAGAACGTTGCGCTGGACCGCGTCATGATCGTAGTCCACCGTATACTTGACCCCATTGACGCTGGGGCCAAGGGGTGTGTAAAACTCCGCCCAGCCGTTGACCGGCATGTGCTGGGGCCGCACGTCGATATGGCCGATCACCTCGTCAATGCCCGTGTCTGTCTCGCCCATGATGATGCGGGCATCGTAGTTGGGCGACGGATCGCAGTAGTAGACATACTGGGGCATCCCATTGACACTACCCTGCACCCATTGATTTGCATTCAGATTGATGACTACCCACCAGGACCACCACCAGATCACCCGGGAGTCCATGACGCCGCCGGGTTGGAATTCAAACTGGGCGGGCGGGGCCGCCGTGGATCCAGGGTCCCGATCAAACATGATCACCGGCTCGACACCAGCCTGGCCGTCGGTGCCGATGGCGTCGATATAGAAGCGGTTGATATTCACCCAGTTGCAATTGTTCACATGCTCCCACAGCACCAGACATTGGCCGTCATCGTTGCAGACACTCTTGGGGGCCGTGTTGCTGCGCAGATAGGTGGCGCCATAGCCATTCTGATCATTGGCGATCTGGAGAGACGGGTCCGACCCGGTCAGGGCATAGGTCCAGATGTCGCCCCGTCCGCCCCGCTCGGCGCTGTCCGAGACCACGCCGGGGAGCAGGAAGGCGTCCGCCTTGTCCGGGCGGATGGAGGTGGCGCTGATGCCCCGGCCAGGGGTATCCGGCGTGATGGTATCGGTGCCCACGGTCCAACTGAAGATGGTGGAGCTGTTGACGGCCGGCGTGCGTGCCCGGCCCGTGCTGATCAGCTTCGCGGCGCCGGTCTGGGCGTTGGCCTGCACGGCCAGGGGGATGGCCCAGGTCTGGCTCTGGCCTCGGCTGACGTTGAAGGATTGCACGATGGGATGGCCGCTCACCTGCTGGGGCGTGGTGATCTCCAGCACGCCCGGCGCAAAGTCCTGCAGGGCGGAGACGGTGTTGGTATAGATAAAGGTCTGGCCCGGTCCCACAAAGCCGTCGGGCAGATCTGTGGCCACGAAGATCTGCAACGGGTTGGTGTTGAAGACGTTGGGGTGGTAGGGTCGCCCCTCCTGGTCGATGCGCACGCTCAGGTCCGGGGACAAGGCCCACTCCCGCTCCACATCGTCGGGGATGCCGTCGCCGTCGCCGTCCGCGGAACGGGGGTCCGAAGAGACGCGCACGGTGATGGTACTGGCCAGGCCGATGGTGTCGGTGATGGCCGAGCGGGTCATGGATGTGCTGGGGTTGCTCCACACCGTGGCGCGTACGTCCCAGCCGCCGGTCCACACGCCGGTGGGATTCGGGTCCATCACTTCGTGGTAGATCTCCTCGTCGTCATCCAGACCGTCGTTGTCCGTGTCCCGGCTATAGGGGTCCGTGCCGTATCCGGCTTCCTGGGCGTCGCTCAACCCATCCAGGTCCGTGTCCCAGGTGCGCAGACCGTAGCCCACCCCTTCCAGCCGCCGGTTCAGCTCGTAGCGATCCGGCAGGCCGTCGCCGTCTGTGTCCGGCTTGCGGTCATCCGGGTCGATGCCGCCCCGGGAGGCCACCACCAGCCCATCCCCATCGCTGTCATAGATAGTGGGGAAGCGGCTGTCCCAGGCCAACCGGCTGCCGCCGCTGCCATCGGGCACCACGGCCACGAACTCTTCCAGGGTGTTGGGAAAGATGTCCAGTTGGGGACCGGCCACAAAGGCCGTGTTGGAGCCGTCCTTGTCCCGCTTATAGCAGATGGGGATCAGATAGGGCGGGCCAAAGGGGTTGGGGATGGTCCAGCACTCATAGGCCGCCACCTCGTAGCCGGAGTTGAAGTTGTAGTCCAAGGCCCGGTTGATCCCGGCGTCAAAGGTCTTCGTCATGCTCACCGTGGTCTTGGCCACGCCGTGATAGAGGGTTTTGCCCGCATAGTTGCCGTAATCCGTCACCGTCCAGGCGTTCTCCATGGTGCCCCGGCTGGAATCCAGCGGGGTGGGGGTGTCGGAGATGGCATAGTCAAAGGCGCTGCTGCGCAGGTTGCTGGCGGTGAAGAACCAACTGTAGAAGACCATCTGCCAGTTCTTCAGCGGCGGGGATTTGTGGAAGATGGTGGTGGTCACGGGCATGGAGAGGATCAGGGCGTTGCTGGCGATGAAGCCCTTGGAGCGGTCCGTGCGCGCCACCTTGGGCGGCCCTTGGTCCATCAGCTTCGGGTTCTCTTCCCGGTCCATTTCGATCATCAGATCGTAGGAATAGAGCACCTCGGTGACAAACTTGATCACCTCGCCGGTGATGGAGGGGCAGTCGTCCCCGTCCTCGCCGTCGTCGATCACGTCGGTCTTACACAACAGGGTCAGAATGCCGTCCACCAAGGCCAGCAACGCCCCAAAGAGCGCCCCGATTGGATTGGCCGAAAGCAACACCAAGACCACCAACACGATCGTGGTGGCGATCATGGTGGCCAACGCCTTGTTGAACTCCACGCTGAAGAACTTGACCCCGGCGGAGAAGATCGAATAGACAAAGTAGCCCCAGGCCGCGGCGATCACCACGGCGGCCACCACGGCCGCCCCCTTGATGGAGGACATCTTGAACGACGAGAGCGCGCCCGCGGTCCCCCTGGCGCTGTTGACCGCGGAGATGGCATCCACGGCCAGGACCACGGCAAAGGCCAGGGAGCCGACCGCGGCCCAGATGGCCACGCCGCTGTTGTCCGGCCAGATAAACTCGCTGGCGATATAGCCAAAGACCACGGCGGCCACCATCACCAGACCGGCCCCCTTGAGCGCGCCGGTCTTGGTAGCGCCAAACGCGCCGGCCTTGGTGCCCATCTTGGTCTGCAAGTTGCCCAGTTCGGCCACATCCTTGGCCGATTCCAAGATGCCCTTGACCCCATCAATGGTCTGGAAGGTGTCGCCGACCTTCTCCAGGGCCATGTCGCCCTCGATAAACCAGCCGTCGATCAGGTCGTTCAAGACATATTTGGCCACACCGTTGACGCCGCCGTTGCCGATCATGGTGGCGATGCGTGCGCCGATCTCCCCGTCCGTGGGCGGGGTGACCGGGGAGACGCCGCCCACGATCCCCGTGGCCCCACGGGAGACGGTGACGTAGAAATTTTGCAACAGGGCCAGGCGGCCACGGGTCATGGCCGTGGTGTCCCCGGCGGTGTAGAGTTCGGTCGCGTAGCGGGCGGCCAGCTCGGCCGCGTAGACATCCGGGTCGCAGCTATCCCAGACCGTGGCGCCCCCTGTGCTTTGGGCGCAATAGGCCATCCAGCTCAGGCTGCGGGTGGTGGTGGGGGTGAGCTGGGGCTTGCCCGCCGGGGCGAAGTTGACGGTCAGGGCGTTGCCGCTGACGCTCACATAGCCGTTGCCCTCCCGCAGCTCGTCCAAGCTGGTGGACCGGGAGGTCATCTCCTGGGCATAGATCAGGGTGGGGGTGATGGGGCTGGCCGGGGACCACAGGCCGGTGAAGTTGGTGGAGAGGATCTGTTTGGTGCGGGTCATGGTCACGTTGGCGATGGCCCGGTCCAACTGGTCGTAGTAGCCGGTCTCCACCCGCATGATGTTGGGGAGAGACCAGGGGGCAGCGCTGGCCCCGCCGCCGTTTTTGGTGTGGTCGAAGCGCTGCTCGATCTGGGCCAGGGTGAGGTCTTGGCGACCGCCCAAGAAGGTCTCGTCCAAGCCGAAGACCAGGGGCCACAGGGCCTGGTTGCGGTTGAGGGCGCCCACATCCTTGGCCGGATCTTCGTAGATCACGCCGACATTTGCGCCCTGATCCTCCTGAACGCTGAGGCCAGTGATATACCACTCGTCGTCATAGGTCTGCACGATCTGAGGCACGTTGTAGATGAAGCCCTCGTCGGGCTTGCCATCCACGGCCTCACACATCATGGCCGCGGCGTCCGGGCCAGTGGGGTTGCAGGGGATGTCCGACAGGATCTGCACGCTCCACACCAGCCGGGCCTCGTGGGCGGATCCCCAACTGGCGGTGGTGGGCATGTACGGGATGCGGGTGCGGAAGGCCACCCGGTCGCCGGTCTGCTCGTCGGCCACTAGGGCCACAGGGGCAAAGATCTTCTTGCCCACAATGGTCCCCGTGTCCGTGCCGTCGTCGGTCATGGGGATGACCGAAATGTTATAGGCTTTGAGCACATCCGCCGAGGGCAGATGGGCGCTGCCTGTGCTGTCCAAGACCCGGAACTCCAACATGGGGGTCAGGCGCATGTCCCCAAAGGTGAGGTCCGTGGGCGAGTCGGGATAGCTCAGGTCCGCCGGCGGGTTGGTATCGGTCAGGCCGTACTTGTCTCGGACCGTGTAGGCGTAGGTCTGGTTGTCCACATCCTGCACCTGGCCAGCGGAGTCCCTGGGCCAGTCCAGCACGTTGAAGGCGTACCACAGATGCTCCGGGTTTTTGGGCCGGATCTGCATGTCCAGGAAAGAGGTGGTGTTGGGGGTCAAATTTTGGATAGCCAGAGAGAAAGGATTGCTGGTCGAGAAGGTGGTGGTGGCGCTGCCCACACTGGTGAAGGGGGAGAGATCCACCCGGTCCGGCACGCCGTCGCCGTCGTTGTCGTCGTCGAAGAGATCCGGGATGCCGTCGCCGTCCGTGTCGTCGGGCTTGCCATCGTTGTTGGCGTCTAGGCGGGACTCCTCTAGGTCGGTCAGGGTGTCCCCGTTGCTGTCCATCTCCAGGGGATTGGTGGCCCAACTCTTACCGCCCCAGGTGAAGGGGGTCAACTCTTGCAGATCGGTCAAAGAGTCGCCGTCGGAATCCGGGTTGGCCAGCTCCGTGCCCAGGCTGGCCTCCTGGAAATTGCTCAGGCCGTCCCCGTCCATGTCCTCGTTGCCGTCGGGGGTACCGTTGCCGTCGCTGTCCTTGGCATTGGGATTCAGCTTCACCAAGCGCTCTTCCATGTCCGAAAGGCCGTCCCCGTCCGAATCCTCCGAGCGGCTGGCGGCTTGGCGGGCGATCTTGGCCACGTCCACGGCCACAGGCACGTTGGGCGGGCCGGTGATGGCGTTCTCCCCGTTGAGGGCGGCCAGGGCCTCGGCGTGGGGGTTAAAGGTGGTTGTCTTGGCCAGGGCCTGGAGGCTGCGGGCGGACTGGCTGGCGTCGATCTGCCGGGTGGTCTCCGCGGCCTGGGCGCGCTGGGTGGCGAAGAAATTGCCTGTGCGCTGGCTGGAAAGGGCCGGGCCGACCACCATCATCAGGGAGATCGTGACCGCCACGCCGCCCTGCATAAAGCGCCGACGCCGGAAGTAGACCAATCCAGCCCCAAGGGCCACGGCCATCACCAAGGCCGCCAGGTTGCCAAAGGTGGCCAGCACGGTTCTTTGAAGCTGCGTGGGGTTTTGGAAGAGGGCTAAGGGGCCCATGACCTGGCCGTAGTCAGAGAAGATCACGGAAATTTGGGCGTAAACCTGCTCTTGGTTTTGGATCGGAAAGTGCAGCTTCAGCATCTGGCGCAGGGGCAGACCGTCCTCCCCCACCCACAGTTCCCCTGTGCCCACCATGTCCGCATAGTAGGCCGACGGCTCCAACACCACGCCTGGGGGCAGTTCGCTCTGGGCGGACAAGGCCCGCTGCATCTGGTCCCGCACATAGGCGGCGTAGACCGGGCCGTCGATCTCGAAGGTGTAGCGGGTGAAGTTGATGCCGCTGCGAGTTTCGGGCTCTTGGGCGGTGACATTCTTGGCCGCGGTCAAATAGGCCAAAAAGTCCCCCTGGGGTGCGTAGCCGTCCACAGCGCCGGGGGATTCTTCCCATGCCCCGCCGCCCTTGCGCATCTCGGTCTTGCCGTCGGCGATGCGGATCTCGATGCCGCTGGCCGGGATCAACGTGCTGCCGCCGCTCCCCATGCCATCGGACCACAAGCGCAGATTCGCCGACGCCTCCCGCTGATTGGTCGTCCCCTCCAAATAGAGCCGCTCTTCCCGGCTGGTGCGCCCCACGTTGAAGATGGTAGCCTGGGGGATAGTGACCTGGGTCACGTCCCCGGTGAAGGTGTAGGCCCCCCGCGCCTTGGCCAGATCCCAGGCTTGGGTCAAGGCGTTCTGGGCCGCCGGGTGCGGGGACGCGCCCAGCGCCGGCTTGACGGTCAGGGCGATCAACGCCCCGGCGGCCAGCAGGCCCAGCAGAAAATAGAGACGAAATTTGGCCGCAAATTGGCGAACGGATCGAAAGGTCATGGAATTACTCCTGTGCAGGAAAATATAACCTTGACGGACCGACCCAAGGTGACAGGTGGGCAGGCAGATTTCGCCAAGAATGCGCAAACCTCCTTCCCGGCCAAAGTAGTCCAGGACCGGAAGGAAGGGGTCTGAGAGAATTGGGAGATTCTTGAAATCTGTGTGGCATCTTCTCAATATTTGGGGGCCACAAAAACTGAGTTTTTCCTGGTCGGGAATTTCTGCAACCACGATCCAAAAAACTCAGTTTTTCCCCGGTTTATTGAGAGGATACTCTGTGTGACTGAAAAAGGGAGGGACAAAAAAGTAGAGGCGACTAAAAATCAGCGTCGATGATGAGGGGTGTGGAGAATACCACGATATGGGGCTGCTGTCAACACGAGTTTTTTTGGATTACACATTGGGGGCATAGAGCCAGCCATTTCCCTGTTTGCCTACGGTCTGGATCTGGCCCATCTCCCGCAGGCAGTAGGCCATCTGCCCGGCCAGGCGGCGGGGCAGTTTGGCCCGGGCGGCCAGATCTGCTGTGGTGAAGGGGTCGGGCAGGTCATGGGGGAGCAGGGCCGCCAGGTCGGCGCCCTGGGTGAAGGTGTGGCACATCACCACGGCCACCAGCCGCCGGTCGTGGATGATCCAGCCGCCCCGCCGCCAGCCCCGCTTGCCCCCCTTGTCGTGGGCGCGCCAGAACTCCTCGGCCTGCACCATCAGCACATCCAGGTACAGATTGGGATGGTCCAGCAGTTGGGGGATGCCGACCAGCTCCTTGAAGACCTCCTCCACCCGCCCGGCCTTGGGCGATTTGCGCCGGCTCAGGATCTCCCCGTCCTCGCTCACCTTCACAATCCACTTCTCCCCTGCCACGGGATAGACCAGGCGCACGCAATGGTCCGGCAGCAGGGCCGTCAGCTTGGCCCGCATCTGGCCGAAGTTGGCGGGCTGCACTTCCACCAACTCCCCATCCGCCCGCACCAGATCGATCACATAGCCGTCCAGGGCCACCTCCATCTGGTCATCCGGCCCCGCATACCAGGCCTTCACCCCGGCGTGGAGGGGATTTTCGTTTAGGGAACCGATACGGGTCATGGGGTCTCCATGGGCTGGGGACGAGGTTTGGATTTTTGGATTTATGTCGCCAACACCTCGGCCACGGTCTGCTGCCAGGTACGAGTGGGGCGGAAATCCAGGTGGGCGCGCAGACGGCTGTCGTCGTAGCGCCAGGATTGGGCATAGAAGTGCATGGCCTGACGGGTCTCCTCGTCCATCTCGGCCAGGGGACGGTGGACGAGGGTGCAGGCCGACCCGGTGACCCGGATCACCTCGGCCACCAGATCGTGCCAGACAAAGTGGCCAGCCAGGACATTCATGGCCCCGCCCAGGGGATGGGCCAGACACTCGGCCACGATCCAGGCCAGATCCCGGGCGTCGATCCAGGCGTCCCGGTATTGAGACCACTCGGCCTCGTCCCCACCGGGAAGCTGGACCGTGTCGCCCTGGATGCGGGCGGTCAGCCGCCGCCGGGCCTTGGGATGGGGCGCCCAGATGTGGGGGGCGCGCAGACTGGTGAAGTCCGTACGGCCTTGGGCGGCCAGCAACCCTTCGCTCACCGCCTTGCCGTGGGCGTAGTCGTCGTCCGTATCGGTAAGGGGTGTCTCCTCGCTGATCAGGGGCGCGCTGCTCAGGCCATAGACATCCAGACTGCTGAAGAAGACAAAGGGACCCTCCCGCCAACCGTCCAGCAGGGCTTGCATGGCGGCGATGTCCACGGCTGAGTCGGTGAAGGTGCAGGCGGCATGCACGATGCCCGTCACCCCGTCACACGACCGGCTCAGGGCGTCCGGGTCGGTGAGGTCGCCGACGGCCACCTCCACCCCCAACGCCGCCAGCTTGGGGGCCGATTCGGCCCGAGCCAGCGCCCGCACGGGCAGGTTGCGCTGGTGAAGTTCGTGGATGACATAGCTGCCGGATAGGCCGGTGCCGCCGGTGATGAGGATCATGGGGTGGGTTCTCCTGCATGGATAGCTACTGACGCAACTCCTCCAATAAAGCTTCGTTATCGAATGGATTTTCCCCAGCAGTGAGCATGTCGATCCATTCCTGGCGTTGTTCTCCGTTAGGCTCTCCTTGATTCGCCGCAACATACGCCTCAAAATCCTCGATAGCCCCTTTGAAGTCGCCGGTTATGGCTCGGGCCACGCCGCGGCTGTCTCGGTAGTTCGGTTCTCCGTCACTGAGAAGTACCGCCTGATCACATGCAGTCAAAACTTGTTCCGCCTGCTTCCAGAGGGCACCATACCAGCACAATTGGTTCCAAACCCGGGCAGTACCTGGACTGCTCTCCAATTCCGGGTCCAAAGTGAAGGCCTCCTTATATTTGGCCACAGCACCGGAGATGTCCCCCTGTTGAGCAAGGACGATTCCGTCTTCGATTAAGGCGGACGCATAGATGCGCTTAACCTCCACCTCGGGATCGATTTCCAAGGCCGGGTCCAGAGCCAAGGCTTCCTGATACTTGGTCACAGCACCGAGGATATCCCCCTGCCGGGCCAGGACGATCCCTTCGTTGATAAGAACCTCCGCCTGAACTGTTGCGCCTTCAGACGAGTTCATATCAATCACCCTCAAACGATAGGCGCCAGAGCTACTGCCGTAGCCACCAGCCTCGATCAGAAAAGGGCCTTCGGCAGGCAGCCGCATTCGCTCTATCTGCGAATTGGAGCCGCTGTAGTCGTCGTTGTAGAGGATCTGCACCATCTCCTCACCGGCGTCCAGTTTCAGCACTGTATCCAGAGCCGAACCTTCAGCTTCCATGATAATCACAATCTCGCGGCCATTCGCATCGACCAGCCACCATGGGTCTATATATCCCGCTTCGATCACACCTGTGACAGTGTCGCCTGGTGCGATCTCGGGTGCAGACGTCTTGACCTGCTGACAGGCAGGCCCAACCATCTCAGCGACAGACTTGTTACTACCCATGCGACAGATACGCAGGGCGAGGTCAACGTTATCCAGGCTTGCAGCCAAGTCTACTGCCTCCTGAAGTTGTGCGCTGACCGAGGTTCGCGGATTATTCATCAACGAAGTCTCTACCTGTTCCACGAGCCATCCGGCTCTGGCGTCGCGAACAATTTCACCCGGATCAAGGCCCAGTACAGGGTACAGTACGGCGATCCGCTCCAGGCGGTCCAAGGCTTCATCCTCGTTGCCCTGTCGTACCAATTCTTTAGACCCGACCAAGAGTGGTTTCAGGAGTTGCGTACGTTCGCCATCTGTCTCGGGCAGAAATGTCTCCGAAATAGTGAGCAGATAGGCACCGGAATCTGCGTAGGCGCTGGGCAACACCGAGTATAGACCGTCAACCGGCAAGATGAGGGAAGACAGCAGGGAGTTTAGTCCTTCGCCGCTGTCATCATCTTCGGCCAGCCAGTTGCCGGCTGGATCTCTGACCTCAAGTTTAGTGTCAATGCCACTTCTGTCTTCGGTCATATGGATACGCATGATCTGGCCAGTTTCTCCAAAGAACTGCCAAACCGTGTTGTCTGCAATTTCGCCATACATGTTAGTTCCGATTTCGATGGTCCGCGTTGGTGCTGGTTCAACCGAAAGGAGATAGGATCCTGCTGAACTATAGGAGCCGGGTACGATGAAATAGGGCGTGTCTACAAGAAGCAACAGATTGGAGAGGAGGGAATCATACCCCTCGCCGCTGTCATCATCATAGGCTATCCGATTCCCTTTGACATCCAGGATTTTCAAAGTAGGATCGATGCCGCTGCCATCATCTTTCAGAGCAATATTGACCAATTGTTCCGTCCCGACAAGGATCTGCCAAATTGTACCATCCTCGATGTTGCCGCCGAAAATTTCCCCCGGTTCAATGGGTACCAGATGAGGGACATCCAACGAGAGAACGAATCCCCCTGACGAACTAGAGGCACCCGGCTTGATTATATAGATACCAGTCTCAGACAGATTAACTTCGACAATCAGGGAGTTCAAACCATCTCCACCGTTGTCATCGAATGCTAAAAGCAATCCGTCGGCCTGCCTCAGGCCTACAGTGGTATCAATGCCACTACCATCTTCGCGCAACGCAATGCGCACTGGCTGTCCGGCCTTTCCAACAAAAGTCCAGACGTTTCCATCGGCAACATCGCCGAAAACCGATGCGCCAAAGGTGAGTCGAGGTGCCAGTTCGACAACGCGTTGACAAGCTGTCTCTGAAGTCCTTGTCGGCCCAGATTCTGCACCCCCGATACAAATCTGATAATACGCGTCGAGCAAGCCAGAATCGACTTCCTGACTCATCAGGTTGTTGTAATCCAGAGCTGCATCAATTTGGGCAAGAGCTTGGTCATATTCATCGTTGCTTATGAGTTCCTGGACCTCATCCAACAATTTGGCCATTTCAAGACCACCATTGACGACTGCCGTAACGTCTACACGTAGATCGTCGTTGAGTCCCTCAGTGTCTACTATCCGATTCGCCTCTTCCAAACAGTCGCTTGCGGCATCATCGTCCTCTTGACGAAGATATATGCGAGCCGTTTCTTTTAGAACTTGGACCATAATAGTGGCCGGGTCCAGGCTTCGGTTTACATCAAGGTCATCGGCAAAACCCAACACACTCATTGCTTCTTCGCTATCCACCCGTGAACAACGCCGGGTTAGTTCTCGTCCTTTGTTGATCTTGGCCTGAATCACCGTCGGATGGACAGGATAGACTCGACAAGTTGGAGTATAAAACTTGTCGCCGAAAGCTTGAACCCATTCGTTATAATCTAGATTGCGTCCAGCGAGTTCACAGGCCAATTGTGGCCATGTGGCACTGTCCATCTGCCACACGATGGCGCGCTGATCGTACCCAGTTGTGACAAGTAGAGTACTGTTGGGCAGGAAAACTGCATTGTTTACAGGTTCATTAGTATCGTTGGACAGATGACCCGCCATCTCCCTACCAATAGGTTGACCAGTGGCACCGTCCCAAAGACCGATCCGGCCTTTCGTATCAGCGGTGACAAGTAGGGTCCCTGTACTATTGAATACAATGTGCTGCACATAGGTTTCACCGAGAGTATCAAGAATATAGGTTGAGATCAGGCGATCCCTGTCAATTCTCCACACCGTGACTTTACCTTCATCCGTTGCCGAAGCAAGTGTTGTATCGGTAGGATCAAATGCTAACGCTGTGACAGGCTTGGTACCAATCCTATAGTGATCAATCCACGGATCGTTACCATTGACGGATAGTCCCCACAGGCTGACATCTCCGTTCTTGCTGCCAACTGCCAAGAGATGCCCATCACGGTCGAAAGATAAAGCGGTCACCTCTCCCGCCCCCTCTCGAAGCACTTTCGATTCAGATATTGGATGACGAGCGGTCAGATCCCACAAGGTTACTTGGCCTTGGGCACAGGACTTATCGGAGTCGACACCGGCACAGTTTGCGATTGCAAGGATTGAGCCATCGGCACTGAGGGTCGAGATGCCGATCTTGTTTACACCAACCAAGGCGAGCTCCTCACGCTGCCCGTTGTCAATAGAGCCTACGGATAAAGTTCCATCTGCGTAGAACAGAGTTAGGTCGCTGCCCGTGTGGTTGAACGCCATCTGCACTACTGTGGGGCCATCCAACAGGAGGAAGGTGCGGCTGACGGGTACGCCAGAAGTCAGATTTGTCCAGATGATCACACTCGAGCTACTAGCCGTCGCCAATGAGTTGCCATCCGAACTGACAGCGGAGGCAGTGATGGGCGAATCATGGATCATGAAGCTCTGACGGATAGCGGCTGACTCAGGGGGATCCTCCCCTGGCTGATAATTGGCCTTGATGTCAAGCGCAAGAAGCAACGCGTTGCGCGCCTCCTGTGTCATCATGAATTTAGAAGCCTCCACGCCAAGCAGCAGCGCTCCTTGCGAATTAGAAGCCTCCACGCCAAGCAGCAGCGCTTCTTGCGAAGAAGTCCCAATCTGATCGCGGGCCAGGGCGGCTAGTCGTAGAGATTCCGTCTCATTGCGGGCAGTCTCTGCTTGGACCTGCGCTGCGACGGCTGTTGACTGGGCCACGACGGCTTTTGACTGAGCCGCCACGGCTGTTGACTTAGCCATCACGGCAGTTGCCAGAGCTTTTCTTGTGTTATCACGATCGGCGATGGCGATTGCCATAGCCACTGTTGCCGTAGCTTGAGCGTCAACGGCTATGTTTCGGTCTATTACTGCCGTGGCTACCGCAGACGTTGCTGCCGCAGCAGAGTGTCCGGCTACAATTGCCTCCTCCTTCGCATTTCCGGCTTGGATAAATGCCGCAATTCCAAATGCCACTGCTATGATTACTGTTACAAACAAGCCCACAGCCAGTTGGCGCAGAATATTGGCCTGGTGCGCCTCCTTCTTTGCCTCTGCCAGATCCAGCGATTTTTGCCGCTCCTGGCTGGCATGGAGAAATTGCTGAACAAGTTCGTCTTTGCCGGCCGGATCAGTCTTAGCCCTCTCTTTGGCGCGTATTAATAGGGTACCTGTGTAGAGCTTGCTTTCCATCTGCCCGGACTTTTTCCAGCTGTCCGCGGCACGGGTCAGAGAACTACTCTGCATACGTTTAACCTGCCAAGCCTGATTGGCGCTAAGGATAGGCCCGATGAAACGATCGTGGACCAATTCGTACCAGGTGCCCCCAGCCCGAGTTTCGGCCCGGATCAGATAGCGTTCCTGTAAGAGTTCTACGGCTTCGTTGGGTAGACCACCATTCTCCGGGGTACCGCCGGCGTGGGTTTCGCCCCGATAGACCAGGCCGCGAGTGTGGGATTCGGTGATGAGACGGGTTGAAAACCATTGACGCAGGTCCCGCTCATCGACGTTCAGGTTTGGATCTTTAAGGACCAGAGTAATAGCCTGTTCATAGAAAGAGGAGAGGGCTGTATTAACGAATTCGACCAGCCCCTGACCACCAGCCACATCCAACAGATCCAGTTCAGTGACATATTCACCGGGTCTCTTTCGTAGTGCCTCCCATAGCTGGAGGCACACGACCTGCAACTGCACAGGTTCCACGAATTGACCGGCCACGAACTCTTCTTCGCCTTCCGCATTCTGGACCTTTACCTGACGCAAGTTGTCGACCAGGCTTTCAGCGACCCCTGCTCCAAAGGGTCGAAGCGACTGCACCGGTAGACGAACGGCATCCAGCGCGGCATCATACCCCATTCGCTGCATGTAAAAACGATCCCGCAAGCTGCCCGGCAGCAAATGGGCATAGGGATCCAGCCCGGCCACATAATCCTCCCGAATGGAGAGGACAACGGACAGATATGGATCCTGGTCCAGTGCTTCGCGCAGCTGCTGGAAAAAACCTTTACGCTGTTCCCATGCATGAACATTGCTTGTAAGAATCTCTTCAAATTGATCGATGATCAACGCCCGCGGCACCGGTTCGGCGAAGAACGAGACATCCTCCTCCGCCGCCACATTTGCGCCCTGTTCGCTTGTTTTCAAAGGTTGGTAATGACATTTTTCACCTTCTACTATCAGATCTGCCAGAAAATCCGCCAATCTCAGTTTGGCAAATTTCTGCAAATTCCTGATGTCTTGATCCAGACTGCGTAGAAGGTTGAAGACGAAGATGTTTTCTATAGCGATATTCGACGGCGGATCGCCACCCACCCGGCCAACAGGCAACAACACCTCAAACCCTTGATGCTCAAGTCGCGGTATCAGTTGGGCATTGATAAGTGAACTCTTGCCCGCACCAGACTGGGCATAGAAGAGTACCAAGGGCTGGGAGATCACCAGAGAGGTCAATTGGCGAACATCCCGATCTCTGCCAAAGAAGATATCGCCTTCATCCCGATTATATGTACGCGGTCCGACATAGGGTTGTTTATGTGTGTTCATGCTTGTTCCTCCTGCCAAGTCCGCCAATGTTGCCACAGCCGGCTGATGAATTTTTCAGAGTCACCCCACTCAACCTTGAACATATCCCCAAAATAGGCCTGCAGATACTGTCGTGCTTCATTTTTGGCTTCACTGCTTGTCAGAACATCACTCACAACGTCTGGGGCTAATTGAACCACAAAGCTTAGGGAACGTTGACTGTTCTGACGGGCATTGATCAATCCACGGAACAAGACTCGGAAGTCCCACCCTTCCAGACGGTACCCTAACAACATCAGAGACGAACTAACTAAAGCGCTGCGCAGATAGAGCGGGATGATCGGCTTCTCCTTAACGGTCGGTTCGGAGATCTTGACTAGAAAGTCCAGATAATCATCCTCACTCAATACTAAGGTGCGCGGGTAACGTTCCAACCCATGCAGATGATAGACCAGCGGATTCTCTACGGTCGGGACGAAATCAGGGTCTGGTCTGTGTTCCTCAAGCACATCTTGGGGCTCATCGTCCCAAAAACAGACCTGGATCCGAGGCGTTCGATCTTGCGCTACCAGCGCTCGCTCCAGAAAATCGTAGTAACTGGTTGTGACGTAGATGGGCAACGGCAACTTGGCCAGCACCTGCAAAGGATCCTGCATACCGTTCTTATAGCGGG
>CAZKEX010000042.1:0-19952 GCA_964551895.1 uncultured Caldilineaceae bacterium | reverse complement strand
TTGCATTCCCACGCAGAGCGTGGGAACGAGAATCCCCGGTTTATTGAGAAGACACGTAATCCAGGAGATATCCGGCAAAAAACAAGGGAGGCGACTACGAAGCAGAAAATCAGCGGATCCCATCAGAACGCCCCACGCCGTCGAATCACTACGGGGATGGTGCGCCAGAGGATGAGGAGGTCGAGCCAGAGGGAGTAGTTTTGGATATAGTAGAGGTCATCTTCCGTGTGCAGATGGAGGGGGCGATCGCTGCGTCCGTTGATCTGCCACCAGCCGGTGATGCCCTGGGGCACGGAGAAACGCTTGCGCTGCCAGGGGCTATATTTTTCCACCAGCCAGGGCAGTTCGGGCCGGGGACCGACCATGCTCATGTCGCCCCGCAACACGTTGAAGAGCTGGGGCAGTTCGTCCAGACTGGTGCGGCGCAGAAAGCCGCCCACCTTGGTGACCCGGGGATCGTCCGGGCGTTTGTGCAACACGTTGCCCGCCTCATCCACTTGGTTATAGAGGGCCTGCTCCCGGTCTGCGCCCACCCGCATGGTGCGAAACTTGCGCATGTCAAACTCAGCGCCGTTCTCTCCCATGCGCCGGGAACGATAGAAGATCGGCCCGCCATCTTCCAGCTTGATGGCGGCGGCCACGGCCAAAAACACAGGGGAGGCCAGAAGCAAGCTGATCCCAGCCACGGCCAGATCCAACAGTCGCTTGACAAAACGCTGGAAGCCGTCGATGGCCGGATCTCGCAGGCCGATCAACGGAATCCCGGCCAGGCTTTCCACCGTGGCCCCAAAGAAGGCCAGCTCGAAATAGTCCGGCACCACCCGCACCCGCACGGCGTGGGCCTGGAGCGTGGCCACCAGATCGACAAAGCGCTGGTGGGCGCGCAGGGGCAGGGCGATGAGGACTTCGTCCACCTTCAGCTCCGCCACCAAGCGGGGAGCATCGGCCAGGCTGCCCAATAGGGGCAAGTGGGCCGGGAGCGCCGTCCTTTTGGCCCCATCGTCGTCCAAAAAGCCCAACAGCCGCAGTTCCGGCCACTGCTTCGAGGCCAACTCCGCCGCCACGTTGCGCCCCACGGTGCCCGCGCCCACAATCAGCACCCGCACCTGGGCTGTTTGCGCTCGCCCCTGCCGCCCCTGCCACGCCCGCAGTGTGCCCCGATAGATCAACAAAACCAACAGCGAAAGGACAAAAAAGTAGCCAAAGGCCAGCCGGGGCATCTCCTGCTTGACCAGATAGAGCATCCCGGCCATGAGCAGGGCGGCCACGGTGTGGGCCAGCACCACCCGCTGCACCTCGTCGATCCAGTGGGTCACCTGGCGGGGATTGTAGACCCCCAGGGTGACAAAGCTGCCGGTCCAGGCCAGGGCGATGATGCTCCGCAGCGCCCAGCCCAGATAGATCCACTCCCGCTCGATAAACTGGCCGATGGGCAGGGCATAGCGCAGGTCCACGGCCAGGGGCAGCACAATCTGCACCGCCAGGTGATCCAGGAGGAAGAGCAGCACCATCCAGTTGATGTTGACGCGCTTGAGCATTTGAGTCGCCTTTTTCACCGCAAAGCCGCGGAGGGCGCAAAGAAAAACGAAGAAAAACTTAGCGTTCTTTGCGGCTTTGCGGTGGAGTTTTTATCCCTCGCATGCGCTGGCCCAGCACCCGCCACACAAAGAGCGGATTCCCCACCACATAACGCCGCCCCAGCCGTCGGGGTTCGATGAGCAGTCGGCCCAGCCACTCCAGGCCGTTGTCCGTGGCCCAGCGGGGCGCTCGGGGGACTTCACCGGCCACATAGTCGAAGAGCGCGCCCACAGTCAAGGCCACATTCACTGCCAGGTGCGGCCAATTGGCGTCAAGCCAGGCTTCTTGGGCGGGCATGCCAAAACCGACCAACAGAACATTGGGCCGGACGGCGCGCAGTTGGGCCACCACCGCTTCATTCTCCGCGCTGCCTGGGGTCTTGTCAAAGTAGCCGTGATGGGTGCCGGCGATGGTCAGCCCCGGCCAACGGTCGGCCAGAATTTGCGCGGCCTTCTCCGCCACCCCGGGCTTGGCCCCCAGCAGAAAGAGACTGTGGCCCCCGTCTCGGCAGCGGCGGCACAGCTCGTCGATCCAGTCCGGCGGGGTGAAGCGATGGGGGAGGCGTTGGCCTGTGAGCCAGGCTCCCAGGCGAACACCGACCCCATCACAAAAGACGATGTCGGCCCGGTTGAGCGCAGCTCGAAAATTTGGCTGTTCGGCGGCAAGATTGAGGGCGTGGGCGTTGGCATTGGCGACCAGCAGCCGCCGGTTGGCGCACAGGGCCTGCTCCATGCAATTGAGCAAAGCGTCCAAAGAGAGGGGATCGATGGTCACCCCCAGCAGGGTGACGCGGGGCAATGGGGCTATAGGTCTTTCCACGCCTCATCCTCCTCTGGGGTGTCCCAATCTCGGGCCAACACGAATTCCGACGCAATCATCGTCTCGTTGCCCTCTGGCAGATCCGGCGCAAGGTTGAACTTCCGCCCCCACAGCCCCAGTCGCCCCAAAGAGATCAACCCACCGATCACCGTGGGCAGAAAGACCACGGCGTGGAGGAGCAGTCCATAGCTCAACCCGGTGGTGCGGTCCACGCCGAAGACGGCCAGGGTGAAGATGCAGATGCCCTCAAAGATGCCAAAGTTGCCAGGCGAGGGGGGCAGGGTGACGCTGACTTGCAGCACGATGAGCAGGAGCAGGGCGGCGGCGGCAGGCAGATCCAGACCCAGAGCGAAGAAGAGCAGGTAGTTGGTGAGGGCGCCCATGCCCCAGATCAACAGGGACCAGATCAAGAGCTGGGCCACCGTGGCGCGGCGTTGCAGCACGTCCAGGCTGACCAGCCCGGCGTCCAGCCGTCGGGCCACCCCAAGTTGAAGGCTCCTTGGCAGCCAGGGCAGGCGGGCGGTGGTCAGCCAGCCCAGCAATCGCCCTCGGTTGAACCCAGTCAGCACAAGGGCCACAAAGAGCATGGCCATGAGGATCACAAAGGAGATCACCGCGGGTCTGGCCCAGGCCGGCAGGGGGGTCAAGGCCAAGAGGCCAAGCAGAAGCAGGCCATAGGCCACGGCGTCGAAGAGCTTCTCCACCACCACGGTGCCTAGCACAAAGCTGCGGCTGAGTCCTTCTCGGCCCACCACATAGGCCCGGCTTAGATCCCCAAGCCGGGTGGGGACCAAGGCATTGAGGAGTTGGCCGACAAAGAGGCTGGCCAGGAGCAGGGAATGGGATAGGCGAGGTGCGTTGGGGCGGCCAGGGGCCAGGAGAATTTGCCAGCGCAGGGAGCGAAAGAAGAGGGAGAGCAACACGCTGCCCACGGCGCCAACCACCCAACCGGGATCGGCTTGGGCCAGGACCCCGGCCACGTCAGCCAGGTTTACCTCTCTTGCCGCCAGCCAGAGCAGCAGCCCACCCAGGGCCAGGCCAAAGCTCCACCGCACCCAAGGCGCTGAGAGGGGACGAGCCAGCCGTTTCAGCCTGCCGATCATGGCGCCGCTGCCGTCAGCCCCGGCTGTTCGGCCCACCCCGAAATCGGGGCTTCTTTCTCAACCTCGGCCTCAGCGGTGGCCAGTGCGGCTGCTCGTTCAGGATCCCCCACATAGACCCGATGGGCGGCCAGGGTCAGGCCCCACACGGCCCACACCACCACGGCCGGCTTGGTCATCCCCCACACCGTGGCGTCGGTCAACCCGTGGACTATGAGCGCGGCCTGGGACGCCAGCAGCCCCGCGCCCAGGGCCGTGCGATAGCTGCCGTGGGGATGTCGCCGCCCGGACACATAGACCTGCCACGCCGCCACCATCACAGAGAAGAGTACGGCCAACCAAGCCAACAGCCCAGGGATGCCCAGATCCACGGCCACCTGCAGAAAGAGGTTGTGGGCATGGGGAATCTGCCCCGGCGGGGCCAGGAAGAAGGGGTAGAGCAGGTCGGCCACCCGGCCAAAGGAGCCCATACCCACCCCGGTGAAGGAGAAATCCTGGATCATGTATATGGCCCGCGACCAGATCTCCACCCGCTGGGCCAGACCGCCAAAGGTGGCGTCTGTGGTGGCGGCATCAAAGAGCATCTCGCTGCCGCCGGAGAGCACAAAGCCCAGGATGCCCACGCCGCTCACCGCGGCCAGCACCCGTCCCCAGCGCCCGGCCAGGAGCAAGACCACCAGCCCCGCCGCGGCCGTCCCCATCAGCGCGCCCCGGGATTGGGTCAAGACGAGGATGCCGGCCATGCCGATCAGGCTGACCAAAGCCAACCCCTTGTCAACCCACTTCACCCGCTTGCCGCCCAAGAGCAGCAGGGCCAGGGCAATGGGGATGATCAAGGCCAGGGTGCCGCCCATCACGTTGGGGTTGACGATGTCGGCGACTCGGGCGGTGAGGGAGGCGTAGATGGATTGGGGAATGAAGGGGAACTTGCGTCCGCCCCACAGCACAATAAAGGGGGCCACTGCCGCCAGCCCAGCCCCGGCGGCCAGGATGCCACGCAGCAGCCAGCGTAGACGATCCCCATTGCTAGCCCAGTTGATCATGGCGTAGAGGAAGCCGATTCCCGCCACAAAACGCATCACCTGGGGCTGGGTCAACTCCGGCAAAGCCGTGGCCCACAGGGTGACCGGGACCATCACCGCCAGCAAAAAAAGCAGGGGCCAATCCACGGGCGTGCGCACGCTGGGGCGTCCGTGGGCCAGCCAGCGGATGGGCCAATAGAGGGCAAGGAGAATCAACGCCGGGAGCAAGGCGCGGTCGGTCACAAAGACAGCGGCCACGGCCGCACCGGCCAAAAAGATTTCGGTTGTGGTGAGAAGGTGGGCGAAAGAGCGAAGTTGATTCATCAAGAATTGTGTATGGTTCTCACTATAGTCTACGCTGCCAGGGAGAGTGTTTCCTCTTGGCTGCGCAGAGTCGTTTTCAGCACCGTGTCCAAAAACTTGCTCGCATCCAGAATTTCCAGCAAGATCAAACGCCCATCGGCGCTGAAATGGGTAATGAACGTATCGGCCTGTTCAGCATGGTCAATGGCGCCATTCGCACTAGTCTCGATGCTCAAGATATCCTCGCTGCGATCATAGGTCAGATTCATATCTTCCCTTCTTTCCAGGATAGAACGTGATGACAATTGCGGCATCTCCTTCTATCCGATAAATAACCCGCAGAACATGGCGATCTGAAATGCTCCTTTGGGCCATAAGCCTTCCCCCTGACTGTTCGAACAATGCTTCTGGATTCAGGAGAGTGGTTTCGACCTGTTCTTCTGTCACAGGGAAACCGTGTCGCTTCAAGACTTGGAACTTCTCACTTGCATGGCGGGTATAGGCCAGTCTCATGTTGATACCAACGCCTCACCATGTCTGGACCATTTTTTCAACGGCGGATGCGCCGGGCTCGCTGCCTCGAAGATAATGGATCAACGGGCCTGTATCCAGGCAGATTCGGGGAAGGCCACTGTTGCCATGATGCCTCCAACTCGCCAGTGGCTTTTTCATAACCGTCATCGTCGTGAAGCAGCCCACGCAAGGCCAAAGAAGGAACTTTGTGTATTATAGCACATTTTTGGCAGATTCTCGTGTGATTCGCGCAAACTGCATGTTGGCAACCGTTTCTAATTCGGACGAAATCACACCTGGGCCGAGGTGACCACATGGACCGGATGGGTCAACCGCTTGCGCCAGATGTCAGCGGGGGCGCTGATGCCATAACGGGCTTGCAGCCACTCGGTTTCGGGGAAGAGGGCCCGTCCATAAAGACGTACCATATCCTGAGGACGGTCCACCATCAGGGTTTGGATCACAAAACGGCGGTAGCTGTAGCCGCCTTTATTCAAATTCATCAGCCGATCTGCCAATCCGAGTCTTCCAATGAGGGATTGACGCAGCCGAGTGGGGGCCAACTGCGCCAACACCGAGTCGGGCGCCGGCGCGCCCATCAACTGAGCGGCCAAGTCCAAAACGGTCCAAGTCAAGGTGGCGATGCGCCAGGCTTTGGCCCGCTCTACGATGGCTGCCCAATCTAAAGGACGCTGGACCAACAGGTGGATGTCCAACAGCCCTCGAAGCCAGGGCATGGAAAACTGATGGTTGATGGCCATGTGGACGCACAGATGCAGAAGCAGATCCTCGTCCGCCATCACCCTGGCCTGACGCCCGGCGATGTCCACCCACACCCGGCGGCCATAGACCCCGGCGTGGTCAATGGCCGCGGTCAGCCGTATCCACTCCCCGCGGATGGCGGGCTGCTGTACTTCGACCAGCCCGGTCCCCGGCTGGGGATGGACCATCTGCTGTTCGCCGCCCACCAGGGCCACAAAGGCAGGGGGGCGAGTTTCTTTGTTGCGGGGCGCATAGCCCAGCTTCGCCAACACAGCCACCGCTTCGGCAAAGTGGGCGGGCGGCATCCAAATATCGATGTCCCCCCGTGGTCGACAGGCCGGAAGGGGATAGACCGTGTAGGCCAAAGCGCTGCCCTTCATGAGCAGGGCTTGGTCCGTCAAATTGGCGGCGGCCAAGCCGTCCAGGATTTTGCCCAGTTCCACCTGTTGCAGTGCGGCCTGGGCTGTCCGCACCAACAGATTGCGCCGCAAAGCATCCGCACTCGGTTCAGGCAGATACTGGTGCAACTCTAAGGATTTGAGATGGTGGGCGAAAAAAGGGGCCAGATTCTGGGCGGCCAACCATTGGATCTGGTCCAAGTTGAGGGGATGAGCAGAGAGCCACGTAGCGATTTGGCCTGGCGAACGGGAGAATAGAAGCGCGAGGGGCAAAGTCTTGTTGGCGGAGTCAGACATAGGCCAAACTAGGATCCTCTACAATATAGGCTAATCGTTGACCCAGGTAGGGTACCAAGGGCAACCCATGCCAAGTGCGCAACAGATGATAGGTTGGCGATGTAAGTAACTGGCATTGATCTACAGCAACACGCCATGTCGGCTTACAAATTTCGGTCAAGGTCTCTGGTTCAGGAAGAATGCCAAAATCCCAGGCGGCACATAGCCGGGCCAAGAAGTCGATTTGATCACCGAAACTATCGATCTCGCTCGGTGGTTCAATATCAGGATAAAGACTTCCATCAATCCAGTTCGCTGGCATCTTCAGACCCTCTGAGAAAAGTATCTAGAAACCAGGTGCGTACCAAGGCTGCCTGTTGTTGAGCCAGGGGATCCGCAATCTGTTCCAGACGGCGATGCTGGATGATGCGTGACAAATGCGTGGTAATCGCCAACCGTGCGCGGTGCAAAGTGGAGCAACCCCAGCGCACCGCCCAAGGAGATATATTGAGCCAAACCGTTATCAACCAACGCCTGTAAACAGACTTGGCTATAATCTGGTAGTTCCTTTGGACGTTGGGGCTGTGGGATAATCATGTGGGGATTGTACCAGAATCGTGAACCTTTGCCTAGCGTGGAAACGTTCGGCCCCGTTCGGCTGAGCTCACGTCGAAGCCCGGCCCCCAATTCTGGGGGAGGCTGTCAAGCATTCCCCCCAAAAGTCGGGGGGCCAGAGGGGGCCTACTCCGCCCCCACCCCCACCACAGACGTGCCCACGGGTGTAAATTCCGGCACCAGGGTCTGCAATCCCCACAGGATCGCCTCCCGGTCGTTGCGCTGGGCCGCGGCCTCCAGGATACCAAGGGACTCGTCCAGATTGGGGGGCACAAAGCTGCTGGCGTTGGCGGCCAGGAAGATCTTGGCGTGGGCCGTGCGTTCGTAGGACTCGCCGGGGACAAAGAGCTCCTCGAAGAGCTTCTCGCCGGGACGCATGCCAGTGAAGACAATATCAACGTCCCGCCCCACTTCCAGACCGGAAAGTTCGATCAGATCCTTGGCCAAATCGGCGATCTTGACCGGCTCGCCCATATCCAACACAAAGACCTCTTCGCCCTTGCCCAACACCGCGGCCTGAAGCACCAACTGCACGGCCTCGGGGATGGTCATGAAGAAGCGCTTCATCTCTGGGTGGGTGACGGTGACCGGGCCGCCGGCTGCGATCTGCTGTTTGAAGGTGAGGACCACGCTGCCCCGGCTGCCCAGGACATTGCCAAAACGCACGGCCACAAAGGGCCTGCCTGTTTTGCGGGCGGCATCATGCACAATCAACTCTGCCGACCGCTTGCTGGCCCCCATGATGCTGGTGGGGTTGACCGCCTTGTCCGTGGAGATCATGACAAAGCGCTCCACATCCACGGCCAGGGCCGCGGCCACCAGATTGCGGGTCCCCAACACATTGTTGGTGATGGCCTCCGCTGGGTTCTTCTCCATCAAGGGTACATGCTTGTGGGCCGCCGCATGAAAGACAATCTGGGGCCGCACCTCCTCGAAGATCTGCAACACCCGTTCGGGGAAGCGGATGTCGGCCAGGATGGCAATCGGGGATTGGGGATTGGGGATTGGGGATTGGGCGCCATTTACCCCTAGTTGCCCTTCCGCCCCTCGCAACTCGCCCCTCGCAACTCGCCTAATCTCATTATCAATATCAAAGACCGAGTTCTCCCCGTGGCCCAAAATGACCAACTGGCTGGGGCCGCAACGCCAGATCTGGCGGCAGAGTTCGCTGCCGATGGAGCCGCCGCCCCCGGTGACCAGCACCCGCTTGCCCCGGATCAGATTTTCCACAGAGACGCTGTCTGTCTGCACGGAATCTCGACGCAGGAGATCCTCGATATCTACATCCCGCAGTTGGTTGACACTGACCGTGCCGTCCAGCAATTCGTAGATGCCGGGGATGATCTTGGTCTGCACCCCGGCCCGCTCGCAGATATCCACGATCTCCCGGATGATCTTGCCCGGCGCCGTGGGCATGGCGATGATCACCTGGCTGATCTTGAGTTCCTTGACCACCTCCGGGATGTCCCGGCGGCTGCCCAGGACCGGCACGTTGTGGATACGCACATCGTGTTTGCCCAGATCGTCGTCAAAGAAGGCCACCGGGTCCATGCCCAGTTGGGGATTGTTCTTCAGCTCCCGGGCCATCATGGCCCCGGCGTCCCCGGCCCCCATGATGGCCACCCGCACGACGGGGCCGTTTGCCTTGGGGCGCACAGCCCGGTCGGCCAGACGCACGACAAAGCGGTTGCCGCCAATGAAGAGCATGATCATGAGGCTACTAATAAAAGGCAGAGACCTGGGCAGGGCGTTCAAAGAGAGGACGGGTGTGAAATCATCCAAGGCCCGGGCGGTGAAGAAGAGGCCGATCACGGCCACAGAGGAGATCAGCACAGCCAAGATCACTTGGGCCAATTCGCCCACACTGGCATAGCGCCAGTAGCGCCCATAGAGGTCAAAGCCAAAGAAGACGGCCACCCGCACAGCCCCTGCCAGCAGGGTATAGACCAGCAGGGGCTGCCACAGTTGGGCCACGGCGTCGGTTCCGTCCAGGCGCAGCCATAGGGCCAGGGCCGGGGTGATGCTCAAGATCACCAGATCCATCAGCAAGAAATAGCGATTGCGCATGTGCAGAAGAGGCAGTAGAAACGGACGGCCAAGCCGAGCCATCATGGCTATGGTCCTTTCGTGAGGTGAGGTGTTGAGTCGAACAATGTCGAGGCATTGGCCTCCCCAGATGTAAACAAGGCAAGCCCAAAACGTGCTGATGGAATGACGATTCCCCAGATCATAGCAGAGACGCCCAGCCGGGTCAATCCACAGCCCCAATGCACAAACGCCCAAAGAAAGAGTTCGTGCCATTCATGCCATTCGTGGTTGCAAATTCGTGGTTGCAAAACGCCCGGCACAGAGCCGGGCGCGCATCAAGGAAGCATGAATCGATCCGAACTTATTCCTGGAGGGTCTCTAAGTAGTCCGGGAGAACCCACCGGTCACGAAGTGCCACGACAATCGCCTCCATCCGCCCCCGCACTTGGAGTTTTTCGTAGATATGGGTCAGGTGTGTCTGCACCGTGCGCGCGGAAATGCCCAGATGTTTGCCGATGGTTCGGTTGTCACAGGCGTTGCAGATAAAGCCCAGCACATCCTGTTCTCTGGGCGTCAAATAGATCTCCTTGGTCTCATCCGCGGCAGGAAAGCCGGATTCCGTCGGCCAATTGCGGCGTTTCTTCAGATACTCATCCACGGCACCACGGGTATCAGGATCGATCGGTTCGGGCCCATTCCAGGCCGCCCGGATCAGGTCAACCAGCACGGGGAGGGGTTGAGATTTGTGCACGCAGCCATAAGCGCCCACCTCCATCAAACGATGGATAATTCCCATATCATGAACCAGGGTCAACCCTATCGCCCGGATGTCATCATTCAGCCGCTTCAGCCGTTTCACGGCTGATACCCCGATCGATCCCTGAACCCAAACGGCGATAATCACCACCTGGGGCCGATCCGGCGGATTGGCAGCACAATGGGCCAGAAGGTCTGTCTCCTCTGATCCTTGCCACACAATCTGAATCCCGTCCACAAGATCCAGTTGGGCAGCCAACGCCTCTCGCATCATTACGTGTCCATCTACCAATGCTACCCGAATGTCTGCCATGTTTTCGTCTCCTTTCGGTCTCGTTGGGTCCTGCATGACAAAGCGTGACGGAGAATCATGTAATTCACCGGTAAAACCAAATCTTTGGGTCAAGGGTGCAAGGAACGCAAAGGACGCAAAGAAAGACATCTTTTTCTTTGCGCTCTCTGTGGTTAGATTGGTGTTTGCGATGGGGTTTCAGAATTGAACACGATGAAGCCTCAATCAATATCGGCATACCTATCGATATAGGCTGTTCCCGACGAACGCCCTACACACTCAGAACCATCATAGCAGAAAAAGACTCTCAGTGATCTATCATCTTTCTATCACACGTCTCTCATCTTTTGCATTTTCTGCCAAAACCAGACCATTTGACCCGCATTTTCGGGCATTTCCCTGTCAATGCTGAATGGGCAGCATCTGCTCCGCGCCATCACCGCTTACCGTGCCCGCCGGACGTCCGCCGAGACCGCGGCAACCCACGCCGCAACGCAAAACGCCCGGCACGAAGCCGGGGGCAATGGGGTCAGGTTGCTCAAAAAAACATGTAAGGGGCTGCCGTCGAGCCAACCCAACTCAATTTACAGGGGGTTCACCGCATAGTCGTAGTCAAAGTCCAACCATGCCAGCAGAAACTCATCAATGGCGACACGTTGTGGCGCTTGGGCAAATGCCGGGTCATTCAGCAAACCAGGCAGCCAGGCAATCAGCCTGTTGGCGCTGCGTGTGATGAGGTACGGGCAGCAAGATGTCGGGCACGATTTTGTATCTCTGTCATTAGTTCGGTGGTAATCTGCATCTCCCCGCTGGCCACATCCACATCGATGAAACCCACAGGCCCCACAGACCCATGAGACGGGAACGTCAACAGGAGGGGAACGCGCCAGGTGACGCCATCGCCAACGGCCAAACTCGGCGTATCACCCCGCAGCAGGTAGCTGATCTCACGATGAGCAAACCGATTCACCTTACGCCGGGCATCTTCGGCAGAAAGATTCATCGTTGCTTTGACTTTGATTTGAAGATCCAGCGCACCGGTCTTGGGAACAAACTGGTCCTGCACAATGATCGACGTGAACTGAGTGGCCATGGGTGATTCTCCGCACCTTACGCAAATCTGGAAACCATTGCAACGTCTAGGTACCCATTATACCACCCCAGCCCAGCCCGTCAACCCGCCCCGCAGACGTCCACAGAAAAATTCGTGTAATTCGTGGTTGCAGATTCGTGGTTACAAATTCGTGCCATTCGTGCAATTCGTGGTTGCAAATTCGTGGTTGCAAAACGCCCGGCACAGGGCCGGGCGCATCAAGGAAGCATGGATCGATTCGCAGAACAGGATTGTTGCGCAGAAATCCCCGTCGGCTAGATGGAAGAGGCAAGGGCAAATTCTGGTTGTAACGGCGATGCCTCAACCATGCGCATGGGCAACTGCATTTGATCCAGATACCACCACCAATGGGAGCGCAGGCTCTGCTGCTGCCTACGGGCATGACACAACTCACGTTCACCCAGTACTTGAAGGAAGAGCGTCGTCTTCTGCTGCCAAAGCAGGGCGTCTACCTGATAAACCTGGCTATATAGAATACTGGAAAGCTCTGTGGCAGGTCTACTCTGTTCCAGAATAGCTTGGATAGCATCTCGCACAAAGAGCAGGTCCAGAATTTCCAGACCGGCGCCCTCCAAATCGGCCACATACCCATAATACTTACGCAACAACTTCTCCAGCTGGTCCTGATGGAAGAAACAAGAGCAAATTCTACTCTCCTTTTGAACTTCTCTATGGACGAGATAGGTTTGGCTCATTGGGAAGATCCGTGGATAACCCGCTACGGTTTCAATACGGCCGGAAACTGCCCCGGTCTACTCAACCTGCGCTAGCTTGTGAGCCACGGACATTCCCAAAGAGCCATAAGTTTCTATGCAAATCGGAGCAGTCTATATTCTTGAATCAGCAGATGAGAAGGGATACGCAGTCCACGTTCAAGACGTCGGATCATGCTCAGGGATAGAGGACGTCGTCTCTCCATAATGTCCCAAACGCGCTGACGAGGTCCCAGATACGGCTCTAAATCCTTACGCACCAATCCCTGTTGATCCATAACAAATTCGATCATGGAAATAGGATCGGATAGCTCCCCCATCGCATAGTGGGTATTCTCATAGGCTTCAACCAAGGTGACCAGGAGGTCAAATTTGTCACCGCCTGGGGTGTCAGGGTCTACATTTCCCATCATCTGATCAATTTCAGCCAACGCGGCTTCATAGTCGGCCTCAGTCTTGATTGGCCGAATGACAATCGGATCAGATAGTTGTGGCGTCAATTCGATCATATTCTGCATGTGTCCCAATGAAACGAATATAGAGGATCTGGAACCTGTACTCAATCTTGACGATGAGCCTGTAGTCGTTCCCGGCAATGTTGAAGACAACTCGATTGCCAGGCAACAGATCGGCGCTTCTGAAATGGCGCTTCACATCAGCCGGCATTTCCCAAACCAAACTCGAAACCAAACTATACCAGTCATCCAATGGTTGTCGAGACCGGGGATGGCTGGCTGCAAACGCTCGCAATGTCTTACGTGCAATGATACGCATATTAGGCTCGTCACCGTTTAGGTGACAGATTATCATGGATTCAGAGCTAAGTCAACCAAACACCAATCCATCAATCCGCCAATCCACGTCCCGGCCAGAAAGACCCACTGGGCAACGGCCAAACCCCATGCACCGGAGACCCTGGCCCACCATGCGCCCACCCCTGACCGTGCCCGCCAACCGCCCACCGAAGCTGAGACACCCCCCCGGCCCAATGCAAAACGCCCGGCACAGGGGCCGGGCGCATGGGGAACCATAGACAAACCTACTATTTGTAGACGTCTCCACGAGGACCAATATGATCCACATAGACCATCTCTTCTCCTTCAACGTACCAGAAGATCACCCGCAGGTCGCCGATGCGAATGCGTTGGTAGCCTGCCCACTCACCCGCCATCTGCACCACACCTGGGTAGGAGGTTGGTCCCATAGCCAGGCGTTCAAGAGATTCTTTCACTCGTTCACGTTCGGGCCGGGACAATCGCTTCAAATAGCGAAGCGCACGCCGGTGGAGGACAATCTCAAGCACCGATCGCATCCAATTTCACATAGGCATCAGGATTCCGTATCGCCCGATCTCGTCGGGCCTGACGCAAGTCCTTTATGGCTTCTTCATCCAGGTCCAGTCCAAGTATTTCGCTGATTTGCTGATACTGCTGCCATGAAATGAGTACCTCCTGGGGGTGTCCGTGTTCGTCAACAAAGAGTTTCTTCTGAATGGTCAACATGGTCTTTCTCCTTTAATCGCACAAACTCACTTTGACTTTGTCTGATGGTCCCATTATACCTTTCTGGGGACAGCCGGTCAACCAGCTTCCCCACCCCAAACCAGCCACCCTCAACCAAACCCCATGCGCCGGAGACCCTGACCCACCAAGCGCCCACGGCTGACCGTGCCCGCCAACCGACCACCAAAGCTGAAAAATCCACCCCTCAATGCAACCGCCCGGCCCCGTGCCGGGCGGTTCACATTATCCACACAACCAACCCTTCCCTTGACAACTGCCAAGAATGTTCCAAGCGCTCAAGAAATCTGGCAATCCCAATGACACGGTCCGATGCACCTTTGATCCGTCAATTATTCCCGGATCTCCCCCAAATACTCTAGGATAACCCAACGATCACGAATGGCCACAACAATCGCCTCCATCCGCCCTCGCACCTGAAGCTTCTCGTAGATATGGGTCAGGTGTGTCTGCACCGTGCGTTTGGAAATGCCAAGGTGCTTGCCGATGGTACGGTTGTCACAGGCATGGCAGACATAGTGCAGCACATCATACTCTCTGGGTGTCAACAAAATGCGGCCGGTCTCGTCATCGGCAGGAGAGCCGGACTCGGTTGGCCAATTGCGCCGTCTCTTCAGATATTCGTCCAATGCATCACGGGTACCAGGATCAACCGGTTCGGGTCCATGCCAGGCCGCCTGGATCAGGTCAACCAGAACAGAAAGGGTTGCGGACTTGTGTACACAGCCATAGGCGCCGACTTCCATCAACCGACGGATTATTTCCATATCCTGAACCACGGTCAACCCAATCACCCGGATGCCACCGTTCAATTTTTTCAGCCGATTGACGGTTGACACGCCGATCGTACCCTGCACCCACACGGCGATGATCACCACCTGGGGACGATCTGGCGGATTGCCAGCACAATGGGTCAAAAGGTCTGCCTCCTCTGTTCCCTGCCACACAATCTGAATCCCATCCACCAGATCCAGTTGAGCGGCCAAAGCCTCTCGCATCATGACGTGTCCGTCTACCAATGCTACCCGAATGTCTGCCATGTTTTCATCTCCTTTCGGTGTCGATGGATTCTGCACGATAACGCGTGACGGAGGATCTTGTGATTCTCCGGAGAACACAAAACCGTTGGTGCATGACCAAACGATGCAAGGAACGCAAAGATGCAAAGAAAAGAGGCGCTTTTTCTTTGCATTCTCTGGGGCTAGATTGCTTTTTGCAGCGGGGTTTTAGAATAGAACACGATGAAGTCTCAATCAAACTCGCTATGGCCATGGATAAAGGTCGAACCCTGCGAACTCCCTACGGCCACAGGGCTATCATAGCAGAAAAAGACTCTCAGTGATCTATCAAGTTACTATCACATGTCTATCATCTTTTGCTTTTTCACCAAAAATCAGAACACGCGTTCCTTCCTTGGAGGCAGTTTCATGCCAATCCGCGCAACATTGGCGCATCTATGGGTAATCAGAGGGTGCAGACAGAAGGAGTCAAGCAAAGAGGAAACCAGCGAAGAGACTACGGGGCGCAAAATCAGCATAGGGTCAGATAGCTGTGGCGTCAATTCGATCATATTCTGCATGTGTCCCAATGCAACGAAACTAGAGGATCCCCAATGCAAAGACCAGGGCCAACTCTCTCTCGCTGGTCTCTGCCCCCCGATAGGCAAGCACCATACGCACACAGGCTGGCAGGCAGGTGTCAGGAAATTCTTGTCGAAAAAGCGGCACCGTGATCACGAGGGCTACTGCTCTCCCACTGTCTCAATCTCGTGAAAACCGCGGCGCATTGCCTCGACAGAGGTCGACTGCGCCGCCAAGAAATCGCCAGCCAATCCGTAGACCAATTCACCCACGGGTGTCGACTCGTTTGATGCATAGACCGCAACCCGCCATGCATCCTCATGCTGTTGTGTCGAAATGGTTACCGCATTGCCCAGGACAAGCCCTGCTCAAGCAGGTCCACCATCAATTCGACCACATCAAACAGTTCAACCGATAGGGTCATTTTCGCCCTCTTTTCCTCACTCATCTATCCAGAGCGTCGCAAGACGCACACTACTATTCTGTTTTACACACGCTCCCAGTCAGATTTATCAATGCCTGCTTGCTGCAAAATGCGGGCCAACAAAGCCCGGCTTATTTCACCCCCATGTGGATTCGGGATATACAGTTTATGTTCCCCTTTGACCATATATTGGTGGTTGCCTCCTGCATAAGGCCCATCAAAACCCAATTGTCGCAACCCCCGCACCAGATCTCGCCGTTTGATTGGCCCAAGAATGGGCATCAGGCCACCTCCTTGACCATCTCCAATCTCATGCCGTCTACCTCCGGCAGTTCATGCCCCAATCGCAACCCGAGCAGAATCCACCCCTCCAACACCTCCTGCAATTGGTCCCGACAGGCCTCCAGCGAGTCGGCATCGGCATATACCCCAGAGAAGCCGGGAATTTCGCCGTAATACGAATCATCTTCCAAGATTTCGTATCTGGCCCTACGCAAGGCAGCTTGAATATAAACTGTGAGCATCTGCTCCTCCTTTAGCCAAAATTCCGCACAGCACCACGACGCCCGCCATTATAGCCCAGCCACCCTTGCCGGTCAATCAGTTGAACCAAGTCCCAACGCTTGCACTGAGCCTGCCGCTTGCACTGAGCCTGCCGCTTGCACTGAGCCTGCCGCTTGCACTGAGCCTGTCGAAGTGAAGCAAAGCAAAATTCGTGCCATTCGTGCCATTCGTGGTTGCAAAACGCCCGGCACGGAGCCGGGCGCATAGGGTCGGATGGGGTGTTCGGACGTTGAACTTCTACAAAAGGTCAATCAATTTCCTGTTCAATCAGATCCACAAGGTCGAGGATGCTCAACAAGCGCCCAGTCTCCAAACGCCCGGTCGCGCCAACATGTAGTTGGTGAGGGAAATTAGGCAACCCCAGCTTTCAATAGATCCAACTGCTCACGGGCCGACAGCCACATCTGGTAGAAGGCGCTCCATTCGAAAAAATCTGCTTCATCGCCCATGGCTCCCGCCTGAAATCGCCGATAGAACTCCTGCGAAGAAAGCTGATATTGCTCCTCGAACTTGTGGGGTGTCTCCTCCAAACGAGCCAGCTCCTGGGCGGCATGCGTCCGTTCCATGGCCATCAACTTATCAATGGTGGCATCGACCGTTTCACTACTTTTCATCTGGGCGCCGCCGCAACATAACCGCGTATCTCAATCTCAACCCTCCAGTACACGCGCCAACAGAAAATGTTCGCTCATCCCAGTATATCCCCTGGCGGGTGTTCTCCCATGGCATACAAAATGCGGCGCAAGTTGGTTCATTAGGCTTGTCCGTGGAAAACCCGCTTCGGTTTCGATACGACCGGAAACTGCCCCGGTCTACTCAACCTGCGCTAGCCCTCAACCACGGACATGCCCAATGAGCCCGCAAGTTAATCAGTTCCACCCGGTTCAATTGCAACGCTTTGATTGTTGCTCGTCCTGTGGGCGTCAATCCGACAACGAGAATAAACCCATCGTTCCACGCCAAATGATCGTGCCATCGTTGTTGTCGCGGATGATACAGGTTGTTCAGGCATAGGAAGGGGGTCGAATGCCCAAATTTTCCATCAGGGCCGTCAACGACGTTCCGCGTAGGCGCGCCAGTTCTGCCAAATGTTCGAGCCGACGCACATCCAGTCTTTCGACTTGCTGTGTCAGCCCTAGCAGTTCTTCGTATTCGTCTGGCGTCAACGTCTCTGCTTGCCGCTTCGCAATCAGTTCGTTGTATCGCGCCTGAAGGTCAAGAGACACGCCCTTATTGATTTTGCGCAGTCGGTCAGATGCGGCGCGTGGCAGACTGGAGGCTTGCCGCCTGGCCCGCAAGGCGATGACTTGAAAAACGAACGGCACCAAATCAGCTTGATTTAATTGTCCTACTGCTTTCAGTCGGGCATCAGTGGGGAACTGGGCTTCAACTTGAACGACAGGCATAGTACCCTCCCCTCGGTGCAATGAGTACCTGGCCAGACAGATTCTTGTTTCTTGTGCAAGAATTTTTAACACCACCGCTTTTTAGCTATTACCACCCATCTTATGGCTCTATTATACCCATCCGGTCCCGGTCGGTCAACCAGCTTCCCCGCCCCAACAGGGCTTTTCAAAAGTCGCCGAGCCGCCGCATTGAAGAAGCTAGCGCAGGTTGAGTAGCCGCCGCCGAGATTTTCGCTGACCATTCAGGTACTCGGCGGCGTATCGAAACCGAAGCGGGTCGACCCGCTTCGGTTTCGATACGGCCTGGTCTTCATTCGTTTTGCACCATTAGGGTCGACCCGGCCTACTCAACCTGCGCTGTCCTGCTGGGTACTGGCGACTATTGAAGAGCCATGACCGGTCATCCCGACTTTTGAAAAGCCCTGCCGCCCCAACCAAACCACCCACAGCCAAAGCCCATGGACAGGAGACCCTGATCCACCAAGCGCCCACCGCTGACCGTAACCGCCAGGCATCCGCCTTTGGCTTCGATCAGGACATATCTGCGTGTATCAGGTCCAATTTTGTTCAGATTGAGAAATGCAGTATGGCGAAATGCGTCTTGCCATTGTCCCACCCTAGGCGTATAATAAGCTAAAAAGAAAATTCGGTATGAACGCCACACTTTTGCCAAGGAGCGCACGATGAAAGGATCACAGATGACTTTTGAAGAGTTATGCCGGCTGCTGCAAGAGAAGGAAAAACAGTTTGGGATGTCGTCGGTTGAATTTTTCATTCGTTACAATGCAGGCAGGCTGGGCGACGCCCGGGAAACTATCGAGTGGGCGGGCTTGTATCGCATTTATCTCAAAATGTGTCTCGCCCAGTTGCCGTCTGAACCCGCGCCGCAGGTTGCCGTGGCGTGAACGTTCACGACTACTTTGAGAGTTTCGAGCGTGGGATTCACAAGAATAGAAAGATAGGGCGTCTTGAACGCCCTATTGTATTTTTGGCGTTCAGCGAAACATTGGGTCTTGTACGCAGTGATTTCATCTTCTGGGATGGTTCCGCATTGGCCATCAGCGAATCCATTGACACCTCTGCGGGGTATCCTGAAAAGACCGACTATTCATATCAATACCTGCGCGGCGGACAGACTGTGTTCCGTTATGATAGCGCACCACATCATCCAGAAATTGCAACGTTCCCACACCATAAACATGTTGGGGCTCGTGAAGAGTTGGTACCTGCATCACCTCCAACGTTGTCAGCCGTCTTTGCGGAGATTGAACAGGTTCTGGGAAAATAGTAAACCGCTTCGACTATTCTACCCATCCGACCTGCCACCTAGCCCGCCGACACACCCATCCACGCCAAACACCACACTCACCACCAGGCGGAATGACCCAACCTGGGAACAGGACCCCTCCCCCCAGGAGTACGCCGGTGGAGGACAATTTCAAGCACCGATCGCATCCAATTTCACATAGGCATCAGGAGCCTGCATCGCCCGATCTCGTCGTGCCTGACGCAGATCGTCCATGGCTTCTTCATCCAGGTCCAGCCCGAGCATTTCGCTGATCTGCTGGACCTGCTGCCATGAAATGAGTACCTCCTGGGGGTGTCCGTGTTCGTCAACAAACAGCTTTTTTTGAATGGCTAACAGGGTCTTTCTCCTCTGTTCGTATACGCAGATGATGTTCCTTATTTCTCCATGATCCCCATTATACCACCCCACCCCACCCCGTCAACCCGTCCCGCAGACGCTCCGACGTCCACAGAAAAATTCGTGCAATTCGTGCCATTCGTGGTTGCAAAAATTCGTGTCATTCGTGTCATTCGTGGTTGCAATCCAGCACCTGAATGCCTACCGCCGTCGGCATCCGCGAAACCAGTTCGGCAGTTTTGTCCGCCAACGACACCCACTGCCGTGTACGAGCACGCCAAACAACAAGAAACTGCTCCCTGTTCAAGGCCAGAATCGCAAGAGGGGCGCCACTTTGATCACTGAACTCAACCTCACAGGCATCACCATCGGCGTATACGTCAAGAACAGTCCCCTGCATCCCCCCGGACAAGCCCTGCTCAGGCAGGTCCACCATCAATTCGACCACATCAAACAGTTCAACCGATAGGGTCATTTTCGCCCTCTTTTCCTCACTCATCTATCCAGAGCGTCACAAGACGCAC
>CAZKEX010000041.1:4695-20317 GCA_964551895.1 uncultured Caldilineaceae bacterium | reverse complement strand
GGTAGGAAATGGCATTGCATCGGGAAGAAATGGCATTGTAACGGCGCGAAATGGCTTTGCAACGAGGGAAAAGGGGGGTGTGTCAAGAGGAAATGGCTCTGTGTCACGCCCGAACGGTACTGTGTCATGCCCGAAGGGTAGTGCGTCATGCCCGAAGGGTAGTGCGTCATGCCCGAACGGTATTGCGTCATGCCCGAAGGGTAGTGCGTCATGCCCGAAGGGTAGTGCGTCATGCCCGAAGGGTAGTGCGTCACGCCCGAACGGTAGTGCGTCATGCCCGAAGGGTAGTGCGTCACGCCCGAACGGTTCCGCGTCGTTCCTTGACGACTTTCTGGGCCATAGATGGGGTTCGGTTTCGGCTATGGCTGCCCTGGGAAAACTAAGAATTCACCGCAAAGGCGCAGAGAACGCAAAGAAAAACAAGATTTCTCCTCCCGATTTCCCTTAAAATCCTTTGTGCCCTTCGCGCCTTTGCGGTGAAAAATAACTTCTTACAGCGAGGTCGGTTATGGCTCCACCATCGCCTTGAGCGCGGCGCCGCTGGCCGCCACGTCAAAGGCCTGGGCGATGTCGTCCAGGGCGAAGGTGTGGGTGATCAGCTTTTCGGCGGGGAAGATGGCGCGATGGAGCAGGTTCACCGCGGTCTTGTGTTGGACGGGGTGATAGGAAAAGGCCCCCACCACTTCCTGGTCCCCGTAGTGGATCTTGTTTGCATCCAGGGTGGTCATGGGGTTGGCCTTGGGCAGGCCGCCGAAGAGTACGATGCGTCCGCCCTTGCGGGTCAATTCGACGGCCTGGGCGTGGGTCGCTGCAACCGGGTTGGCGCAAATGGCCATGCTGGCCCCCAGGCCGTCGGTGAACGCCCGCACAAAGGCCACCAAGTCCTGGTTGACCGGGTCCACCAGGGCATCCGGCCCGAACTGGGCGGCGGCGGTGCGCCGGGTCTCGCTGGGCTGGGAGACGATCACCTGCGCGCCCCGGGCCTTGGCCACCATGATGTGCAGACAGCCAATCGGCCCCGCGCCCATCACCACCACCACATCGGTCAGGCTCGTGCCCGCCTTGTCGTGGGAGGCCAGCACCGAGGCCAAGGGTTCGGCCAGGGCGCCCAGGCGAAAGGGCATCTCCCCGGGCATTTTGTGGACGATGCCATATTCCAATATGTCCCCGGTCAGCGCCACCTGCTCGGCAAAGCCGCCGGGAATGCTCGGGGTGATGCCGATAAAGCGCAGGTGATCGCAAAGGTTGAACAGCCCTCGCTCGCAGTACCAGCAATGGCCGCAATGGATGTCCGGGGCCACGGCCAGGCGGTCGCCCACCCGGAAGCGGCTGACCTGGCTGCCCACGGCGATGACTTCGCCGGCGATCTCGTGGCCGGGCGTATAGCCGTCCACCCCTGGCGGCGGCCCCTCTTTCCAGCGGCGCAGGTCAGATCCGCAAACCCCGCAGGCGCTGACCTTGAGTACCAGGCCATCTTCTGGACAGACAGGATCCGGCGCCTGGCGCAGTTCAAGTGTGCGGGGGGCGGTGAGAAAGGCTGCTTTCATAGAGGTAGCTCCAATGGGTGGAATGGTTTCACTGCAAAAGTGTTTAACCGCCGAGATCGCCGAGAGTTCCCAGAGAACGCCGAGAAAAAACCTTGCTTTTCTGTGTGATCTTTGCGATCTTTGTGGTGAATTTGACCTTTTTGCAGTGGAGTCTGGAATCGGACGCAGATTTGGTGGTCAAATTGAGACCTCCTATCTGACCAAGTCGGACGTGGCCCCGCTGGGGTGGGTCTGGGTCAGGGTGTGGAGATCGAAGCCCCGCATCTGTTTGGCGGCCAGGGTCAGGGCATCCCCCACCGCGCCGTTGGCCAAGGTGCTGCCAAAGGGCAACACCCCTTCGCCCTCGCCCTTTTCGTCGGGCCGAATCTGCAGGACCACATCGCTCAACTGGCCCAGGGGCGACTCAGGATACCAGGTCCAGGCCATCACCTTGGCCCCCCGCTCTTTGGCCACCTTGCAGAAGGTGTTCAACTCCTGGCTTTTGCCCGCTTTGGAGAGGGCGATGATCACGTCGCCTTCGCCAATGGCGGCCAGGGGACCGTGCAGGGCTTCGCCAGGGTGTTGATAGAAGGCGGACATGCCGCATGTGGCCAACAGGTGGGCCAGACGCCGGGCCATTGTGCCGGATGTGCCGGCTCCGGTGGTCAGGATCTTGCCCGTGCAGTTGGCCACCAGCCCCACTGCCTCGACAAACGAGTCGTCGATCTGGTCGGCGATCTCCATCAGCACTTCGCCCTCCGCCCGGATCTGGGCCCGAGCGGCCTCAAGTATATCAGATCTGTTCACAGTGGGTCCTCTTTGTTAGTACTTCACAAACCAGTTTCTTGTTTTGTGCAAGAGTTTTGGCATGGTTCATCATAGCTTACCAATTTCGGTGGATCGTAGGTGCGGTTTTCAACCGTACAAGTTTCATTCACCAACCATGATCATGGGGATCGTGCGGTTGAAAACCGCACCTACCATTTGGTAAGAACCCGTTCCTCGACGAATGAACCATGCCGAATTTAATGCACCCATCGGTTTGTAACCATTCACCCCCTTCTGCCCCGGCCCCAATTCTGGGGGGGGGATCGTCCACGGTTCCCCCAAAGTTGGGGAGTAGGGGCCGGGGAGTGAACGATTATGTCGCCTTCATGACGATGTGAACATGGCCACAAAAAAAGTCCGTAGTGTTCCTGCCCAAGGGCGAACACCACGGACTTTTTCACTTGTCACCTGTACTCCCTACGTCATGATGCTGGCCTGCAAGGTCCCATAGCGGTTCTGATAGCGGTCATAATTGGCCGCGGTCTCTTCCGGCGAGAGGATGTCCGGGGTGCCGATCTGGAGGGCGAGCCAGACGGTCTTGGCGATGTCTTCCACCATGATGGCGGCTTTCAGGGCCTTGTTGACATTCTTGCCGATGGTGAAGACACCGTGGTTCTTCATGAGGATGGCGACCGACGGCCCGATGGAGCGTAGGATCTCCTCACCGATCTCCTTGCCGCCGATGGACGCGTAGCCCCCACACGGAATCTCGCAGCCGAACTCATCGGCGATGGCGGTGAGGTAGACGGGGATGGCGCGGTTGACCGCGGCAAAAGCCGTGGCATAGTTGGAGTGGGTGTGTACCATACCGTTCACATCGTCCCGGTGACGGTAGACCCAAATGTGGGACGCCGTGTCTGATGACGGCCCCAGGTCTCCCTCCACCACATTGCCATCCAGGTCGACCACCACCATGTTCTCCGGCGTCAGTTCGTCGAAGAGCTTGCCACTGGGCTTGATCACCACCAGGCCGCTCTCCGGGTCCCGCCCGCTGACGTTGCCGCTGGTCCAGGTGACCAGGCCATGTTCCGGCAAAGCCCGGTTGGCCCGGCAGACCTCTTCGCGTAGTTCTTGAAGCATCATAATGTTTTCTCCTTGTCAGCGGGTAATGCCTGCTGATTTTGCGTTTAATAGTCCGTCAACCTCGATTCGATCCGTCACCACCTGATCCCCATATTGGCTGAGGGCGAGGGCCGCAGTCAGCGCGCCCGTGCGGATGCCCAGGCCGAAATCGCCTTGCAGCCAGCCGTCGATCACGCCGCCCACCATGGCATCCCCAGCGCCGATGCGATCTAAGATCACCACATCTCGTGCCGGTTCAATGAAAAACTGGCTGCGATCCCAGCCGATGATGCCGTCGTTGGCCAGGGAGGTGATGATGTGCTGGGCTTTGGTCTTCGCCCCAAGCTGTTCCACAATCTCCTGGGGCGATCCGTTGCATCCAAAGAGGATTTGAGCGTCCCCCCGGCCCATGAAGAGCAGGTCCACCTGGGCCATGATGGGGACGATGGCCTGGGCCGCTTCGTCGGGTGTCCACAGCCGGGAGCGGTAGTTCATGTCGAAGCTGACGGCCACCCCTGCATCCCTGGCCCGCTGGGCGGCCTCGACCAAAATGGCCCGGATGGAAGGTGAGAGGGGAACGGTCAGGCCGGAGAGGTGGAGGAGGTGGGTGTCCAGGAGATAGTCCCAGTCCACGTCTTCCGATTGCATGTGGGTGAAGCAGGTGTCCGCCCGGTCGTAGTAGACCTGGGTGGAGCGGGGCGGCTCGGCGTATTCGACATAATAGGTGGCCAGCCGTCCGCTGTCGGACCACCTCACCGCGGATAGATCCAGCCCGGATTGGAAGAAGCGGTTGTAGACCCGGCGGCCCATGGGCGTGCGGGGCAGGGCGCTCACCCAGCCGCACTGCCAGCCCAAGCGGGCCAGCAGCCCGGTGACGTTGGCTTCCGTCCCGGCCACATGCACATCGAAGCGGTCCGCCTCCTCCAGCCGGGTGCCAGCGGGGACGGAGTAACGCAGTTGGCCTTCGCCGATGGTGGTGACATCAAATCGGGGCATGATCTGACTCCCTTTCGATCAACCCACCCTCAACCATGCGGGCCATCACCCAGCGCCGGGCATCGGCCACGATCTGCATGGAATCGGGCGAGTCGTCGTTCCACATCTCCAGCAGAATGGGGCCGCAGTAGTTCAAGTCCGCCAGCTTGGCGAAAGAATCCACAAAGGGGGTGACCCCTTCGCCAAAGGGTACCCGGCGCGGCTCGCCGGGGATAGTGTCCTTGACATGTACGCCCACGTAGTGACCCTGGCCCACGGCCAACTCGGCGACCACATCCAGCTTGTGCTCGGCCAGGTTGCCAATGTCCGGGTAGAGCTGGAAGTAGGGGGAGTTAAAAGATCGCACATATTCCATGGCCCGGCTAATCGACATCACATCCGTGCCGTCCACATTTTCCATGGCCAGGATCACACCCGCCTTGCTGGCGACTTCCAGCCCCCGGCGTAGCCCCTCCCGATAGCGGGCGTGGGCACCGTCCACGTGGTCTTCGTAATAGACATAGTATCCGGCCAGTTGAATCACCCGTACGCCCACGTCCACGCAGAAGTCCACGGCCTTGCGCATGATGGCGTCGGCTTCGGTGCGGATGGCCGGGTCTGCGCTGCCGAAGGGGAACTTGCGGTGGGCGCTGAGGCACATGGTGGTGAGGGGCACGCCGGACGCGGCGATGGCCTGGCGCAGATCCGCCTTTTCCGCCGGGGTGAAGTCGAGCCGGGCCCGCCGCTCTTCGCTCTCGTCGATGGAGATCTCCACGAAATCGAAGCCGACTTGGGCGGCGATGGCGAGGCGTTCGTGCCAGTCGATGTTGAAGGGCAGGGCCTTTTCGTAGATGCCCAGGGGCAGGGATGTGTGGGTTTTCACCGGGCGTCTCCTAGGCGAAGGTTTGGGCGATGGCCTGTTGGAAGGTGAGGGCGGCAGCCGCCGGGTCCGCGGCCTTGACGATGGCCCGGCCCGCAATAAAGATGTAGACCGGCACGCCCTTGAAGAGGGGGATGTCCTTGACGTTGACCCCGCCGGTGACTGTGACCTTGAAGCCCATGTCGTGGAGGCGATGGACCATGTCAAAGTCGGCCTGGGTCCAGGTCAACTCGCCCCGTAGCTCCGCATCTCGGCTGCGGTGGGTGATCACCTGCTGGATGCCCAGGTCGGCCCATTTTTTGGCTTGATCCCAAGTCCACCCGTCGCTGAGTTCGATCTGCATTTCTTTATTTTGGGCCACGGCGATCTCGTGGACCACCCCGGCCGTCTCTGGCGCGGCACCGCTGACCACGCTGACCCAATCCGCGCCGGCGTCAAAGGCCAGCTTGGAGATGATGCTGCCCGCCTCGGCGATGCGCACATCGGCCAGGATGGTCTTGTTGGGGTAGAGGCTGCGCATGATGCGCACCGCGTGCATGCCTTCGGAGAGGCAGAGAATGGTGCCGACTTCGATCACGTCGATATGATCGATGGCCTTCTGCAACGGCCCCAAAGCTGAGGGCAGGTCGAAGGTGTCCAGCGCGATCTGTAGTTTTGGTTTCATTATTATGTATCCCTTGACTTACCTGCGAGAACCACGAATGACACCAATTCTACGAATTGTATCTGAGCAAAATTCGTGTTAACTCGTGTCATTCGTGGTTTTTGTAGGGGAGTTATCCCTTGACGGCACCGGCGGTCATGCCGGCGATGATCTGGCGGGCGGCGAAGAAGGTGAGCATGAGGGGGGGGATCAGGATCATGGTACCCATTGCCATGATGAACCCCCACTGCACGCCGGATTCCTGCACAAAGAGGGTGGTCTTGACCGGCAGGGTGTAGGTGACCCGGCCTGTCAGAATCAGGGCCAGGATGAATTCGTTCCAGGCGATGCGGAAGGTGAAGATGGCCGACACGGCATAGCCGCCCCGCATGAGGGGGGAGATGATGCGTCGGAAGACCTGGAAAGCAGTGGCCCCGTCTACGATCGCCGCCTCTTCCAGTTCAATTGGAATCTGGTTGATAAAGCCGATCAACAGCCAGACGGTGAATGGCAAGTTGAGGGCCGAATAGAAGAGGATCAGCCCCAGGCGACCGTCCACCAGGCCATCAGCGAAGATGGCGCAGATAGCCTGCATCAGGCCACCGTCGGCCATGCACATGGCGCTCTTGCCAATCCAGTTTACATAGCTTGTATGCCAGGCGGAGCCGAACCAGTAGGTTTCCCAACCCCGCCACAGGGCGAAGATGGGCACGGTCAGCACCACGGGCGGCACCATGCGGATGATCAGGGTGGTGTTGGCCATCAGCCCCCGGCCCGGAAAGCGCATGCGGGCAATGGCATAGGCCGCCCAACTGGAGATGAAGAGGGTGAGCAGGGTGGAGGCCAGCCCCACATAGACCGAGCTGATCAGGTGGCGCAGGAAATTCTCCTGGACCAGGATCTGCTCGTAGTTGGACAGGGTGGGCGCAAAGAACCACACCGGGTTCTTTGACATGATCACCACCTGGCGTTTGAGAGAGGTCAGCACCATCATATAGCCGGGGAAGATGATGATGGCAGCCAGGATGATCAGCAGGGCATAGTGGCCGACTGTCGTCCACTTGATGCGCCGCTTTCTGGGCGGGGGCGGGTTGAGTAGGGTTGGGGCAACGGGTGCTTGTATTGTCATAATCGTCTACTCCTGTCGCATCGGGTTGTTATAGAGCAGGATCATAATGCTCAACACAAAGGTGATGCCGATCAATAGCATGGAGATGGCGGACGCATAGCCCAGGTTCTGGGCCGAGAAGGCCGTCTTGTAGATCTTGACCGATAGCACCTCCGTGGCCTGGGCCGGTCCGCCAAAGGTCATAATGAAGAGCACCTCCAGGGCCCGGAAGACATCGATCACCCGCATGAGCAGGGTGACCACGATCAGGGGCAGAATCATGGGCAGCTTGATGCGGGTGGTCATCTGCCACCACGAGGCCCCGTCAATGTACGCCGCCTTCAGGATGTCGTCGGGCAGGGCTTGCAAACCGGCCAGGATGATGATGAAGATGAAGGGCGTCCACTGCCACACATCCACCCCAATGGCGGCGCGCAGGGCCAAGTCCGTGTCGGCCAGATAGGCATGGCGCACAAAGCCCAGGTTTTGCAAGAAGGGCACGATCTCGCCGATGCGCTCCACATAGTAGGGCAGCACCCCCGTGCGCCCGTCCAACATATAACGCCAGATCAGACCGACGATGATGGGTGACATCATCAAGGGCAGGATAAAGACTGTGCGGAAGAAGGCCGCGCCCCGGATCGGTTTTTCCAGGGCCAGGGCCAGACCGATGCCCACAATCATCTCGATCAGGGTGGTCCAGAAGGTGTATTGCAGGGTGATCGAAACCGACTTGCGCACGGTCTCGTCGTTCAACATGCGTATGTAGTTGTCCAATCCGATATTTTTGGCACTGGCCCAGGGCGTACCCATGTCCCAGTCGAAGAAGCTCAGATAGAGCGCCCGCCCCACGGGCAGGATCAACCCCACCACCAGCACAACCACCGCTGGCAAGATGAAGATGAAAGGCACAAAGTCCTGGGGTTTCTGGAAGCGTTTTAGCATACTCTGTTCGCATCCTTTCCTGACATGGAACGATCTTGGCCGAGGGTGGGGGAATGAGAGAGTAGGAGATTGGGAGATTGGGAGATTGGGGGATTGGGGGATTGAGAGAGTAAGAAATTCCGTCCCGACAATCTCCTAATCTCCCAATCTCCTACACTCCCAATCTCACCCGCCTATGTCCTTAACGGGCGGTCCATCCATAGTAACCGGAGCGAGCCATCAGGGCCTCGGTCTGGGTTTTGGCGTTGGCCAGGGCCGTGGCTGCGTCGATCTGCCCGTTGAGGTAGGAGCCGATCTGTTCACCCATGATCTGGGCGTTGATCTCGCCCCATTCGGGGATCAGGGGACGCCAGTTCTCGTTGGCGCAGTCCAGTTGTTCCAGAATGACTGGGAACTCCGGGAAGCGGGCCTGCATGGCCGGGTCGGCCATGGTGGACATGCGCACGGGGTCGCCGCCTGCTTCTACCATCAGCCGATCCGCCACTTTGCTGGTCATCCACTGGATGAAGAGGAAGGCTGCTTTCTTCTTGGTGGAGTTGTCGGCAATGCCCATGGCGAAGCCGCCGGTCTCTGCACCGCAGATGTCGTCCGGGCCGACGGGATGCAGGGCGTAGCCCACCTTGCCATCCACCAGAGACTGGTTGGGATCCCGGCTCATGGCCGCAATCTTCAGAGCATCCACGTAGATGGCCGAGTCACCCTGCAAGAAGGCGTTGGCCTGTTCGCCAAAGCCCCAGTTCAGCACACCAGGAGGCGAGTTGGCCACAATGCGGCCCAGGGCTTCCGTTGCGCCCAAGGCTTCGGGCGTGTCCAGGGTGACGCCCCAGGTGTCGTTGAAGATGTCCGCACCATAGGGGCTGGCATGGAGCAGCCAGGCATGGGTGGCGTTGGGGCCAGTCTGACCCCGGGAGGTCATGCCGTAGACATCGGGCACGTTCTCGGTGATGAAGTCGGCCACCTCGAACATCTCGTCGTAGGTGGTGGGCACTTCCAGGCCATATTCGTCAAAGATGTCCTGACGATAGGCCATGATGCTGGTCTCGGCACCGAAGGGCACGCCGTAGAGACCCTGGCCTGCACCGCCCAGATAGCCGCGCCGTCCACCGGCTGTGGCACCGGAGATCAGGTAGGCCTGGACCAGATCTTCAGGATCGTAGGTGCGGTCCACCAGGTCGGCCATGGTGAAGAACTGGCTGAGGTCGGCCAGATAGCCCTTGCTGACGAAGTCGGTCTTGTTGAAGACGACCCAGGCCACCACGTCGTATTCACCCTGGCCAACGGGGCTGCCTAGCTCCAGGATCTGCTTGTCTCGCATGGCCTGGTATTCGATGTAGTCGATCTCGACATTGATGCCGGTCTCCGCCTCGAACTGCTCCACCACGCTCTTGGCTTTGTCGAAGTGGGAGAGCGAGGGCCAGCTGACCACGATGGTCTCGCCGGCGAAAGGGGCGTAGCGGTCGGCGTCGCTGATATAGTAGCCGGATCGGGTCATCAGCCCTTCGGTCTGGCTCTTGGCGTTGGCCAAGGCCGTGGCCGCGTCGATCTGGCCGTTGAGGTAGGAGCCGATCTGTTCACCCATGATCTGGGCATTGATCTCGCCCCATTCGGGGATCAGGGGGCGCCAGTTCTCGTTGGCGCATTCCAGTTGCTTCAGGATGACCGGGAATTCGGGGAAGCGGGCCTGCAGGGCCGGGTCGGCCATGGTGGACATGCGCACCGGGTCGCCGCCGGCTTCCACCATCTTGCGGTCGCCTTCCTTGCTGGTCATGTATTGCAGGAAGAGGAAGGCTGCATCCTTGTTCTTGCCGTTGGCGGCAATGCCCATGGAGAAGCCGCCGGTCTCCGCACCGCAGATGCCGTCTGGGCCGACTGGATGCAGGGCGTAGCCCACCTTGCCGTCCACCAGAGACTGGTTGGGATCTCGGCTCATGGCCGCAATCTTCAGCGCGTCCACATAGATGGCCGAGTCACCCTGCAGGAAGGCGTTGGCCTGGTCGCCAAAACCCCAGTTGAGGACGCCGGGAGGCGAGTTGGCCACGATGCGACCCAGGGCTTCCGTGGCACCCAGTGCTTCCGGGGTGTCCAGGGTGACATTCCATTCATCATCGAAGATGTCCGCACCATAGGGGCTGGCATGGAGCAGCCAGGCATGGGTGGCGTTGGGGCCGGTCTGGCCGCGAGAGGTCATGCCATAGACATTGGGCACGTTCTGGGTGATAAAGTCGGCCACCTCAAACATCTCATCATAGGTGGTGGGCACGGCCAAACCATACTCGTCGAAGATGTCCTGACGATAGGCCATGATGCTGGTCTCGGCACCAAAGGGCACACCGTACATGGCGGAGGTGGGGCCAGAGAGATAGCCGCGCCGTCCGCCAGCCACTGCGCCGGAGTTGACATAGGCCTGGACCAGATCTTCCTTGTCGAAGGTGGGATCGGCCAAGCTGGCCTTGGTGAAGTACTTGCTCAGATCTTCCAGATAGCCCTTGTTGACAAAGTCGGTCTTGTTGAAGACGACCCAGGCCACCACGTCATATTCGCCTTGACCCTGGGGGCTGCCCAATTCCAGGATCTGCTTGTCCCGCATGGCCTGGTATTCGATGTAGTCCAGTTCCACCTTGATGCCCGTGGCGGCGCTAAACTCCTCGGCCACAGAGCGGGCCTTCTCGAAATGGGAGAGGGAGGGCCAACTGACCACGATGGTGGTACCATCCAGCCCATTGGCCTTGGCCACGGCGGCATAGGTGGCCAGGGTGGCCGGGGAATCCGACATGGCCAGTTCCGTCATCTGCTCCTGGGCCTGTTGGATCTCCTCGGCGCTCTGTTCCACTGCCGCCGGTTCTTCAACTGCTGGCTGGTCTGGGGCGGGGGCAGGTTCATCGCCACCGCTACAGGCCGCCAGAACGAGCAGAGAAAGCAAGAGCAGCAAGACAATCAAGCTGGCTCTCTTCAACGTCTGTTTCTTCATAGCACTCTCCTTTGGATCGTATGTGTCAATAAGAAAACCGATTGAAACAACGGGTTTGCGTTCAGTCTTGGATTAGAGCAGGGATCGGAAGGGCAAATCCGGCTCCATGGCGAAGGCATCCTCAAAGCCCCGGGGGTGCTGATAGACCATGCGCCCCTTGTCTTTGGGGTAGATGTATTTGCCGCCCACCTGCCAGATAAAGGGTTCAAACTGATATTGCAAGCGGTCCTTGCGCATGTTCCACAGGACTAGGATTTCGTTGGGATCGGCCTGGAAGTTGGTCCAGATGTCGTGGTGGAAGGGAATGATCACCTCGGTGTTGAGACATTCGGCCATCTTCAGCAGGTCGATGGAGGTCATTTTGTCCGTCATGCCCCGGGGGTTCTCGCCAAAGGAGCCCAGGGTCACGTTGATTTCATGCTTGTTGCCGTGCTTGGCATAATAGTTGGAATAGTGGGAATCGCCGCTGTGGTAGAGGTTGCCGCCGGGGGTCTTGATCAGATAGTTGACCGAGCGCTCGTCCATCTCGTGGGGCATCTTGTCCTTCAGGACGACGCCCTTGGGGGCCGTAACCAGGACCGTGCGGTCAAAGGATTCCAGGGCCAGGATCTCCACATCTTTGATCTTGACCGAATTCCCCGGCTTGACCACGATGCAGCGTTCCGCCGGCACGCCCCAACTCATCCAAATGTCCACGCAGGTCTTGGGGCCGATGAAGGGGACCGACGGATCACAGTTCTGCATCACCGCGGCGGCCACGTTGGGGTCGATGTGGTCGCTGTGTTCGTGGGTGGCCAGAAGGGCGTCCAGGTTTTTGATGGCAAAGGGGTCCAGCACGCAGACGGCGTTGCGCAGGTTGGGCTGGAGCTTCTTGACGCCGATCATGCGTTGGTGTTGGTGCTGGTCGCTCATCCACGGGTTGGCCTGGGTGCGCTTGCCGCTCTTCACCCACAGGTCGATCAAGATGTTGGCGTTGCCTTCAGACTTGACCCAAATGCCCGTGCAACCCAGCCACCACATGGCGAAGGTGCCGGGCGCGACCACTTCCTTCTCGATCTCTTCGTTCAACCAGGTTCCCCATTCGGGAAAGCTGCTGAGAATCCAAGATTCTCGGGTGATTTCGTGAACTTTTGACATGCGTTTTTCTCCAGTTCCGAGTTGTGATGATCTCTTAAATTGTGGGAAGGTTGGTGAGGGTAGGGAATATGCCTACAATAACAGTCGCCATAGGCTCTGTCAAGCATATTACCGGAAAACTGCACATCTGTGCAGAATATGTCAGAGTGTTTGTCTTTTTCTGCGAACATGGTATGATTGGGGTGAACAAATGCTCTGGAACCTAAGCATTCTTTCGGTTGCCACTTGCCGATCTACGCCGTCTTTCCTCTACCACCCAGCGAGAAATCCCATGCGCAGCGATATCCAAACCCTGGTCCAGGCCGCCCAACTCTACTATGAACAGCAGTTGACCCAGGCCGACATTGGCCGTCAACTCAACATCTCTCGTTCCACAGTCTCCCGCCTGCTCCAAGACGCTCGGCAGAGCGGCATTGTGCGCATCAGCATCAGCTATCCGTGGAAGCGCAATGGGGAATTGGAGAAACGCCTGTGCCAGGTATTTGCCCTGAGCGAGGCTCGAGTCCTCTCTGGCGAGGAGAGCGGAAATGATGACGAGGACTTTTCTGGGATCGGGGCTTTGGCCGCCGACTATGTGGACCAATTTGTGGAGCCATCCATGATCATGGGGGTCTCTTATGGACGCTCCATCGCCTCCACCATCCGGCACCTTAAACCCGCCCGCAGCGTGGAGATGACCTTTGTGCAGATCCTGGGTGCGCTCAATTCCGGCAATCCCCTGATCGAGGGGCCGGATCTGGTGCGCCAAATTGCCAACAAGTATGAGGCATCCTATCATTATCTCTATGTGCCCATGATCGTCGAGAACACCCGCACCCGGGATCTGCTCTTGCAGGAGCCGACCGTGCAGGAGACCCTGATCAGCGGGCGCAACGCAGACGCCGTGATCTTGGGCATCGGTGCCCATGTGGCCGAGGCGTCCGGCCTGATTTGGACGGGCTATCTGAATCAGAAAGAGCTGACCTTTCTGCAGGCCAGGGGGGGCGTTGGTCACATGTGCGCCCAGCACTATGATGCTGAAGGCAATGTGTTGGATGTGGAAATCAACCAGCGGGTGATCAGCATCGGCATCCAGGCTCTGCGCAACATCAAGACCGTCATCGCCGTGGCCGGTAGCCGGGAGAAGGCCCTGGCCATCCTGGGGGCCTTGCGGGGCCAATACCTGGATGTCCTGATCACCGATGAGCCTGCCGCCCAAGAGGTCCTGCGCTTGCACGAAAAACGGGGTGCGCCTCAACACGTGATTGAGACGTGAGGATTTGCCAGACTTATCCAAACGTTGCGGTAAAACCTTCAATATTTTCACAAAGGAGCTCAATCCCATGACCCACAACCCATTTCTGGCCCTTGATCAGCGGATCATCGGCGACATCTATACCAGCACGGAGGTGATGGACAACCTGACCGTCCTCTGCGATGACTTCGGCTCCCGCTTTGGGGGCACGGAGGGGGAAAAGCAGGCGGTGGCCTTTATCATGGCCAAGTTGGAGGCGTATGGCCTGTCCAACGTCCACACGGAACCGGTGGCCTACACGGTCTGGACCCGGGGACCGGCCACCCTTGAGATCCTGGAGCCTGTGCAGCGCACCATTCCCTGCATCAGCCTGCCCCACTGCCCGGCGGCCCAGGTGGAAGCCATGTTGGTGGACATGGACGAGGGCCACCCGGACCACTTCGATCCCCGATCCGCCGAAATCCGGGGCAATATCGTGATGGCCTCCAGCGAGGTGGCCCCCTATGGCTCCTCCCGGCGTATCCACCGATCGGAAAAGTATGGGCTGAGTATGGTCAACGGGGCCGCGGCCTTCATTTTTATGAACCACTATCCCGGCTACGGTCCGGCCACGGGCAGCATCGGCTACAAGGGCGGCCCCGGCGGTATCCCGGGCATCTCGGTCTGCTACGAGGATGGCGCGTATCTGCAACGGCTGGTGGCCCGCCACGGCGAGGTGAAGATGCGCCTGACCACCACGGACCAAAATGTGCCCGGCGTCTCGTGGAACATCCTCGGCGACCTGCCGGGCACGGGGGAGAGGGACGAGGTTGTGATGGTCGGCTGCCACTACGACGGTCACGACATCTCCCAGGGCGCGGGGGACCCGGCGTCCGGCGCGGTGGCGCTGATGGAGGCGGCCCGGGTGATGGCCAGCCACGCTGGGCCGCTGCCCCTGACCGTGCGCTTTGCCCTGTGGGGCATCGAGGAGATCGGGCTGTTGGGCTCCAAAGAGTACGTGCGCCAACATGCGGACGAGATGGACAACCTGCGTTTCTATCTCAACATGGACGCCGCGGGGATGCGGCCCGACTTCCAGGATATTGTGCTAAACGAGTGGCCGGCCCTGGCGGACCTGTTCGCCGTGTGGAAGGCCGAGATGGCGGACACCTTCAAGATCGGCCAATCCTTCACCGCCCACTCGGACCATTTCCCCTTCCTCATGGCCGGGGTGCCCACAGGCGGCATCCAGACCGCGGACAAGCGGCCCCAGGGCCGGGGCTATGGCCACACCTATTACGACACCTTGGACAAGATCGAGCTGGCCACCCTGCGCCTGGCGGCCGTGCGGGCGGCCCGCTGGCTGGTGCGCATCGCCTCCGCCCAGGAGTGGCCAGCCCAACGGCGCAGCCAGGAGGATGTCTCGGCCCTGCTCAGTGGCCCGGACTATCAGGCCGAGGAGCGCTTCCGCCAGCGCTTGGCCGCTTTCTATGGGTAGGGGGTAGCAGGGGGGAGGGCAATTGCGTACTCGGTTTGCACGATTGAAATCGACTGCTGACAGGGAGAAGCGCCTGAGACGACTTTTCCCTGTCAGCAGCGGGTTTTAACCCTGTTAATCTGTTGGTCCATTCCGCCTGGGTTTCCTTTAGCCACCAGTACAGTCCCCGTTCTTCCGTGTCTTCTTCTGTGTCTTCTTCCGTGTCTTCTTCTGTGTCTTCTTCTGTTGTCTCCGGCCCATGTTGCGAATTCCTGGGATAGTTTTTTGCGACTTGACAGGCCATATTTAGTGGTTTATCCTGTACTCCCCATTTCTCATTCCTTGACGACCTCACTATAAGAACCTCACGTTTGCCGCCAAAAGGCAGAGAGTGCAAGAAAGAAGATACCTCCTTCTCTGCGCATTCTGTGTTCTTTGCGTCCAGATAAGGAGATGTCATGAGACGCTATCTTGCCTCGTTTGCATTGAACCGGCGCGATTGGTTCACGCTTTTCTTCCCTGCCCGGCTTTGGGTTCCCCTTCTGCATGGCCTGTTGGTGACCACGCTGCTGTTGGGCATGGTACCGCCTTTGCCGGTCTACGCCCGCCCGGTGACCCCTGTCCCGGCGCAGCAGCCCAGGGCGGTCGCCCCGGAGTCGCCAGCCCCGTCGTCACTGGATCCGGAGAGCTCGTCCGCGCCGGTCACAGTCCAAGCCAACACGGTCATCATTCAGGACGATGGCTTTGTGCCCGGCATCCTGATCGTCGCCCCGGGCACGGAGATCGTCTGGCGCAACCAGGGCGCGACAGACCATCAGGTGCGGGAAGGTTCGCCGCCGGACCTTGAGGATGGGACGCAG
>CAZKEX010000041.1:1997-4595 GCA_964551895.1 uncultured Caldilineaceae bacterium | reverse complement strand
CTATTATGACCCCACCAACCCGACGCTGGCCGGCCAGATTGTGGTGGAAGCCCAGCCCCAGCCCAACCAGCCGCCGACTATCGCCATCGACAGCCCTGCGGCGGACGCGGTGGTGGGCAGCTCTGTGCTGGTCAAAGGCCGGGTGAGCGACGACAAAGGCGTGGCGAGTGTGAGCGTCAACGGCGTGGCCGCGGCGCTGTCTGGCAGCGAATTCAGCGCGAATATTTCCCTGGCCGGAGGCAACCAGACGATCAGCGCCGCGGCCAGAGACACCGACGGCGCCATGGCCGCCACCAGCCGCGTCGTGCGTGTGGACCGCCAGGGACCCCTTCTGACCATCGCCGCGCCGGCGTCCCGCCAGAGTGTGACCACCCGCCAGCCCTTTGTTTCCATCCAATACAGCGACTTCGACAGCAGCGTGGCCACGGCCAGCCTGACCGCGCGGATCAGCAGCCAGGGCAGCCCGGATGTCTCTGTTGTGGGCGATCTGTCCGTGACCGGCAGCGGAGCCAGCGGTATACTCTCCTCGCCGTTGACGGCCGGGCGCAGCTATACCCTGACCGTTACCCTGGCCGATGTTGCAGGCAACAGCAGCACGGCCACCGCTTCCTTCTACGTCCCCGCGGACCCCGACAGCATTACGCCCCCGGCCCAGACCGCGAAGGGAGGCTGGGTCAGCGGCTCGGTCTACAACTCGGCCACCTGTGACGAGGACCTGACCACCTGCGCCGGTCTGCCCGGCGCGCAGGTGACGCTGGAGAAGATCAACCCCACGGCTGTGCAGCAGATGCGGGAGAGCCGGGCGCGGGCCATCGCAAGCCGCTGGCAGCGCAGCCGGGCCAACTTTGTGCCCCTGTCCGCGGTCTCCACAGGGGCGGCGGTGGCTGTCCCGGTCACGGGCACGGTCGTCACCGGGCCGGACGGTTTCTTCGCCTTCCCGGTGGTGGCGAGCGGCCACTATTGGCTGCGGGTGGAGGCCGACGGCTTCACCTACGCCCAGCGGGAGGTGGAGATCGTGGCCGAACACCACACGGCCACCAGCGCCCTCTACCTCACCCCCCTGGACCCGGCGGTCACGGCCTGCGACGCGGGCGGCTGTGCCCACACCAACAGCGACGGATCCATGCAGGTGGTTGTGCCAGCCGGGGCCATCGCGCCCGGCGATAATCTGCCCGTCACCGCCACGGTCTTTGATCAGGTGGAATTCTTGCCCAGCGGGGGGCTGCCTGAGGGCACGTGGGAGACCTACGCCTTCAACCTGGGCGGCGACTCGGACTACGTTTTCCAGCCGGGAACCCCGGTGACCGTGCGCATTGCCAACAGCAAAGGCTTTGCCCCGGGCACCCCTATCCCCCTGGGCTATTGGAACCCCAATACCCTGGCCTGGGAACACGCCGGCACGGGCACGGTGGATGCCACGGGCCAGTGGGTGGAGATGACCGTCACCCACTTCTCCAACTACGACTGCAACGACCCCATCTCCGTCCCGGAGATCGATACGGACGTGGCCGACCAGACCGACGACGACGACATCCAGGAGTGCCCGGCCGGGGAGAACGGCTGCTTTGTCTCTTTGCAAAAAGGCACGTTGGGCGAAGCGGTAGAATTGCCCGGGGTGCAGGTGCTGGGCGAAAGCGTGGCCCCCTCTCTGGTCTACAACACGGAGCGCACCGTACCTGCCCAAGTCCTGGACATGCGTCTCTCCCTGGATATTCAGGGCAGCGTCACGTTGGGCGAATCGATTGGGTTTGAACTCTTTATCGAAGGCGAAAAGACCGATGACTTCACCTTCAGCGCGGATCTGAAGCCCGGCGAAGTGGGCCGTTTCCGCTATCTCTGGGACGGGCGCAACGCCCAGGGCCAACTGTTACCCCCCGGCCTCTACCCCTACACAGCCCGTTTCCGTGTCCCCTATGAGGGCGAATACTGCTATGCCCTGGACGGCATCTTTGGCAACCCGCCGGACTGCACCAACGGCAGCACAGGTGTCTCCGTCACCGGCGAAAAGCGCCTGGCTGTGGAGGGCACTGTAGAGTTGAACACCCAACTGGACAGCCCCTACGGCGCGGGTTGGGTGTTGAGCGGCCAGCAGCGGCTCTACGCGGACGAGGCCGGGCGTATTCTGATCACCGATGGCGACCGTTCGGTGGAGTTCTACGCGCCGGTGCAGAATGTGCTGACCCAATCCCAGGGCGTGGCCTTGGCCGGGGGCGGTGTCGTGGCTCAGGTCGAGCCGACCGTTTCCCCGTCGTCCCGGGTCCTGGCCGGGGATGTCCCGGCCTATCAGTCTGTGCGCGCCGCGGACAGCACGATTGTCCAGGGCTTCATCGCCGCCGACACCACCTGGACCCTGGCGGGCAGCCCCTATGTCATCACCAGCACAGTCGTTGTCAACGACAACACCACCCTGACCATTGAACCGGGGGTGGCGGTGCAGGTCAACGAAGCACACAGCCTCTTTGTGCTGGGCATTCTGAACGCGGTGGGCAGTGCGGGCAGTCCCATCACCTTTGGCCCCCTGCCCGGCAACGCCGACGGAAGCTGGGCAGGGGTCAGCATTGGCGGCGGCGCGGTGCAGACCGACAGCGATGCCTCCCA
>CAZKEX010000041.1:0-1897 GCA_964551895.1 uncultured Caldilineaceae bacterium | reverse complement strand
TATTCTGCAGAACAACACCTTCGCCAACAACGGCACAAATGTGATCGTCTGGATCGGCGGTGTCATCGACCGCGACCTGGCCTGGAATGTGCCGGGTATCGACGGTTATCAGATTGCGGGGACGGTGACCGTGCAGCCGGGCAATACCCTTACTGTGCCCGCGGGCACACCCGTTACTTTTATCGGGCAAAACGGCTTGACGCTGGACGTGCAGGGCGCGCTCCAGGCCATGGGCACGGCGGAGCAGCCAGTGACCTTTTCGGCCTTGGGCCAGGGCAATGACCGCTTTGGCCGCATTGATCTGCGGGGCAACGGCTCCCAACTGTCGAATGTGACCATTCAGGGGATGAGCGGGCAGCCCGGCGCGCTCAATATCTACGGCAACACGCCCCAGTTGGATCGGATCACAGTCAGCCAGAACATCACCCACGGCATCTATGTGGAGAACGGCGGCGGGCTGGTTCTGCACAACAGCATCCTGGAGGGCAACGGCTCCCACGGCCTTTTCAACGCCACGCCCAGCCAGCCGATCGATGCCACCAACAACTATTGGGGCGCGCAATCCGGTCCCCTTCACCCCACCCTCAACCCGTCTGGCGCGGGCAATGCAGTGAGCGACGGCGTACTCTTCAACCCGTGGCTGCCTGTCCCGCCGGACCAGCAGGGGACGATTCAGGACCGCACCGCGCACGATTTTAGCGAGCTGCGCTACGACGAAAACAGTGGACGCTACAGCCGCCACTATCCCGACGGCACAGTCGTTCACTTCACCGCCCAGGGGCGGCACGACTTTACCCAGACCCGTGTGGGAACCCGGATCGGATACACCTACAACGGCGACGGCTCAACGGCCACAATGGCCATCACCGCGCCGGGGGAAGCCGGGCCAGATTGGGTGTGGACATTCAACTACAGTGGCGGCCAATTGACCGGCATCGCCGACCCCGCGGCGCGCACCACTGGCTTCAGTGTGGACGGCAAGAACCAGATGCGTCGGGTGACCTTCCCGGACGCCAGCGAGCGGGTCTTTTTCTACGACCAGCAAGGGCTGATGACCCAGCAGACCGATCAGGCCGGGGATACCACCAGCTATGCCTATGATGAATTCGGGCGCATCCGCACAGTCAGCGAGCCGCCCCGCCCGGTTTTTGACCCGGCCACAGACACCGTCACAGTGCAGTCGGAAGTGCGCACCTTCACCCCGTCCGACACGGCCTATCCCCTGCTCAACCAAAGCCCGGTGGGCACATCGAGCAGCCCGGCCCCGGCTCCGCCTACCTCCGCCGCGCTGATCGATCGCGTCGACTACGGCAAGGGCACGGTCAGCGGCCACACCAACAAATGGGGACTGTGGGACGACCGCACGGACGGCGTGGGCCGCACCAGCCGCTATAGTTGGGATGCCAACAACAATCTGCTGGAAGAGACCCTGCCCAACGGCGACTGCGTGGCCTACACATACGACGCCAATGGCAACCGCACATCCGTGGCCGAGTTCCCTGGGGCGGAGTGCGCCCAAGGCCGGTCCCAGCGCAGCCCGGACGCGGCCCGCACGTGGACCGTCACCTACGAGGCCCGCTTCGATCAGGTCAAGCAGGAGGTCGATCCCAGTGGCAATATCACAAAGTATGTGTACGACTACGAAGAGAACGCGGGGGATGTGGGCAATCTGATCCGCATGGAGTATCCCCCTGTGGCCGACGAGAACGGCACACCCGCCACGCCTACGGTGACGTACACCTACAACGCCCACGGCCAGGTACTCAGCGAGACCGATCCCCGGGGTGTGGTCACCCGCTACATCTATTCCGCGGGCACGGCGGACGAGGCCGACGGCGGCGCGACACCCCTCTTCCTGGCCGGTGTGACGCCCACACCCGGTCTGCTCACCCAGATC
>CAZKEX010000040.1:9735-20492 GCA_964551895.1 uncultured Caldilineaceae bacterium | reverse complement strand
AGCCCGGTCCGTGACCGGGCGGGTCTACACGATCTTCTGCGGTAAACCCGCCCGGTCACGGACCGGGCTAGAGCATTATTTTCTGGACTACCTTTCGTCGAGTTGCACCAGGGGGGCGGGGGGATGAACGATTACCTCCATCGTAGTGAACTTTAGACGCTATTTGCGCGTAATCCGAGCGAGACCGAACAGGGCATTTTAGCTGGACAACGGGACTTTCGGAGGGGAATCGTATGCAAAACCTGCCCAATCCAACTTTACGTATTATGGAAAGTGTGCTATCCTTTGAAGATGTAGCCGAGAGACCCTGTCCGAGTGACCGATGCCATAAGGGGAGCGAAATGGAAACACAAATAGCACGTTTTTTTGAATATTTGGTAAGAGAAAAAGGTTGCACAGACAATACAATTACAGCGTATCGCAACGATCTGGGCCAGTTCTTGGGATTCTTGACAGACTTTTCCTCGCCAGAGCTGGCAACCATCACAGAATGGGGCCAAGTTGATGAAGGCGTCCTGCAGGAATATCTCTTCTTCCTGCGCGAGCGGGAATATGCCTCCTCGACCGTGGCCCGCAAGATCGCCGCGGTCAAGAGTTTTATCCACTTCCTGGTTGCGGTCGAGGTGATCGGCCGAGATCCCTCCACCGAATTGGATTCCCCCAAAGTCAAGAAGCAACTGCCCCGTCCCATCAATCCCGAGGAGATCGAGCGGCTGTTGTCCGCCCCCGTGGCCACAAAATCGTCCAAAGCGGCCCGAGACAAGGCGCTGATGGAGGTCCTCTATGCCTCGGGCATGCGGGTCACCGAATTGGTCAGCTTGAATTTGGACGATGTGAATTTGGACAAACGCACGGTGGTTTGCGGTGCGGGCAGCAAACGCAGCCGCGAGGTGCCCATCTATCCGGTTGCCAGTGCGGCCCTGGGCTACTATTTGGAACACGGACGGCCCAAGTTGATCAACGACGACGAGGAGCAGGCCCTCTTCCTCAACCACCGGGGCCAGCGGTTGACCCGCCAGGGGCTGTGGCTGATCATCAAACGCTATGTGAAACAGGTGAAGATCGAGGGCGCCGTCACCCCCCACACCTTGCGCCATAGCTTTGCCACCCACATGCTCAACGCCGGAGCCGATCTGCGGGAGGTCCAAGAGCGCCTGGGCCATGCCAATTTGAGTACAACCCAGGTCTATCGCCAGGTGTCCGACGGGGCGGCCTCAGAATTGACCATCGACGGTCAGCGCGTCGAAAACAAATAGCGAGCCTTCTATGCACCCAGAGTTTGTCCTATCCGACTATATCGAAGCGGCCGATTTTGTGCGCAGCCGCACCCCCCATTCCCCCAGGGTCGGCTTGATCCTGGGCAGTGGTCTCAGCGATCTGGCCGACAGCATCGAGGATGCTTCTATCCTCGCCTATGCCGACATCCCCCACTTTCCGGTCAGCACGGTGGAGGGCCACGCCGGGCAGTTGGTGATCGGGCGGCTGGGCGGGGCGGTGGTCTGCGCCATGCAGGGCCGCTTCCACCACTACGAGGGCTACACCCTTCAACAGACCACCTTTCCCATTCGGGTCATGCGTCTGTTGGGGATCAAGACCGTGATCCTGACCAACGCGGCCGGGGGGCTGAACCCAAAATTTGCCGTCACCGATCTGATGCTGATCGAAGATCACCTCAACCTGCCGGGCATGATGGGGCTAAACCCCCTGATCGGCCCCAACCTGGAGGCCTTTGGCACCCGCTTCCCCAGCATGAACCAGGCCTATCCCCGACATCTGCGGGAGTTGGCCCTGACCGTGGGCAAGGAGCTGGGCATGACCCTGCACCAGGGCGTCTACGCCTTCCTCTCCGGGCCGAGCTTCGAGACAGCCACGGAGGTGCGCTTTCTGCGTTCCATCGGGGCCGATGCCGTGGGCATGAGTACCGTGCCCGAAGCCGTGGTCGCCACCCACGCTGGCATGGATGTGCTGGGGATCAGCAGTATCACCAACGTGGGTATCGACGAACTCGATACCGCCGCCGCCACTTCCCACGAAGAAGTGATGGCATCGGGCAAGCTGATCGTCCCCCCGTTGACGGCGCTGATCATGGGGATCTTGGCGCGGCTTTAGAAACAGATACCAAAAAGTAGAAACAAAAAAGCGGCGTTCGCACCCCTTGGTGCGAACGCCGCTTTTTCATGCCCAACTTTCAACTGTCAACTCTCAATTTGCAACACTTCCTCCACCACCATGCCCTTCACAAAGGCCCACTCCTCGGCCAGGGCCGCCTGCACGCCGGACACGAAGTCGGCCACGGGGATCTCCCGGCTCTCGCCCGTGCGCCGGAAGCGCAGCTCGACGATCCCCTTCTTCAGCCCCTTGCTGCCCACGGTGATGCGCAGGGGCAGGCCGATCAGGTCGGCGTCGTTGAACTTGACCCCGGCCCGCTCGTCCCGGTCGTCGTAGAGAACCTCCACCCCGGCGGCTTGCAGGTCGGCGTAGAACTGGTCCACCTGGGCGGCCACTTCCGGGGAGCGCTCGTTGGCCAGGCTCACCAAGGCCACGTGATAGGGGGCGATGCTGACCGGCCATTGCACGCCATGTTCGTCGTTGTAGGCCTCGATCACACTGGCCATCAGCCGCCCGGTGCCGATGCCATAGCAGCCCATGACCATAGGCCAGGTGGCGCTGTTCTCGTCCAGGTAGGTCGCGCCCATGGCCGCGCTGTATTTGGTGCCCAGCTTGAAGATGTTGCCCACCTCCACGCCCCGCACGGAATGCAGGGGACTCTGGCAGACCGGGCAGAGATGGCCATCCCCGGCCGCCACCAGATCGGTCACCATGTCCGCGGCGGGGTAGTCCCGGCCATAGTTGACGTTGGTGAAGTGGAAGCCGGGCTTGTTGGCCCCGGCCACCAGGTTGGGGCTGACCGCCACCAGATCGTCCACCACCAAAATGACCTTGCTGCGGTCGATGCCGATGGGCGAGCCGTAGCCGGCCTCGGCCCCGATGGCGCTGATCTCGTCCGTGGTGGCCGGGCGCAGGCGCTTGGCCTTGACCGCGTTGGTCAGCTTGGTCTCGTTCAGCTCCATGTCCCCCCGCACCACGGCGAAGACAAACTTCTCGCCAAACTTGCCGTCCTTGCCCTCGATCTCCGCCACCATGAAGACCGCCTTGGCCGTGCGGCTTTCGGGGATGGTCAGAAAAGCGGCCAGTTCGGCGATGGTGGCCGTGCCGGGGGTGGCAACTTCGGTCAGGGGCAGGGCCGCCTCGGCGTCCGGCGTGGGCTTGACGAAGGTGGCGATCTGGCGGTTGGCCTTGTAGCCGCAGGCGTCGCAGAGCAGCAGGGTGTCCTCGCCGATGGGGGTGACGGCCATGAATTCGTGGGCCATTGTGCCGCCCATCATGCCCGTGTCGCTCTCCACGGCCAGCACATCCAGCCCGCAGCGGTGGAAGATGTTGAAGTAGGCCTGATAGACCTTGGGATAGTAGGCGTCCAGATCGGCGATGTCCGTGTGGAAGGAGTAGCCGTCCTTCATGGTGAACTCCCGCACCCGGATCATGCCGGCCCGGGGCCGGGGCTCGTCCCGGAACTTGGTCTGGATCTGGTAGAGCATAAAGGGCAACTGGCGATAGCTGCTGACCGTGCGGGCCACCAGATCCGTGATCACCTCTTCGTGGGTCATGCCCAGGCAGTAGTCCCGGCCGTTGCGGTCCTTGAGCCGGGCCATGTCATCGCCGATGGCGTCCCAACGTCCGCTGCGCTGCCACAGCTCCGCCGGCTGCACCACGGGCATGGTGATCTCCTGGCCATCGATGGCGTCCATCTCTTCCCGCATGATCTGCTCGATCTTGTGCTTGACCCGCAGGCCCAAGGGCAGGTGGTTGAAGATGCCCGCGGCCACCTGGCGCACCAGGCCGGAGCGCAGCATCAACTGGTGGCTGATCACCTCGGCCTCGTTGGGCACTTCGCGTAAAGTCTGGAAAAACAGCTTCGACATGCGCATAACGTGTGTTCTTTCTGTGTATGGTGAGGGAGGCGGAGGGAAGGCAATGAGTAAGGAGTAAGGAGTAATGAGTAAGGTCGTGGTAGAGGTCGGATCGGCGGTTGGTGAATACCACAGATCTACCTCTACCCAGCCAATTACTCGTTACTCCTTACTCATTTCTCCTATCCCAACGCTTCCACTTTCTTACTCAATTTGTCCAAACTGGACACCCCCACCATACGGTCTACTTCTTTGCCGTTCTTGAAGAAGATGACCGTGGGGATGCCCATGATCTTGTAGTGGCTGGGGGTTTGGGGGTTGGCGTCCACGTCCAATTTGGCCACGACGATACGGTCTGCGAAGTCCTCGGCCAGGTAGTCGATGTTGGGGGCCATGCGATGGCACGGTCCGCACCAGTCGGCCCAGAAATCCACCACGGCCAGCTTGTCGCTGTCCAGAATCGTGGCCTGAAAATCTCCATCGCCGACGTGGATGGGCTTGGCCCCGGCGGAAGCCGACGCAGGCGCGGTCCCGCCGGGACCGCCCATAGGCAACGGGGCAGAAGCTGGTTTATGGCTCAAACCGAGGGATTGTAGGATTTTGGTGAACATGGTTTTTCTCCGATTTAGGGGTCAGGTATCAGGGGCAACGTCTGATCTACAGATTTAAGGGCAGCGAGATTTGTGTCGTAATCGTCGTAAATGGCCATTTCTGGGCTGTCCCATTCGACAGCAAAGCATTGGAACACATCCCGCAGCTCGGCAGCCATTTCACGGCTGATGCCGTATTGCCTGAGATCGACGATGCCCGGTTTTGGTGGTATGACAGGGTCAGTCATTGGTGTCCTCATCTGAAACCTGGGCCGCCAACGCCGCCGGTTCCCGGATCTCGAAATCAAAGGTGATCTCGGCCACGCCGGCCAAAGTGGCGCTGGCGCCGCAGTACTTTTCCTTGCTCAGCTTGATGGCCCGCTCCACCCGCACCGGGTCCAGCCCCACGCCGGTGATGATGTAGTGCATATGGATGGCCTCCCAGGGCTTGGGGAAGTCGGCCCCCCGCTCGCCTTCCAGGACGATCTCCACGCCTTCCACATATTTGCGCTGTTTTTGCAGGATGCTGATCACATCCACCATGGTGCAGCCGCCTACGCCCAGCAGGAGCATCTGCATGGGGCTGACCCCCGGCCCGTCCCCGACCGAGGACATGAGCGCGGCCCGGCCATTGCTGTCAAAGCCCAAATAGTTGCTGCCGCCGATCCATTTTACGGTTGCTGTGGTCATAATTCACACTCCCTTTTTGTTTTTGGGTTGGGGATTTTAGATTGTCGGTTGTTGGACATGGTGGACCAGGATGCAGTCTTCCACCACGTCCATGCCTTGCTCTTTTGCCCACCGGATCACCGCTGGATTCTCCGCGCCGGGCTGAAACCAGAGGGCTTTGACACCCAGGGCCGCGGCCTCCTGGGCCACGGCCAGGGCATTCTGGGGTGGAATCACCATGTCCACCACCGTGGGGATCTGGGGCAAGTCGGCCAAGTTGGCGTAGGCTGTATCCCCCTCCACCTGGCTCTCACCGTGGTTAACGGCATAGACCGTATACCCGGCGTTGCGCAGGGTGCGATAGATGCGGTTGCCATATTTGTGGCGGCCATTGCTGGCCCCCACCACGGCCCAAACCGGTTGGCGGGCATAATATTCAATCAAATCGGCCATAAAGAGTCGCCTGACGCTACGCTAGAAAGCGAATAGAAAGTGAATCGTATAGGGCAGTATATGTCTCTTACGGGGGAGATGTCAAAGATTCCGCACAAATCGGCGCACTCTATCTCTACCTCTATCTCTATCTCTACCTCTACCTCTATCTCTTTCCCCACCTCTACTCAAGCCGCCACAACCCCCGTCCGGTTTTGAAAGATCGGGGGAAACCAAGCATAATGTTCTCGGCGGCGCCGGAATGGTCTTCGGAACCCAGCCTAAACATAAGTTCACTACAATAAAGTGCCCCACCCCGTTGTGTTCCAATAGTTTCCGCAGAAAACGCTGAGATCCCAAAGTGATTTTTGGCTTGGCTGCGAAACTGAAATTTCTTTCACCGTAAAGCCGCCAAGAGCGCAAAGAAGAGATTTTTCCTCTCGATTTTTCTTAAACCCTTTGTGTTTTTTGTGCCCCTTGCGTCTTTGCGGTGAAATTACCATACCTGCCGACCAAAAAGACCATCTCAACAATGCCGATTCAAAAGGAGAGCCTTTCCATGACCAAACCCTGGTATAGCAGTTACGAAGCAACGGTGCCCCAAGCCATTAAACCGGCGGAACAACTTCTGCATCAAACTCTGGAAGCGTCGGCCAAACGCTATCCCCGCAACATTGCTGTGCGCATGATCTTGAAGTATCTGCCCCTGGGGTTGGCGATTCAGTCCAAGATGACCTATCAGGAGCTGAACGAGAAGGCCAACCGCTTTGCCGCTGGACTCCACAGCCTGGGTCTGAAGGAGGGGGATCGGGTCAGCATCATGCTGCCCAATACGCCCCAACAGATCATCTCCTTTTATGGCATCCTCAAGGCCGGCATGGTGGCGGTCAACACCAACCCCACCTACACGTCCCGTGAGTTGCAACACCAACTCCACGACAGCGGGGCCAAGGCCATTGTGATCATGAGCGGGCTGGTGGATCGGCTCGTGCAGATCAAGGGCGACACCGCGGTCGAGCAGATCATTGTGGCCGATGTCTCGGATACCCTGGGCTTTCCCTTCAAGGGGCTGGTGGAAAAGCAGCTCAAGGAGACCGGCTCTCTGGCCGAGGTGGCCCCAGGTCCCGGTGTTCACCGCTTCTTCGACCTGATCAAGGCCAACCCGGCCACGCCCCCCCAGATCAAGGCGACGCTGGACGATACAGTCCTCTTCCAATACACCGGCGGCACCACAGGCGTGCCCAAGGCCGCCATGCTCACCCACAACAACCTGGTCTCCAACGTCTTGCAGTTGGAGGGCTGGATGCCGGATCTGGTTCCCGGCGGCGAGAAGACACTGGGGGCCATCCCCTTCTTCCACGTCTACGGCATGACCGTGGCCATGCTCTTTGGCATTTACAGCGGCGGTGAAGTGATCGTGGTGCCGGACCCTCGCAACACAGACCATGTGCTGGAGATCATCCACCGAGAGAAGCCCAGCCAGTATCCCGGCGTCCCGGCCATGTACATCGGTATCATCAACCACCCCAAGGTACAGGAGTACGATCTGCGTTCGGTCAAGGTCTGCCTCTCCGGCGGGGCTGCCCTGCCTGTGGAGGTGCAGGAGAAGTTCGGCGAAATCACCGGCGGGCGGCTGGTGGAGGGCTATGGCCTGACGGAAACCTCCCCCGTGGCCTGCGCCAACCCGGTCTATGGCAAACGCAAGAGTGGCTCCATCGGTCTGCCCATCTCCTCCACAGATGTGGAGATCGTGACCCTGGAACCGGCCGCGGATGGCAGTTGGCCCCGGGTCAAGCCCGGCGAAGAGGGTGAGCTGGTCATCCACGGTCCCCAGGTGATGAAGGGCTATTGGAACAAGCCCGAGGAGACGGCCAATACCATCGACAAGGATGGCTGGCTGCACACGGGTGACATCGCCCGCATGGACGAAGAGGGCTATTTCTACATCGTGGACCGCAAGAAGGACCTGATCATCGCCAGCGGGTACAACATTGTGCCCCGTGAGGTGGAGGAGGTTCTCTTCATGCACCCCAAGGTCCAGGAAGCCGTGGTGGTCGGTGTGCCCGACGTCAAACGGGGTGAGACGGTCAAGGCCTATGTGGTCCTCAAGCCCGGCCAGTCCGCCACCTCCGACGAGATGCGGGCCTTTTGCAAAGAGAACCTGGCTCCCTACAAGGTGCCTTCCATGGTCGAGTTCCGCAGCGAACTGCCCAAGAGCCAGATCGGCAAAGTCCTGCGCCGGGTGCTGGTGGAGGAAGAGAAGGCGAAACAGGCCAAGAACGCGTAGGGGCAGAGAAAATCTGCGTACATCTGAAGCAACTGGATAGAAACGAGTAAGGAGTAATGAGTAATTTCGTGGTCGACCACAAAATTACTCATTACTCCTTACTCGTTCTACTCAACCTCGACCCACTTGTTCCCGCTAGAATCCCTCTTGCACCTCGCCAAAGGCATGGTCCAGAATGGCCAGGGCCATCTCGATCTGCTCCGGCGTGACGGTGAGACCGGGGGAGATGCGCAGGACGTTGTTGTACATGCCCCCCTTGCCGATCAGCAGACCCCGGGCCCGGGTGGCCTCGAAAAGCTGGTTGACCGCCTTGGGGGCCGGCTCTTTGCTCTGCCGGTCCATCACCATCTCCACCCCCTGCATCAACCCCTTGCCCCGCACCTCTCCGATCAGCGGATAACTTTCCTGCATTTTCTCCAGTCCGGCCCGCAGTTGCGCGCCCAGCTCCGCCACCCGGCTGGGCGGTGCCTCTTCCTCCATCACCTCAATCGTGGCCAGAGAGGCCGCGGTAGAGACCGGGTTGCCGCCAAAGGTGCTGATGGTCAGCCCCTTGCCCACCATGCTGTCGGCGATCTCCCCTGTGGTGATGGTGTTGGCCAGGGGGAAGCCGTTGGCGATGCCCTTGGCCATGCACATGATGTCCGGCTGGGCGTCCCAATGTTGGATGCCAAACCAGTGGGATCCCGTGCGGCCAAAGCCGGTCTGCACTTCATCGCAGATAAAGACCCCGCCATATTGGTGGGCGATCTCGGTGACGATGCCAAAGTATTCGGGCGGCGGGGTGACAAAGCCCCCCACACCCTGGATCGGCTCGGCCATAAAGGCGGCGATCTTGCCCGACGTGGTGGTCTTGATCACGTCCTCCACATCCTGGGCGCAGGCCACGCCGCAGGAGGGATAGGTCATCTTGAGGGGACAGCGATAGCAGTCCGGGGCCAGGGCGTGTTTGATGCCCAAGACCTGGCTGCCGCCGATGCGCCAATTGGCCTGGCCGGTCAGGTTCATGGCCAGGGCCGAGCGTCCGCTATAGCCGTTGCGCAGGGCGATGATCTCCTGGTTGCCCGTGTGGGCCCGGGCCAGCATCACCGCGTTCTCGTTGGCCTCCGTGCCCGAATTGGTGAAATAGGACGAGCGCAGATCCCCCGGCGTGATCTCGGCGATCTTCTCGGCCAGACGCACATGGTTTTCGTGGGGATAGAGGGTGGACGAGTGGATCAGCTTGGCGGTCTGGCTCTGGGCGGCCGCGGTCACCTTGGGGTGGTTATGGCCCACGCTGGTGGTCAGAATGCCGCCAAAGAAGTCCAGATATTTGTTCCCCTCCACATCCCACACCCACAGCCCTTCGCCGTGGTCCAAGGGCATGGGGTCCGTGTAATAGAGCAGATGGTTGGGCCACAGATACTCTTTCTGCTTCTGCAAGATCTCTTGGGTGTTCATAGCGCCTCCCGGAATATGAATTTTAGGTTGTCGATCTTTCTGTGTTCTCTTTGTGTGCCTTACGTGCTTTGCGCCTTTGGGGTGAAATGGGTTGGGTCGGCATCTCGCCGATCCAAAATCAGTTGGGTGTGTTCAAATTGAGTCAGGTCGTGGAGTCGGCACCCTCCGGCGCCGACCCGTTCGCACCAGGGGCTGCGAACCCCTCCAATTCATTTTGAACACACCCAAATCAATTCATGGTCAAGGCCATGACGGCCTTCTGGACGTGCATACGGTTCTCGGCTTCATCGTAGACCACGGAGTTGGGGCCGTCGATCACGCCGTCGGTGACTTCGATGTTGCGGTCCGCGGGCAGGCAGTGCATGTAGAGGGCGTTGGGCTGGGCCAAGGCCATGCGCTGCTCGTCGGTGATCCAGTTGGTGTACTTCTTGCCGATGGCCGCGCTCTCGGCGTTGTCCGTCGTGGTGAGCAGAGCGCCCCAACTCTTGGGATAGACGATGTCCGCGCCCTTGAAACCGGCGTCGAAGTCGTCCATGATCTCGAAGCTGCCGCCGTGCTTGCGGGTGTTGTCCTTGGCCTGCTGCACGATGTCGGGCATCAATTTGTACTCTTCGGGGTGGGTCAGCCGCACGTTCATGCCAAAGCGGGTCATCTGCAAGATCAGGCTTTGGGGCACGGAGATGGGCTTCTGGTAGCTGCTGGCATAGGCCCAACTGACGTTGATGGTCTTGCCCCGGGGATCCCCCACCTTCTCGATGATGGTGAGCAGATCGGCCAAGATCTGGAAGGGGTGGTAGACATCGCACTGCATGTTGAGGACGGGTACCCGGCTGGCCGCGGCCACGTCGTTGATATACTTGTTGCCAAAATCCCAATCGCACTGGCGGATGGCGATGCCGTCGTAGTAGCGACCGTAGATCTCGCCGATCTCCTTGGCCGTGTCCCCGTGGCTGATCTGGGTGGTGGTGCTGTCGATGAAGGCGCCGTGGCCGCCCAACTGGGCGATCCCCGCCTCGAAGCTGGAACGGGTGCGGGTGCTGGTGAAGAAGAACAACATGGCCAACACCTTGTCCCGCAGGATGGCGTGGGGCACGCCCAAGGCCCGGTCCCGCTTGAGCTTCAGGGCCACATCGATCACCGTTTCGATCTCTTCCTTGCTAAAGTCCATGTCGCTGATAAAATCACGACCGCGTAAGCCTGTCTGCATGGTCACTCTCCTGTTGATTTTGGATTTTGGATTGACGATTTTGGATTGATCGTCATTCAACTGCGCATCACTCGATATTCATCAATTGTGAGATTATGTCTGCACCCACGCAACAATCTCCCAATCTCTATCTCTAACCTCTATCTCTAACCTCTATCTCTAACCTC
>CAZKEX010000040.1:0-9635 GCA_964551895.1 uncultured Caldilineaceae bacterium | reverse complement strand
ACAATCTCCCAATCTCTATCTCTAACCTCTATCTCTAACCTCTATCTCTAACCTCTATCTCTAACCTCGCACTATCACCGTCCCCGTCTCCCCCTTCAACGCCCGTTCCAAATTTTCTGGGTTGGTGATGAGGGCCCGGGCGTTGGGGTTGGCGGTGTTTTCCAGAAAGCTGAGACAGGCCTCGATCTTGGGCTTCATGCTGCCCGGGGCGAAGTGGCCTTCGGCCATGTATTGCCGGGCCTCGGCCACGGTCATCTGGGCCAGGTTGCGCTGCTCTGGCTTGCCAAAGTGGATGGCCACCTGCTCGACACCCGTGCTGATCAGAAAGAGATCCGCGTCCACTTTCTCCGCTAACAGGCTGGTGGCCAGATCCTTGTCGATCACCGCGGAGACGCCCCGCAGCTCACCGGCGTCGTTGCGCACCACGGGGATGCCGCCGCCGCCGCACGCCACCACGATCCAGCCCAACTCCACGGCCTGGTGGATGGCCTCGATCTCGACGATCTCCACGGGCTTGGGCGAGGCCACCACCCGCCGCCAGCCCCGACCGGCGTCCTCCACGATCTGCCAGCCCGAATCCTCAAAAACGCGGGCCGTCTCCTCGTCCAAAAAGCCGCCGATGGGCTTGGTGGGGTTGGCAAAGGCCGGGTCGTCCGCCTCCACCCGCACCTGGGTGACCACGGTGATGGTCTGGCGGGGGATCTGGCCTTGGTGGAACTCGTTGTTGAGTCCCTGTTGCAACATATAGCCGATGGATCCCTGGGTGTCCGCCACGATCAGGCTGAGGGGCGTGGTGTGGACCTCCCCGGCGGCCAGTTCGTTGCGACGCAGGATGAAGCCGACCTGGGGGCCATTGCCGTGGGTGACCACGACCCGCCAGCCCATCTCTACCATGCGGGCGATGTGGCCCACAGTCTCCCGCACGGCATCCCACTGGTGGGCCACATCTTGGTGGTGCTTGCTCTTGATCAACGAATTGCCGCCGATGGCAATTACGGCGAGGGGCGTACGTTCTGTCATAGAACCTCTTTTTGAGTAGTGTGGCAAGGTGGGTGAAGCCTATTGATGTGGTTTGAGATTGGGAGATTAGGCGATTGGGCGATTCTGTCGCGTTAATCGCCCAATTGCAAAATACGCAAACTATTTACCATTACTCCTACAGAATCAGTCCTTCTCCAAGCATGCACAGGTCTGCGACGAACTGGGCCGGATCCGGGGCTTCGATCCAGCGGATCAGCTTCCAGTCATCCTCGGTGGCGGAGCAGAGAACCCGGGCCAGGTCGGCGTGGAAGATGCCGGCGGCTTTGCTGTCGGCTCCTTCGATGGCGTCGGCCAGGGATAGGTTCATCTTTGTGCAGAAGCCCCAGATGTCCGCCAAGTCTTTGGGTTGCTCCCGATCGATCACAGCGGTGACTTTGTTGGCCAGGATGTTTTCGGCGGTGTCCATGCGGCCAAGAATCGGGTGATGGACCACGTCACCGACGCGGAAGCGTACATCGTTGACCAGATCGATGCGCAACTCGGTTTGATCTCGAAGTACCGTCAACCCCACATAGCTTTCACCACGTAATCGCACAGTCAACTTCCAGCTTGCTTCCCCGGCCAAGGCGTTCATGATCTGTTCGGTCCAAACAGAAAACCGGGCATCATCATTGACAAAGAAATCCAGATCGTCCGAATAGCGATGGTTAAGATACCCGCGGGAAGCCGCGGTGCCGCCCGTCAGGTAAAACCCATTCTCCAGTGTGGCAAGCATTCGAAGCACATCGTCCTGCAATGGATATAGGGATTGCTCGTAGAAATTATTGTCCATTTTTCTGAAACACCTCTGGATGGTGCTGGGGCAACCATTCGACGACGAAATCGATCCCTCGACGGCGTTCCTTCATGCGCAACTTGTCTTTCCACCGGGGCCAATCACGTACAAGCACTGGAAGGCCAAGGCGTCGCACGATTTCAGGATACGGCGCATAGTTCAGCAGCCGCACCGCCGCCCAATCCCGGCCCAGCCGCCCGCGAGTGACCTTGCCATCCAGCATGGCCTGGAAGGTCTCCTCGTCGATGTCGTAGTCCCAGACGTACCAGAGACGGGTATGGGGTTGGCTGACCTCTTGCGCGCTCATTGCCATGTCCCTCTGAAAACAGACTTCACCGCAAAGGCGCAAAGATCGCAAAGGGTTTAAGAAGAGAGAAAAGAAGAAGAAAAAGCTTTTCTTTGCGTTCTCTGCGTCTTTGCGGTGAAGTCTTTGCGGTGAAGTCTGTTCCGAATACTATTCAACCAACCCCGGCAGCACGGCGTAAAACTCCGTGGCCTTGACCACGTCGGCCAGGATCACGCTGTCGTTGACCGTGTGGGCGGTCTCTTCCTCGCCAGGGCCGAAGCCGATGGCGGGGATGTTGGCCTTGCCCGCCCAGTAGATGCCGTTGGTGCTGAAGTTCCACTTGCCCGCCGGCCCATCGCCCAGACCGATCAGACTCTTGGCCTTCAGCCCGGCCTGCACAAAGGGGTGGCTCTCGTCATAGGCCCAGGCCGGGAAGTACTTGTCCACGGGGAAGACGAAGCCGGTGTAGCTGGGTTCATCGTAAAAAAGCATCTCCACGGTGACGTCGCCCTTGGCCTGGTTGGCCTCGGGGATCAGATCCCGCACCTGCTGGATCACATCCTCCAATCCTTCACCAAAGGTGACTCGGCGATCCACGTACAGCACGGCTTCGTTGGGCACGGCGTTGATGCTGGGGGTCTGCACATGCAGATCCGTGGCCGTGATCTTGCCGTGGCCCAGGAATTCGTGGTCGCCCAGTTGGGGTTCCAGGTTAGCAATGCCCTCGATCACGGGCAGGAGCTTGTAGATGGCGTTGTCGCCCACATGGTTGCTGGCGGCGTGGGCGCTGCGGCCCTTGGCCACCACCTTCATCTCCACCCGGCCTTTGTGACCCCGATAGACCTGCATCTTGGTCGGCTCGCCGATCACTACGAAATCCGGGCGGATGCCCTCGTGTTCCACAAAGGCGTGGGGGGCGATGCCGTCGCACCACTCCTCCATGTTGCCAAAATAGTAGGCGGTCCAGCCCTCCAACAGGCCGAACTTGCGGGCGATGGCCAGGCCGTAGATCATGCCGGGGGTGCTGCCCTTTTCGTCGCAGGCGCCCCGGGCATAGAAGCGGCCGTTCTCGGTCTTGCCGATAAAGGGGTCCCACTCCCACTCTTCCGGTGCGCCGATGCCCACGGTGTCGATGTGGCTGTCGTAGACCATGATGCGGGGACCGTCGCCGATGCGGCCGACGATGTTGCCCATGCTGTCGAACCAGGTCTCGTCAAAGCCCAGCTTGTCCATCTCCTGCTTGGCTCGCTCGCCCACCGGCCCGATCTGGGAGTCCATGGACGGGATCGCCACCAATTCCCGCAGAAATTGGATGATGTCATCTTCATGCTTCGCCACCTCGGCCTGAATAGCGGCGATGTCAATTTGGGACATGGTTTGTGCCTTTCGTGTGAGAAAATATCGAGTTTGGGTGTCTTGCAATGAGTAATGAGTAATGAGTGTTGCGTCGTATACCTCGCCCCTCGCCCCTCGCCCCTCGCCCCTCGCAACTCGCCCCTCGCTTCATTCGCCATTCGCTTATTCGCTCCGTCGAATGAGATGGAAGTCGAAAAAGTCTGGCACGTAGTAGGTGCGGGCGTAGCAGATGGGACGGGTTTCGGCGTTGAAGACGGTCTGCTCCAAGAACATGATGGGGTCGGTGGGCAGGATGTCCAGGGCGGCGCAGATCTCCGATGTGCCCAGGACTGGGGTGAGGTGAGCTTGGGCCAAGGTTGCCGGGGGCTGGTCAATCTGGGCCAGTTGATAGGCCAGGAGCGAAACCCCGGCCTGGGTCAACGCCGCCACATCCACCAACACGGCAGGGGCCGCCTCCATCAAATAGGCCACAGGCTGACCGTCGGCCAAATAGGTGCGGGTGATCACGGTCAGGGGCGCGCCGTCGGGCAGGCCAAGCCGCTTGGCTGATTTGGGCAAGGCGGCCTCTTGGCGGATCCACGTGTTGGCCGTGGTCACCGTCACCTCTCGCCCGGCCAGCAGATCTTCCATGGAGATCAGCACCTCCAGCCCGCTCTCCACATAGAGCCGCCGGGGGTTCACAAAAGTGCCCACCCCCTGGCGGCGGCTGATGCTGCCCTGCTGTTCAAAGCTGCGCAAGGCCTCCCGCAATGTGGCCCGGCTGACCCCCAACTGGCGGGCCAGCGTCGGCTCCGGCGGCAGTTGATCCCCAGGCCGATAGCCGCCGGTCTCCAGCAGATGGGAGAGGGCTGTTTCGGCCTGAATATAGCGCAGGTGGCTTTTGCCGTTGGCAGACATTGGGGCAGGCTCGCACAAAACAACGTGGGACGCACGGGCTGGGGCGGTGCAGGTGCGTCCAAAAAAGAACACAGAGGCCAGTTGTCTGACAACTGGCCTCTGAATTATACGAGGGGGCGAATGGTTTGTCAATGGGAATGATCGATGGGCAAGCGATTCTCGGTTTAATGGAATGACTGCACTGCAAAAAGCCAATTCTCACCGCAAAGACGCCAAGGACGCAAAGATTTCAAAGAAGCTGAGAAGAGAATTCTTGTTTTCCTTTGCGCTCTTGGCGTCTTTGGGGTGAATTTTTACTTTTCGCAGTGCAGTCATTTACGCTTCCCGGCGGATCTTGGCCCCCAGGCCGCGCAACTTCTCGTCGATGCGCAGATAGCCCCGGTCGATCTGCTGCACGTTGCCGATGGTGGTGGTACCCTCCGCAGCCAACGCGGCCAGCACCAGGGCCATGCCGGCCCGGATGTCCGGGCTGCTGACATGCTGGCCCACCAACTGGCTTGGCCCCACAATCACCGCCCGATGGGGATCGCACAGGATGATCTGCGCGCCCATGGCGATCAATTTGTCCACAAAGAAGAGGCGGGACTCGTAGAGCTTTTCGTGGATGATCACCGTGCCCTGGGCCTGGGTGGCCGTGACCAGGGCGATGCTCATCAGGTCCGGCGGGAAAGCGGGCCAGGGGGCGTCGTCGATCTTGGGCACGGCCCCGCCAAAGTCGGGCTTGACGCGCAGACGTTGGCCATCGGGCACGACCAGGGTGTGGATGGTCTGCCCAACCGCATTGGTGCGGCTTTCCAAATTCATCTGCACCCCCAGGCGATCTGCAAAGACCATTTCGATCATGCGCAGGTGGCTGGGCTTGACCCCGTCGATGCGGATCTCCCCAGGGGTGATGGCCCCCAGGCCGATAAAGCTGCCCACCTCGATGAAGTCCGGCCCCACGGTGAACTCGCCGCCGTGGAGGGCTTCCTGGCCGTGGATGGTGAGGGTGTTGCTGCCGATGCCCTCGATGGGGCAGCCCATGATCACCAATAGATTGCACAGGTCCTGGACATGAGGCTCGCTGGCCGCGTTGCGCAGAATGGTCGTCCCCTTGGCCAGGGAGGCGGCCATGATGCCGTTCTCTGTGGCCGTCACCGAGGCTTCGTCCAGCAGGATGTCTGCGCCGACCAGGCCGCCCGGGTCCGTGCGCAGCTCGAAGCTGCCGTTGTGCTGCAAATGCGCGCCCAGGGCGTCGAAGAGCTGAAGATGGGTGTCGATGCGCCGGCGGCCAATGTCATCCCCCCCGGCGGTGCTGTCCACCCGGAAGTAGCCATGCCGGGCCAGCAACGGCCCCATCATGGTCAATGATCCCCGGATCTGGGAAAAGAGAGTGGCGTCCGGTTCGCCGCTGTTGACCTTGCGGGCGCACAGGATGACGGTGTCGTCCTCCCGCTGGATCTCCACGCCCATGTTGGCCAGGATCTGGAAGAGGGTCTCCACATCGCCGATGGCGGGCACGTTGTGCAGGATCAGGGGATCATCCGTGAGCAGGCAGGCCGCGGCCAGGGGCAGGGCGGCGTTCTTGTTGCCGATGGGGATGACGGTTCCGTTGAGGGGGTGTCCCCCTTCGATCACAAAGGAAGGCATGGCTTTGATGGCTCCTGGGTTGAGATGGTTGGCAGTGGTTCAGAAGTTTGGCTTTTAGCAAAAGCCGAACTTCTTTGCGTCTTGAGGCTCAACGTCCTGTCTGGATGGCTGGTTCCAAGGGCGTCAGGCGCCAAGGAACACATGTTCCACTGTGTTCGCCTCAAAACTTCCGAAAACCTGCTCCTCTATGATATAATTGGACTATACAAACGCCAAATAGTGGCTGTTTGGTCACGGTCTATTTCGCCGTATCCTGCCCGCTCTCTGGGAGAGATCCAAGGGGTGATTTTGGGTGGTATACGGCGAACGTTGGGTAAGGGTGGATCATGGCGGGCGGGCAGTTGAAGATGAGCATGTCGAAGGGGTCAAGCCGTGAGTGTGATCGATAGTTTGTCGGCGGGTTTCCGCTTTTTGGGGCGACGGGTTGAGCTTTTGCTGATCCCGATTCTGCTGGATCTCTTTCTGTGGATCGCGCCCCAGTTGAGCATTGCCCCCCTTTTGCAGCGGATCGAGCAGCAGGCCATCCAGTCTGCCTCCGCGCCGGACATGCCGCCGGATGCCCTGGCCATGATGGAGCAGTTGACCCAGTTGTTGGACCCTCTGTCCAGTGGGATCAATCTCTTTTCCGCCCTGGTCAACCAAAGCTTGCTCCACGTGCCCAGTCTTATGTCTTCCCTGGGGTTGGGGGGAGCCTCCCGTGGGGTGCGCTCGATCTCCAGCATGGGGATCTTCATCTTTAGCATGATTCTGTTGACCGCGGTCGGCATGTGGATCGGCACACTCTATTTGAATGTGTTGGCCCGACAGTTGCCCCTTGGCGAAGGCAACAAGACGCCTACGGCCAGAGAATTCATGGGCAATGTCTTCCACCACTGGCTTTGGCTGCTGCTCTTTGTGGTGGGGCTTGGGGTAGCGTTGCTGCTTCTCTCCATCCCCACCCTGGCCTTGGCGCTGATCCTGACCGCCATCAGCCCCAGCCTGGCGCCCGGGGCCACAGCCATTGCCTCGGGTGTGATCCTGTCCTTGCTTTTTTACATGTATTTTGTGGTGGCCGGGCTGATTCTGGATGATCTGGATTTACAGTCTGCCGTGTGGCGCAGTGTATTGTTGGTGCGCTATAACTTCTGGGCCACCCTGGGCTTTATCATCATCAGCTTCTTTATCACCTTTGGCTTTATCCAGATCTGGTTGATCCTGGTTGAATCCATGGCCAGTCCGGTTGTGATCTGGCTGGCCGTCCTGGGCAATGCCTACATTGGCACAGGGTTGGCCATGTCATTGCTGGTCTTTTACCGCACCCGGCTTTTGAGTACAGCCGATCAGTTGAAGTCTGCAACCTAGAGCAGGTTGGCGGAAATAACTCTGGGAACTCCTACGCTCGTAGCCGGTCCGTGACCGGCGGGTTGACGAATGGATCTCCCGGACGTCCCGTGTCGCCCCGCCAGGTCACGGACCCGGCTAGAGCAGGTCGGCGGAAATAACTCTGGGAACTCCTACGCTCGTAGCCGGTCCGTGACCGGCGGGTTGACGAATGGATCTCCCGGACGTCCCGTGTCGCCCCGCCAGGTCACGGACCTGGCTAGAGCGCTCTTTTCCCGGAGCTATGGCCAAGTACTGGCGGGCATTTTCGCTGTACACCCTAGGGCGCAGCCCATTGAGCATATCGAACGTTATCGGAGGTTTGAGTGGCAAATCAGAGAACCAAGAATATTGAACAGGCTATCTATACAGCCGATCAGATTCAATTGCTGGAAGGGCTGGAGGCTGTACGTCGTCGCCCTGGCATGTATATCGGCGGCACGGACATCAAAGCCCTGCACCACATGGTCTATGAGGTGGTGGACAACGCCATCGATGAAGCCATGCAGGGGCGTTGTGACAAGATCAAAGTGACCATTCACCCGGACGACAGCGTCACCGTGGAGGACAACGGGGCCGGTATTCCCGTAGACATCCACCAGCAGACCGGTCTGCCGGCCCTGACCTTGGTGATGACAAAGCTGCACGCCGGCGGCAAGTTTGGCGGCGGCGGCTACAAGGTCTCTGGCGGTCTGCACGGCGTGGGTGTCAGCGCGGTCAACGCCCTGAGTACCTGGCTGGAATCCAAGGTGAAACGGGGGGGCAAGATCTACCGCCAGCGCTTCGAGCGGGGGGTTCCGGTCACGGATGTGGAGGTGATCGGCACCTGTGACCCGTCGGACACTGGCACCATCCAGACCTTCTATCGGGATGACACCATCTTTGAGGTGCTGGAATATCACTCGCCGACCCTGGTCGCCCGCTTTCGGGAGATGGCCTTTCTGACCCGGGGCATCGACATCGCCTTTATCGACGAGCGGCCCAAAGAACACAAGGAGATCAACTTCTACTTTGAGGGGGGAGTGCAGTCCTTTGTGCGGTATATGAATAAAAATCGTACGGGATTGCACGCGCCAATCTATGTCAATACGCAGGTCGAGAGTACCCAGGTCGAGGCGGCCATCCAATACACGGACGGCTATACCGAGTCGATCTTTGCCTTTGCCAACACCATCAACACCCCGGACGGCGGCAGCCATCTCACCGGCCTGCGGGGCGCGCTGACCCGGCAGATCAACGACTATGCCCGCAAGAACAGCATCCTCAAGGACAACGACCCCAACTTCACCGGCGAGGATACCCGCCAGGGCATGACGGCCATTGTCAGCGTCAAGGTGCTGGAGCCCCAGTTTGAGGGCCAGAACAAGCTCAAGCTGCTCAACAACGAAGTGCGCTACCACGTGGAGTCGGCCATCGCCGATGCCCTGAACGTGTGGATGGAGGCCAACCCTCGGGATGCCCGCAAGATCATCGACAAGTGTCAGACCGCCTATCGAGCCAGAGAAGCGGCCCGCAAGGCCCGGGATCTGGTGATCCGCAAGAGCGCCTTGGAGAGCATGACCCTGCCCGGCAAGCTGGCCGACTGCTCCAGCCAGGACCCCAAGGAGAGCGAACTCTACATCGTTGAGGGCGACAGCGCCGGTGGCTCGGCCAAGCAGGGGCGAGACCGTCGCTTCCAGGCCATCCTGCCCTTGCGGGGCAAGATCTTGAATGTGGAGAAGACCAGTCTGGACAAGGCCCTGGCCAACAAGGAGATCCAGGCCCTGATCACCGCCTTGGGCACCGGGGTGGGGGAGAGTTTCGACATCTCCGGGCTGCGCTATCACCGTATCATCGTCATGACCGATGCCGACGTGGATGGGGCGCATATCCGCACCCTGTTGCTCACCATGTTCTTTCGCTATATGGAACCTCTGGTGGAGGGGGGGTATCTCTATATTGCCCAGCCGCCCCTGTACAAGATTCTGTCCACCACGAAAGAGAACGGCAAAAGCAAACGAGAAAGCGTCTACGTTTATGACGAAAAGGCCCTTAGCAAAATGCGGGCCGATCTGGGTGAGGAGAATGTGAAGCTGGAGCAGCGCTATAAAGGTCTGGGCGAGATGAACCCGGAGCAGCTCTGGTCCACCACCATGAACCCGGAGAACCGCACCCTGCTCCAGGTCAACGTGGCCGACACCGCCGAGGCGGACCGCACCTTCGATATGCTCATGGGCAGCAGCGTCCCCCCCCGCCGTCGCTTCATCCAAACCCACGCCAGTGAAGTGCGCAATTTGGATGTGTAGCGAGGGG
>CAZKEX010000039.1:0-20642 GCA_964551895.1 uncultured Caldilineaceae bacterium | reverse complement strand
CTTTCAGGGCGGTGCGGACGCCGTCTTCCATTCACTCGCTTCGTGTTAACCCAGGGCTTATTCGCGCTAACAGAAAATTTGGACGATGGTTGAATTTTAACATACCCTGTGGCAATCGTTTAGTTAGGGGCGAGGGACGAATTGCGAGTTGCGAGTTGCGAGGGTGTAACTTGCAACTTGCAACTCGCAACTCGCAACTCGCAAATCGCAACTCGCAACTCGCCCACGATTGACCAAAAATGAGAGCAATGGTATTGTGAAATCGACAACAAATCCATCTGGCGCATGGGTTCGCCTGTGCGTTTTTCTCTTGGGAGGAGTATCCGTATGAGCCTTTCTGCTGTTGACCTATTGACCAATTCCTCGTCCACCGTGGGGGCTTGGACCGATGCGCCGGATCCCCGGCTGATCCTGCGGGAGAGTGACCCGGAGTTGTACAGCGCCATTGAACTGGAGCGTCAGCGCCAGAGCGATGGCATCGAGCTGATCGCCAGCGAAAACTATGTGTCGCCAGGGGTGCTGGCGGCCATGGGCAGCGTTCTCACCAACAAATATGCCGAGGGCTATCCGGGCAAGCGCTACTATGGCGGCTGTGTCTATGTGGATGTGGCCGAGGAGATCGCCATCCGCCGGGCCAAGGAACTTTTTGGCGCGGAACATGCCAACGTGCAGCCCCACGCCGGGGCCCAGGCCAACTCCGCCGTCTATTTGGGCCTGCTCAACGTGGGGGACACGGTGCTGGGCATGAAGCTGGACCACGGCGGCCATTTGACCCACGGTTTCCGGCTCAACAGCTCGGGCCAACTCTACAACTTCATCAGCTATGGGGTGAAGGAAGGCACCGAGCAGATCGACTATGACGAGATGGTCCGGCTGGCCGACGAACATAAGCCCAAGATGATCGTGGTCGGCGGCAGCGCCTATCCCCGCTTCTTCGACTATCCCCGCCTGCGCCAGATCGCCGACAGCGTGGGCGCGCTGTTGATGATGGACATGGCCCATGTGGCCGGGCTGGTGGCGGCCAAGCTGCACCCGGACCCGGTCCCCTATTGCGATGTGGTGACAACCACCACCCACAAGACCCTGCGGGCGGCCCGGGGCGGCATGATCCTGTGCAAGGAGAAGTATGCCAAGATCATCGATCGGGCGGTCTTCCCCGGCACCCAGGGCGGCCCCCTGATGCACATGATCGCCGGCAAGGCGGTTGGCCTGGGCGAGGCGTTGCTGCCCTCCTTTGTGACCTATCAACAGCGGGTGTTGGACAATGCCCAGACCCTGGCCCGCACCTTGGAAGCCGAAGGGCTGCGCATGGTCAGCGGCGGCACGGACAACCACCTGCTTCTGGTGGATCTGGGCGTGCTGGGCGGGGACGAGATCACGGGCAAATCTGTGGAAAAGGCCCTGGACGACGCCGGCATCCACTGCAACAAGAACATGATCCCCTACGACCCCAAACCGGCCCTGGTCACCAGCGGCATCCGCCTGGGCACCCCGGCGGCCACCACCCGGGGCATGGGCGAAGCCGAGTTCCAGCAGATCGGGCGTTGGATCGCCGACATCGCCAAGGAGCCGGGGAACACGGCCCTGCAAGCCCAGGTCAAGGACGATGTGATCGAGATGGTGAAAGCCTTCCCCGTGCCGGCGTAGGATTTTGGATTTTGGATTGATGATTTTGGATTGAAGGCCAGCGCAGGTTGAGTAGCCCGGCTTGACCCAACCAGTTTCAAGACCCCAGGAAAAAGGGCGTATCGAAACCGAAGTGGGTCAACCCGCTACGGCTTCGATACGCCGCCAGCCCTTGAATGGTTTGCGGAGATTTTGGCGGCGGCTACTCAACCTGCGCTATCCTTGGCACACAACACACCGAGACGCCGAATTGGGATCGACTCCCAATTCGGCGTCTTTTGCTTCCTCCGCTTTCATGCTACAATGCGGCGGCGGCCAACACCCCGGCAATTGCGCCACCCCGATCTCCTCTCTAATTTCAGCACAAAAAAACGCACCAAGCGTCCCACAACTCTATCTCTATCTCTATCTCTTTTTCTCTCTCATCCACCAAACCGAAGGACACCACCATGCAAGCAAGCGCAGAGATCGGCTACAGCCGCCGAGAGCAGGTCGGCTGGTATTTCTACGATTGGGCCAACTCGGCCTTCTCCACCACGGTGGTGACGGTCTTTTTGGGACCGTATCTCTCTTCCCTGGCCCGGGACGCGGCGGACGCGGCCGGGCGGGTCCACGTGCTGGGCATTCCCATTGCGCCGGATTCCTTCTTTAGCTATTGTGTCTCGTTGTCCGTGCTGCTCCAGGTGCTCTTTTTGCCCATCTTGGGGGCCATCGCCGACTATTCCCATCTGCGCAAGCGCATGATGCAGTTCTTCGCTTCCCTGGGCGCGGTGGCCACGATTCTGCTCTTTTTGGTGACCGGGGAGATGTGGCTGTTGGGCGGGGTCCTCTTTATCATCGCCAACCTGTCTTTTGGGGCCGCCATCGTCTTCTACAACGCCTATCTGCCCGACATCGCCGCACCGGATGACCGGGACAGGGTCTCGTCCCAGGGCTGGGCAATGGGCTATCTGGGCGGCGGATTGCTCCTGGCCGTCAACTTGGCCTTCTTTTTGATGCGGGACAGCTTTGGCGTCAGCACCGGGCTGGCCATCCGCATCAACCTGGCTTCGGCAGGCTTCTGGTGGCTGGGTTGGTCCTTCATGACGTGGAGTCGGCTGAAATCTCGCCACGCCGCCCGGGAACTGCCCAAGGGGGAGAATTACGTCAGCATCGGCTTCAAACAGTTGCGGGAGACCTTTCGGGAGGCCAAGAACTATCCCCAGACCATCCGCTATCTGATCGCCTACCTGGTCTACAACGACGGCATCCAGACCGTGATCGCCGTGGCCGCGGTCTTTGCCGCCGCCCCGTTGATCCAGGGTGGGCTGGAGATCGACCAGGGTACCCTGACTATGGTGATCCTGATGATCCAGTTTGTGGCCTTTGGCGGCGCCCTGTTGTGGGGACAGTTGGCCAAACGGGTGGGGGCTAAACGAGCTATCCTGATCAGCTTGGTGATCTGGTCCGCCGTGGTGACCTATGCCTATTTTGGTCTAAAGGGAGACAGCCGGGTGATGCAGTTCTGGATCCTGGGCGCGGCCATCGCCCTGGTGATGGGGGGCAGCCAGGCCATCAGCCGCAGCCTCTTCTCCCAGATGATCCCCGTGGGCAAAGAGGCCGAGTTCTTCTCCATCTACGAGATCAGCGAGCGGGGCACCTCCTGGCTTGGCCCCCTGCTCTTTGGGCTGGTCAACCAACTCTTCAACAACCTGCGCTTGGCCATCATCTCCCTGATCGTCTTCTTTGTGGCCGGCCTGATCCTGCTCTACCTGGTGGACGTACGCCAGGCCATCGTTGAATCGGGCAACGAAGTCCCAGCCAAGATCTAAACGCATTGGGTAAAAAAGGGGGCGATGGATCTGTGACCAGATCCATCGCCCCCTTTTTTGTTGATTTGTTGATTTGTTGATTGGTTGATTGGTTGATTGGTTGATTGGTTAGTTGGTTAGTTGGTGTAGCCAAAACAAACTAACCAACTAACCAACCAACCACCTCCCCCCTACTTCACCCACTCGTACACCCGGCCCTGCTTGGCGTCCAGGATGACGCGACGGCCATCGATCAGATCTTCCAGCTTGCCCTGGACGCCGATCACGGCGGGCACGCCCAGTTCGATGGCGGCCATGGCGCTGTGGCTGTCGATGTCCCCCTCACGGGTGATCAGCCCGCCCACCCGTTGCAGAAGCTGCACACAGGAACTGTCCGTATAGTCGGCAAAGATGATGTCGTCCGGCCCCACGGTGACCTGCTTGGGGTCCACGGGCATTTTCAGATAGACCAAACGCCCGGCCACCTTGCGCTGACCCAGCCCGGTACCTTCGGCCAGCACCCGCTCCACCGTGCGCACGGTGAGCAGATTGGTCATGCGGGGCACGCCGCTGACCATGCCGGCGGTGATCACCACGGTCTCCCCCTCTTTGATAAAGCCATTCTCTCGAGCGACGCGGATGGCATCTTCCACCACCTCGTCTGTGCTGTTCAAACGCTTGCTCAGCACCGCGGTGACGCCCCAATAGAGACAAAGACGGCGCTGGGCCAGGGGGCTGGGGGTGACGGCGATGATGGGCACCGGGGGGCGAAAACGGGCCAACATGCCGGCGGTAAAACCGCTGGCCGTGGGGGCCAAGATGGCGGTGGCCCCCACATCCTTGGCCGTCTCCACCGTGGCGTGGCAGACCGCAGCGGCAATGCTGATGATTTTCCGCTCCTGGGGGTTCGCCAAACCGGAACGCTCTAAAAACTGCACACGTTCGGACAAAACCGTCTGTTGCATCAACCGCACCCGCTCGGCCTCTTCGGCGATCTTGACCATAGTCTGCAAGGAGAGTACCGGATAGGCCCCGCTGGCGGTTTCGGCGGAGAGCATCAGGGCGTCCGTGCCGTCCAACACGGCGTTGGCCACATCGCTGGCCTCGGCACGGGTGGGCCGGGGGTTGCGAATCATGGAATCCAGCATCTGGGTGGCGGTGATCACCGGCTTGCCGGCCAGGTTGCAGGCACGGATGATCATTTTTTGGGACATGGGCACGGCTTCCGGGCTGGTCTCCACGCCGAGATCGCCCCGGGCCACCATGATCCCATCCGCCGCTTTGATGATCTGGGCGATATTCGCCACCGCCTCGGGCTTCTCAATTTTAGCAATAATTGGGGTGATGCGGCCAAAGGTGGCCCGCTCTTTGGCAAGGGCCTTCAGTTCCAGCACCTCGACATCGGAGCGCACAAAGCTGAGGGCGATCCAGTCTACCTGATGATCCAGGGCAAAACGCACATCTTCCCGATCCTTGGTGGTCAAGGCGGGGATGTCCAGGGAGGCCGAGGGCAGATTCATGCCCTTTTTGTCCTTGAGGAGACCGCCAATGATCACCTTGGCCTTGATTTCGGTGACGGTGGAAGAGATCACCTCGATCTCCAACAACCCGTCATCGATCAGAATGTGTTCCCCCTTTTGCACCTGGCGGGGCAGGTCGGCATATTGGATGGGGACACGGCCCGGCCCGCCCACAATCTCCTCCGTGGTCAGGACCAGATCCTCGCCGGGCTTGAGGGGCACACCGCCGGGCTGCATGATGCCCATACGCAACTTGGGGCCTTGTAGATCGGCCAGAATGGCCACCGGCTTGCGCAACTCCTGGGAGATCGCCCGAATCAGGCGGATGCTCTCCCGGTGATAGTCATGGACACCGTGGCTGAAGTTGAGCCGGGCCACATCCATGCCAGCCAGGATCAGGCTGGCCAAAATATCCGGTTCCCGGACAGCCGGGCCGATGGTACAGACGATCTTTGTTCGCAGCATAGGTGCCTCTCGAATAGGTCAAAGATAAAATAGGATGGTCGAAAAAAGGTGGAGAGGTGCGTGTTAGAAGCTCTTCGACAGCCTGGCTTCCCGTTCCATGGCTCGGTGGATGACACAGAGCAAGCTGGAGAGCCACTCTTGGTCCATAATTTCCTTGGGGATGCTGTTGCAGGCCCCGGCCAGCCAGGTGGCCTGGCGATATTGGCGCAACTGCATGGGCAAGAGGGCCACCACCCGCATCCGCGGGGTGCAGGCCAGGATTCCCCGCACCAGATCCGGGGTGCGCTCGCCCACCAAAGGCCAATCCAACAGGATCAGGTCGTCCAAGTCTTGGTCAAGCCGATCCAGCAGATCCGCCTCGCTGTCCACGGCGGCCACACTCACATCCAGGGGGATCAAACACATGGCCGCGTCCACCATGTCCCGCATGATCTCCTGGGATTTTCTGTCTGGCACAGCCAGAACAAGTCGAATGTGCATAGCCAAGCCCTTGGTGGGATAAATAAAACACGCTTGCCAGCATGATTCTACATCGGTACAGAGATTGACGCAACAGCGTTAAGAATGGCGAATGGCGAATGGCGAATGGCGAGGGCATGTTATTCCACTTGCTCTCCTCGCCACACTTCGCCATTCGCCATTCGCCATCTGCCATTCGCTACCCTTGATCAAACTGAATCCACACTTCGCCCTGGCCCTCGCCCAGGGTGAAGGAGAAGTTTTGGCTGTCCCGTTCGCCGTTGCCGTCCAGCACCCAGCCTGTATAGTTGCCGGCCACATTGTTGCCGGGCAGACTGCCCAACCCCACTTTGAACTCGTAGTTATAGCGGCCCAGGCTGCCCTGGTTGGCGTTCAGGGCGATGCTGCGCACAGAGTCGGCGATGGGCAGCCGTTGGCCATCCTTCTCCAAAATCACAAAGTAGCTGCCCTGGGGCTGGCCCCCATCCACCCCGCTGTGAATAAAGAGGAATTGCAGCTTCAACTCCCCACCCCCATTGTTCGCAGCGGTCGGCCCGCCGGTGACCCGGAACTTGCAGCCATCCCCGCCGATGTTGGCGCAGGGGTCCGCGGCGGCAGGGGGCGCGGCCGGGGCGGGCGTGTTGGTGGGCGGGGCGGGCGCGGCTGTGGGTGCGGGGGGCGGCGCAGGAATATCCTGGGCCACGGCCACCAGATCCGGGTTATCCACAGTGACCAGGGTGCCGAAGATCCAGCCCTGCTCGCCGTTGACACAACAGAACTGGTACCAGTCCCCCGCCCCGTTGCGGCCCAACACGTCAAAGCTCATGCCCTGGGAGACCTGGCCCACGATGCCAAAGCCCGTGCCAGGGCCTCGACGCACGTTGATGTTGTCGCCGCTGACGGTCAACTTGGCCGTTTGGGGGACCGGTGTGGCCGTCGGCTCTTCCGGGACCGGGGTGTCGGCAGGGGCGACCTCCACCACTGCCGGGGCAGGGGCAGCCTCAACCACCGCCGGGGCCAGGGGATCCGCCGGGGCCGGGGCCTGGCCTTCCGGGGTGGGGGTGAAGGTGGGCACCGGGGTGCGGGGCATCAGGGTGGGCGTGGGCGTGGCCTCGTCACCGCCACAGGCGGTCAACCCCACAACCAGGATCGTCAACAGGGCCAAGATGACCACACGACGACCGAATGCCGATTGCTCTGTTCTTTTGGGCAAATTCATAAAAGGCTCCATCTTTCTAAAGTTCTCTACATTTCTATTGCAACGGGCTGATTATACAATAACTGTGCAGTCACGGCACGAATGGGCACGGATGGGGCGCAGAATCTCCCAGTCTTCCAATCTCCCAGCCTCAAAACCGAGGGATACAATGAATGACTCCGCTGGGAAAACTAGAAATTCACCGCAAAGGCGCAGAGAACGCAAAGAAAAACAAGAGTTCGCCTCTCAATTTTGCTTAAAATCTTTGCGCCCTTTGCGTCTTGGCGGTGAAAAACAGCTTTTTGCAGTGCAGTCATGAATGATATTGATGTTATAATAGCCCAGGAACCATCCGATACCTCGTCTGCCCGTTGGACTACCCCCCCCTCCATGTCTATGGCTGGATCCCAGCCTGCGTAGACCAACCCTCACAAGGACACACAATGGATCTGTTTTCCACCGTTTCCAGCATCGGTTTTTTTGCCCTTGCCTTTGCTATGGTTGCCCTCTCATCCCGTCAGATCGGCCACTTTCTGGCCCGTTTTCGGTTGCCTCTGATCACCGGATTTCTGTTCACGGGCATCCTGGCCGGTCCGTTCATGCTCAATTTGATCACCGCAGACGCGCTGGAGCATCTGCACTTTGTGGATGACGCCTCCCTGGCCTTTATCGCCTTTGCTGCCGGGAGCGAGCTTTATGTCCGGGAGCTGCGAGACCGTTTCCGCAGCATTACCTGGGTCACAACGGGATTGGTGATCTTCACCTTTGTCCTGGGTACCTTGGCCGTGCTGCTTTTGGCGAACTTCATCCCCTTTATGCAACCGTTTGGCTTTGCCGGGCGGCTGGGGATCGCCATGCTGGCCGGGGCCATCCTGGTGGCCCGCTCCCCCTCGTCGGCCATCGCCATCATCAACGAAGTGCGGGCCAGGGGACCCTTCACCCAGACGGCCCTGGGGGTGACGGTGATCATGGATGTGGTGGTGATCGTCCTCTTTGCCCTGGTGATCTCCGTGGCCGACGGGCTGTTGACCAACATGAACTTCAATCTGGGCTTTCTCATCTTGCTGGCCGGGGAGCTGTTCATTTCATTGGTCCTGGGCTATGGGGTCAGCGTTCTGCTCACCGGCATCATGGCCCAGCACATGGAGGAATGGGTGAAGAGCGGGCTGATCATCCTGCTGGGCTATAGTGTCTTCGTCCTCACCCGGCAGATCCGCCACGTCGGCCACGATCTGGTTGGGGCGGAGATCTTACTGGAACCCCTGCTGATCTGTATGATCGGCAGCTTTCTCATGATCAACCACAGCGAGTATCGGGCGGACTTTCTCAACGTTTTGCACAAAGTGGGGCCGGCCGTCTATCTGGCCTTCTTCACCATAACCGGTGCGTCCCTGGGATTGGATTTCCTGGCCAAGACCTGGCCCATTGCCCTGAGCCTCTATTTTGTACGGATCGGGGCCATCTATATTGGGGCCTTCACAGGCGGGGTGGTGGCCCGAGAACCCATGAGTCACAACCGAGTGCGCTGGATGGCCTTTGTGACCCAGGCTGGGGTGGGCTTGGGGCTGGCTAGGGAGGTGGCCGTCGAGTTCCCCGACTGGGGCCCCGCCTTCGCCGCCATGATCATCTCCCTGATCGTCCTCAACGAGACCACCGGGCCGCTCTTCTTCAAATGGGCCATCAACCATGTGGGGGAGGCCCACAAGCGGGGCGATTTCCAGTCCGCCAACGGGCAGCAGATCGCCGTGATCATCGGGCTGGAGGGGCAGGGGCTGGCCCTGGCCCGGCAGCTTCAGGGCCACGGCTGGGATGTGCGCATCGCCTCCCGCAAGGCGTCGGACCGGGACGATGTGCGCCATTCCGATGTCCCCATCACGGTCATTCCCGATCTAAAGCTGGAAACCTTGATGGCGTTGGAGGTGGGCAAGGCGTCCGCCTTGGTGGTCATGCTGTCGGACGAGGAAAACTACCAGATCTGCGAACTGGCCTACGAACACTGCGGCACCCCGACCATCGTGGCCCGCCTAAACCACCAAGCCAACTACGACCGGTTCCACGATCTGGGCGTCTTGGTGGTAGACCCGGCCAACGCCATGGTGCATGTGATGGAACAGTTTGTGCGCGCCCCCACCGCGGCCGCCCTGCTCATGGGCATGGAAGAGGGCCAGGAGATCGTGGATCTGGAGGTGCGCAACCCCAACCTCCACGGCATGGCCCTCCACGATCTGCGCCTGCCCCTGGACACCCTGATCCTCTCCGTCCATCGAGGCAGCCAGATGCTCGTCTCCCACGGCTACACGGTCCTCCACACGGGCGATCGAGTCACTGTGCTGGGCAGTGTCGAGAGCTTGGTCGAAGTTGGTCTGCGGTTTTCTGCGTGATGGGTGATGGGTGATGGGTGATGGGTGATGAGTAATGAGTAATGAGTAATGAGTAATGGGTAAGCGTGGTTTGTGGGCCTATCGTGTTCCAGATGCGACTGTCACCGTGAGGGGGCGGTCGCTTTTTTTGACCAGTTTTGGCCAGATTCAAAATTGGGGGTTGACATCTAAAACGTTTTAGATTATACTTTAACTGTTTCCAGTTTTACTCCCCCGCCCTCAAGCGACACAAACTTTCCTTTATCTATCATTTCTCATACCTGCCCCACACGCCACAACGCGAGGATTCGTCATGCCTGTTACCCTCAAGGATATTGCCGAACGTGTCGGGAAGTCCGTCCCCACCGTTTCCCGTGCCTTGGGCAATTTTGGGGACATCAGCCCGGACACCCGGCGGGAGGTGCAGCGTGTGGCCGCAGAGATGGGCTATGTGCCCAGCGCCGCCGCCCGCCGCCTACAAAAACAACAGGCCGACAACATCGCCCTGATCTTGCCCACGACCCGCAACATCCGCTTTTCCGATCCGTTTTTTGGCGATCTGCTGGGCGGGCTGGTGGAGGGAGCTGTCCAACATGGCTTTGATGTCAGCATCGGCATGGATGAGGGCGAAGACGAGTTGCAGACCTATATGAAGCAGATACACAGCGGGCGCACGGACGGCTTTGTGATCATCCGCACCCAGCGCCAGGACAGCCGCATCGATCTCTTGCGCCAGAAAAATGTGCCCTTTATCGCCTTTGGCCGAGTGGAAGGGGAGAGCGATTTTCCTTTTGTGGATGAGGATGGCACCTTCGCCATCCGCCAAATGGTGGACCATTTGGCCAGTCTGGGCCATACCCGGATCGCCTGTATCACCGAACCGATGTTTTTGACCAAGGCCCATCACCGCTATTTGGGCTTCATACAGGGGCTAGAGGCCAACGGGCTGGGCTTGGACCCTGATCTGGTCGTCGAGGTCAACTATCGACAGCGTTCCGGTCGTTTGGGGGCGAAAAATTTGCTGGATCTGGCCAATCCCCCCACGGCCATTGTGACCTGGAACGATCTCTTGGCCTTGGGCGCCATGAGCGAAGCCCAATCTCGGGGCTTGATCGTGGGAGAGGATGTCAGCATCACCGGTTTTGACGACATCCCTTTGGCCGAGTATGCCCACCCCGCCTTGACGACTATTCATCAACCCGCCCACCAGATGGGCGTCATGATCACCGATATTCTGATCCGTTTGATCGGGAAGAAGCCAATCGATACGGCTCAAGTAATCGTAAAACCAGAGTTAGTGATCCGACAATCCAGTGGTCCGTATCGGCCAAAAGGTGGCCGCTGACCAAAACCAGCCCCTGGCCAGATACAGGACGTTTCGTTCCATACACTTTTTGGGCTCATTGGGCTTTTCCGTGGCAGACCCGCTGCGGTTTCGATACGACCGGAAACTGCCCCGGTCTACTCAACCTACGCTAGTCCTCGACCACGGAGAAGCCCAATGAGCCACTTTTTGTCCTGCCAGTTCGAGTCCTTTGGTCTTTGCTATCCGGTAAATATCGTTCAGGTGTGCATAAAATGAGTTATGTGTGCCACCAACTCAAAGAATTCACACCCATACCATTCAGTCAGTTCCGTCCAGATTGTCCGACCCATTCACGTTCAAGGAGAAACAACAATGTCCAGAAGTTTCCGATTGTTAAGTCTATTGCTGGTAATAGTGATGTTGATCGGGGCATGTGCGACCCCGGCAGCGCCCGCTGGCGAAGTGGTCCAAGTCGAAGTCACCCGCGAGGTAGAGGTGCCTGGCACCACCATTACCTTCTGGAGTACGGAGACCCAACCCGAACGGGCGGCCAAGACCCAGGTCATCCTAGACCGGTTTGAGGCAGACTCCGGTATCAAAGTGATCTTGGTCCTGACCGATGAAGATCAGTTGCCCAACCTGCTGACGGCCGGTGCGGCTGCTGGCACCCTGCCCGATGTCATGTTCTTCCCCATGGATTACGCCATTGGCTGGGCGGAGCAGGGTATCCTGAACACGGATGCCGCCACCACAGCCATCAACGACCTAGGCGCGGACACCTTCGCCCAAGGCCCTCTGAACATGGTCAAGTACGAAGACAACTACGCGGCTGTGCCGTCAGACGGCTGGGGTCAACTCTTGATCTATCGTGCGGACATGTTTGCCGAGGCTGGTCTGGCCGCCCCGGATTCCTTTGCCACGATCGAAGCAGCAGCAGCGGCCCTCAATGATCCGGCCAACAACTTCTATGGCATCACCGCGGCCACAGATCCCGGCGCTGTCTTTACCCAGCAGACCTGGGAACAGTTTGCCCTGGCCAACGACTGCCAACTGGTTGACGATGCCGGCGATGTCACCCTGGATTCTCCCGCCTGCACCAACGCCATCGACTTCTATGCCAACCTGATGAACAACTACTCCCCTCCTGGCGTCCAGGACGTGGTCAGCACCCGAGCCACCTACTTCGCCGGCCAGGCCTCTATGATCGTCTGGTCTCCCTTCATCTTGGACGAGATGGCTGGCCTGCGGGACAACGCCTTCCCGACCTGCCCCGAGTGCGCCGATGACCCTGCCTATCTGGCCAAGAACAGCGCCATCGTCCCAGCCTTCATCGGCCCGGACGGCACGCAGCCAGCCCAATATGGTCAGGTCAGCTACCTGGGCATTAGCGCCAACGCCGATGTGGCTGCTGCCACTGAGTTCATCAAGTTCTGGTTGAGCGATGGCTACGCCGACTGGCTGGCCGTCTCCCCCGAGGGCAAGTTCCCCATGCGCCAGGGCAACGCGGATGATGCCAACGCCTACATCGACGAATGGAAGACCCTGGAAACCGGTGTAGATCGCAAGGCAAAACTCAGCGAATACTACAGCGACGATGTGATCGACGCCCTGATCAAGGGGGCCGGCAGCTTCAATCGCTGGGGCTTTGTTCAGGGCAAGGGATCCCTCGTGACCGCGGTCTACGAATCCCTGGTGGTGCCCCGGGCTCTGCGTGATGTCATGGACGGCGCCATGACCGCGGCTGAGGCCGCCACCGAGATCCAGGCGGAAGTGATGGATCTAAACCAGTAAGACAGAGTTGAAGTCAGCCATTGACCTTCCCGGAGGTGTCCTGCCTCCGGGAAGGTTCTCCTCAGTTGTCTCTACGTTCGTCTATTCTGCATCCTGCTCACTTTTTGCCCACTTTCTGCTCGCCTTCTGCCCACCTTCTGCTCGCCTTCTGCCCCTCAGCACACTGTCATCTGCACAGCTTCCTAAGGAAGGGAATGAACCATGGCTGCAAATGCACCGCCTCAACAGACGGTACCCCGTGAATCAACCCTGACTCTGGCCCAGCGCGAGGCACGGTTGGCCTATGTACTTCTGGCCATTCCGGTAATCATCATCCTGCTTTTGGTGATCTTTCCCCTGCTGTGGAACATTCTCCTCAGCTTTCAAAAGATCCGGCTGATCGATCTACAGAGTATCAATCTATTCAGCATCGAGGCAACCCTCGACAACTACACCAAAGTGGTGGCCAGCCGAGGTTTCTGGCCCCTGTTGAAAACTACATTCATCTATGCGTTCTTCGGCACGGCGTTGCCCATCCTATTGGGGCTGGCCGCCGCCCTCCTGGCGAGGGATGCCTTTCCGGGCCGCCAGCTTTTCCGAAGCGTTATGCTGTTGCCCTATATTACACCGGTGGTAGCCACAGTTTTTGTGTGGCGAGTCATGTTCAACGCCCAGTTTGGCATCGTCAATGAGTGGATGGTGAACATGGGCTTTCAGCGCCTCTCCTTCCTCAGCCAACGTTATATCGATATCAACCTGTTGGGCTGGGAGGTCCAGATGCCATTGGCCCTGAGTATGGTGATCTTCTTCCAGGGTTGGCGCTATTTCCCCTTTTCGTTTCTCTTCTTCCTGGCCCGGATCCAGGCGTTGCCCGATGATCTGTACGAAGCCGCAAAGGTGGACGGCGCGGCGCTGACCCAGCGCTTCTGGTACATCACCCTGCCCCAACTGCGGGTGGTGATGGGCACCCTGATTCTGCTGCGTTTCATTTGGACGTTCAACAAATTCGAGGATGTCTTCCTGCTCACCGGCGGCGCCGCGGGCACAGAGATTGTGACGGTGAAGATCTATGACTGGCTCTTTGGCCGATCGGATGTGGGCGCCGCCGCGGCCCTTTCTATCGTCCTGGCGTTGATCCTGGCCGTCCTGCTCTTTATCTACTTCCGCTGGTTCTTCACGGATGAGGAGGTCTAGACCATGAGCCGTGAACGCATTGAAACTATCCTTATCGGTGGCGTCCTGCGCTGGGTGGGCATTCTCTTCTTCTTCGTGATCTGTGCCTTCCCCTTCTATTATATGCTCCTGCTCTCCTTCCGATCTATCCAGAGCGTACTGGTCAATCCGGGCAGTTTGGTGCCGGACTGGGAGTTGGTACGTAGTTTCCAGACCTACGTGGATGTGCTGAAACCTGTGGCAGAGGGAGGCCAGGGGTTTGGCATCTTTATCCGCAACAGCGCCCTGGTCGCCATCATCACCACCAGCCTGACCTTGGTCGTGTCCGTGCTGGCGGCCTATGCGGCCACCCGCCTGCGTTTCCGGGGCAAGGAGTTGGTGAACTGGGGTCTGCTCTTGGTCTATATGATCCCAGCCATCGTGCTGGCCATCCCCCTCTTTGTGATGTATAGCCGATTGGGGCTAAGAGCGGATGTGGGCCGCCGTCTCCTGGGCCTGATCGTGATCTATCTCTCGTCTACCCTGCCCGTGGCCCTCTACATGCTGCGCTCCTACTTTCAGACCATCCCCGTGGACCTGGAGGAGGCTGCCCAGATCGACGGCTGCACCCGGCTCCAGACCGTGTGGCGCATTGTGATCCCCCTGTCCGTGCCCGCCATCGCCTCCACGGGCCTCTATGTCTTTATGATCGCCTGGAACGAGTTCCTCTACGCCCTGCTCTTCCTGCTGGAGAAACGGGATGCATGGACCCTGCCCCTGGGCGTCAAGCAGTTGGACACCCAAGAAGTGCCCAAAACCATGCTCATGGCGGGCAGTGTGGTCATCACCGTGCCCGTGGTCATCCTCTTCGCCGTCTTCGAGCGCTACTTGACCGGCGGCCTGACCGCCGGCGGGGTCAAGGGGTGATCTGTCTGCACTTGAGCGCCAACACAAATGGCAACACAAACAGAGCGGGGACCGGATATCCGGTCCCCGCTCTGTTTGTGTTGCCGCTTATAACGCTGTCGAGATCATGGCCGCCCACCCCGCTTCCTTCAGCCACAGGGCGAAAATCGACCTACGCCTCTTCCCGATGCACCCCGGCCATGAGCAGACCCAGTCCCTCCCGGGTGGCCTGGGCCCGGGGCACGATGTCGATGATCTCGCCCTTGTACATGACGGCGATGCGGTCGGAGAGGGCCATGATCTCGTCCAATTCGGCGCTGACCAGGAGGACGGCCACGCCGCTGTCCCGTTTCTCCACGATCTGGTTGTGGATGAACTCGATGGAGCCCACGTCGATGCCCCGGGTGGGCTGGGCGGCGATCAGCAGGTTGAGTTCACGGCTGAACTCCCGGGCCACCACCATTTTCTGTTGGTTGCCGCCGGAGAGGCTGCCCCCGGCGGTGTCGATGCTGGGGGTGCGCACATCGTACTGTTTGACCAGTTCCGTGGCGTGGGCGCGGATGGCCTTTTCGTTGACATTGATGCCGTAGGCGTAGGGTTCCAAATTGTAGGTGTTGAGTACCAGGTTTTGTGAGATGGGATAGGCGGCCACCATGCCATAGGTATGACGATCTTCCGGGACGTGGCAGCTTGCCGCGGCCTGGGTGATGGCCCGTGGGCTGGCGTTGGTCATGTCCGCCTGGTTGATGGTGATGCGTCCGCTGTCGGCCCGGCGCAGACCGCTGATCACCTCCACCAGTTCGGTCTGACCGTTGCCCTGCACCCCGGCAATGCCCACGATCTCCCCGGCCCGCACGTCAAAGCTGACATTGCGCAGGGCCGTATCCCCCAGGTCCGTCTTGGCGGAAAGGCCCTCCACCTTCAGCACCACATCTTTTGGCTGGGCCGGTTCCTTGTCCACAGTCAGGATCACTTCCCGGCCCACCATGAGGGCGGCCAGACTGGCCTGGGTGGCGGTCTTGGGGTCCGCTTCGCCCACAACTTTTCCCCCACGCAGCACGCCGATGCGGTCCGCCACCCGCAGCACTTCTTTGAGTTTATGGGTGATGAAGATGATCGACTTGCCTTGGCTTTTGAGCAGGGCCATGACCTCGAACAGCCCCTCGATCTCCTGGGGGGTGAGGACGGCGGTGGGTTCGTCCAGAATTAGAATATCCGCGTTGCGATAGAGGGTCTTGACGATCTCCACCCGCTGGCGCATGCCCACGGGCAGATCCTCGATGATGGCGTAGGGGTCCACGTCCAGGTTGTAGCGCTGGGAGAGCTCGGTGATGCGCTTGGCCACAGAGCGGGTGTCCAGCAGCCCGTTCTTGACGCTCTCGCTGCCCAGCATGATGTTTTCGGCCACGGTCATCACCGGCACAAGCTGAAAGTGCTGATGCACCATGCCAATGCCCAGGGCGATGGCATCCTTGGGATTGTTCATAGTCACCACCTTGCCGTTGACCAGAATCTCCCCCTCGGTGGGGTGATAGAGTCCATAGACGATATTCATCAACGTGGACTTGCCCGCGCCGTTCTCCCCCAACAAGGCCAAAATCTCGCCCCGATAGAGCTTCAAATTCACATCCTGGTTGGCGATCACACCGGGAAATTTTTTGGTGATGCCCCGAACTTCAAGGACGGGGATGGTATTGTCAGCCAAGAGCGGGACTCCTTCGGAATAATTAGTTGGGAGTTGAAAATGGAAAATTTTTAATGGTTGGGTCGAGCAACATTAGGGGTGGGAAGCACCCTTACGGTTACATCACCCAACCCATTAAGACTTTTCCATTTTCAACTCTCAACTCTAAATTCTGCAACGCTTCTTGCAGGGTAATGCGTAGGCTCTCCATCAAATCCTCTCGCGAAGCCTCCTGACAGTTCACCCCAGGAACCTCCTCGATCCACCCGATCCACCAGCCTGCATCCTGTTTGATAATGGCATTGTATTCATTTTTCATGGCTAGATTACCTTTCCAACGGTTAATGGTTGATGGTTGATGGTTAATGGTTAATTTTGCAGACCCCCACGACATTAAAAATTAACCATCAACCATCAACCATTAACCATTTTTTTACGCATGCCCTTCCGTCTCGTACACCTTGCCCTCCGCGGCGGGGGGGCGGACCCGGCCGACGAAGCCGGAGACGGCGATGATGGTGGCCACATAGGGCAGCATGGAGACAAACTGGCGGGGAATGGTCGTCACCCCGGCCAGGAGCAGTTCGTTTTGCAGGGCCTGGGTATAGCCAAAGAGGGTGGCCGCGCCCAAGGCCCCAAAGGGATTCCAGTTGCCAAAGATCATGGCGGCCAGAGAGATAAAACCCCGCCCGGCGGTCATGCCCTCTTGGAACTGGCCCACGGCTTCCAGCACCAAAAACGCCCCGGCCAGCCCGGCCAACCCGCCGCCAATGGTGGTGTTGACGTAGCGGTAGCGGTTGACATTGATGCCCACCGTGTCCGCGGCCCGGGGATGTTCGCCCACGGCCCGGGTGCGCAGTCCCCAGCGGGTGTAGAAGAGGGCCACATGCACCACCACCACCAGGATCAGGGTCAGATAGGTGATGGGTGGGTTGTTGAAGATCACCGGGCCGATCACCGGGATCTCGGACAGGACGGGAATGGGGATGGTGTTGAACTTGCCCACAGAGAGGGCGTTGCGGTCAAAGAGATAGGACGAAAAGCCAGCGGCCAGGATGATGATCACCGTGCCGGAGATGATCTGGTCCATGCGGAAGCGGATGGAAAGGGTGGCGTGGAGCAGCCCCATCACCCCGCCGATGGCTACGGCGACAGCCACGCTGAAGATCAGGCTGGCCATGAGGGGCCAGTCGTTGGTGTTGGTCTTGGCCACAAAGCCGGCAAAGGCCCCGGCCAGCATCATGCCCTCGATGCCGATGTTGATGATCCCCGACCGCTCGCACAGGATGCCGCTGAGGGCCCCCAAGATCAGGGGCACCGAGGCCCGCAGGGTGAAGTTCAACGCGCTGACGCCAAACAGCACCCGCAGCCAGGTGTGCTGCCCCAGGTCGGTCAAATTGACCAAGATCGCCATGATCACCAAAAACACGGCCAGGACCATGGAAACGATGGACGAGGTCTTCCAAAAATTGTTTGTTTTCATAGGGTTTTAGCCGTTAGCGGTTGGCAGATAGCGGTTAGCGGATGGCCCGGTACACAGACCATTGTGCATTGTCCATTGAAAATTGTGCATTCCTAATCTCCGCCCCAACTGACGCTGGGTGTGGTCTCCACCTCGTCGGTCTTGACCTTGATGCGGAAGAGGGTGCGGATGATGGTGGGGGCGGCCACAAAGGCCAGGACCAGGGCCTGGATCACCTGGATGATGTCCGCGGCCACGCCGGTCTCGAACTGCATTTTGGCCGCGCCAGCGTCCAAAGCCCCGAACATAAACGACGCCAATATCACGCCCAAGGGATGGGTCTGGCCCAACAAGGCCACGGTGATACCGTCAAAGCCCACGCCGCCGCCAAACTCCGGCGCAAATTTATGGTTCAGCCCCAGGGTCTCGATGCCCCCGGCCAGCCCGGCCAGACTGCCCGCAATCATCATGGTCAAAATAATGGTCCAGTTGACCCGAATCCCCGCGTATTTGGCCGCCTTCATATTCTGGCCCACGGTGCGGATCTCGAAGCCGATGGTGGTTTTATAGAGCAGCCACCAGATCACCACGGCCACGCCCAGGGCGATGAAGACCCCATAATGCACCCGATAGGGCGGGCCAAAGAGCCAGGGCAACTGGGCGCTGGCCAGCACATCCGGCGTCTCGGAGATCGGCCCGGCGGTGACATCCCACAGGGGACCGGGGCGCTGACCTTGGGTGCCGCCAGCATAGACCGTCCACCCGGCAAAGAGGGAGGCCACATAGTTGAGCATGATGGTCACGATCACTTCATGGGCCCCGGTGTAGACCTTGAGAATGCCGGGGATGGCCCCCCAGATCATGCCGCCCGTTGCACCGGCCAACACGGCCAAAGGCAGGTGGATGAAGGGGCTCAGGCCTTCAAAATTGATGCCCACGGCCACGGCAAAGACGGATCCCATCACAAATTGGCCCGACGCCCCGATGTTGAAGAGGCCGGCCTTGAACGCCACGGCCACGGAGAGCCCGGTCAGCAACAGGGGCACGGTCTTGCGCACAGTGGTGGAGAAGCCGCGCCCGCTGCCAAAGGCCCCTTCAAAGAGGGCCTGATAGGCTTGGACGGGGCGCAACAGCCGGTCCATTAAATCGCCCGAGGTGTTGCCAAAGAAGGCCATCACAATGGCCCCGACCAGCAACGCGCTGAGCAGGGCAAGGGCCGGGATCAACAGGGGGCGCAGGATGCGGGAGAATAGTTGCATAGAATTGCCTTTGCGGCTCTGAATGGTCTTCCAGTGAGGAGTGAGGGGTAAAAAGGATCCATATCCGAGGATAGTTGTTCCCCGTGAATCTGTGTTCGACTGGAGTTAAAAGATTGGGAAACAACTGGGCAAAAGCGGGGGAGTGGGGCAGAGCAATCGGGTTTGGGGGCGGCCATACTCGCCGCCCCCAAACCCGAGGTCAATTGATCTTACTGACCGTAGCCTGTGCTGATGGAGCCATCATCCAGACCGGCCTTGATGCTTACCAGTTCGTCCTTGACGTCTTGGGGCACGGTGGCCTCAAAATCGTGGAAGGGGGCCAGACCGGAACCACCGAAGTAGTTGCCGCCGGGGAAGGCGCCGTTCTGGGCAGCTGTGATCAACTCAACCACGCCTGGGGTGATCAGCTTCATGGCGCTGGAGACCAGACAAGGATGGGCAGCGGGGACGGTGAACCATTGGTCCGAGTCCACGCCGATGCAGAAGACAGTAGCGCCGGCCTCTGCAGCGGAGGCGACCTCCTGCAAGGCGCCGTTACCGGTCAAGCCACCGGCGCCAAAGACCACGTCCGCACCCTGATCCAAAGCCTGCTTGGCCGTGGCAGCGCCCCATTCGGGATCCGAAAAGGCGATGTCCATGCCGCCGGGATGGTAGGTGGAGATGATGTTGATGTCAGGATTGGCGGCCTTGGCGCCTGCCAGATAGCCCTCGTTGAAGGCAACCACCGGGGGAACCAGGTCCGTGCCCAACACCGCGGCGATGGTGCCGGTCTGGGACATGCGGGCGGCCAACACACCGGCCAAATAGCCAGACTGGTCTTCGTGGAAGATCAAGCCGGTCAGGTTGGGCAACGTTTCGCCCTGGAACTGATCGACGCCGATGAAGAAGATGTCAGGATTCTCCTTGGCAGCGGTGATGGTGGCATCACCCAGGGCAAAGCCCACGGTGATGATCACGTTGTAGCCGTTGTCGATGAACTGCTGCATGTTGTCAGCGTAGTCCTTGGAGTCCTGGGTCTCGATATAGCGGTAGTCGTCCTCAGCCAGCCCAACGGCCTTGGCAAACTCTTCCACACCTTCCCAGGCGGACTGGTTGAAGTTGCGATCGTTGACACGACCCACATCGGTGACCAAGCCAACCTTGAAGGCGGTGGCCGGGGCTTCAGCGGCAGGCGCTTCCGCTGCCGGAGCTTCTGCGGCGGCGGGGGCTTCTACGGCGGGAGCTTCTACGGCAGGGGCTTCTGCTGCCGGGGCCGCCGGGGCGGGCGCAGGGCAGGCTGTCAAAGCCATCGCCAAAACCAACAGCGTGGAAAGCAGAACCAACAGTTTTTTCTTAGACATAGAGCTGTTTTCTCCTTAGTGTGTGGATGGTTTCTATCCGAACCGGACTGCGTTGTCAACATCGGAAAGACGACACCCAGAGGGATGGGCGTTTACAACGAGGGTGTAGCACTTCACCGCTTGATTATACCTAACCGGGGGTCCAGAGGCAAACAAGGCAAAAGACAAAAGGCAAAGTGCAAAAGGCAAAAATGGTGTGGGGATGGACCCCTTGGGGCGTCCAACCCCCCTTTTGCCTTTTGCACTTTGCCTTTCTTTTTCGGCTCATTGGGATCTTCCGTGATCCGCGGGCCAGCGCAGGTTGAGTAGACCGGGGCAGTTTCCGGTCGTATCGAAACCGCAGCG
>CAZKEX010000038.1:0-20909 GCA_964551895.1 uncultured Caldilineaceae bacterium | reverse complement strand
ATAGCTTTTCTCCGCGCCCTCCGCGCCTCCTCTCCGCCCTCTGCGGTTAAGTTTTAAGGCTCTACCCGCCACACCTCGAAGAGGGCCTGGCCGTCTCGCTGGGCGAAGGTGGCCTCCGGGTGCGGGGTGAGGCCCAGGGCGGCGGCCTGGGCCAGGAAGATCTCCCGGCGTCCGCCGAAGACCGTGGCGTCCGGGGCGCGCAGCAGATAGACGTTGGCTGGGTTGGGCAAGAAGAGGTCCAGCCGCTGGACAAAGTCGGGGTCCGGCTCGGTCAGGGAGTCATAGCCGAAGATCTCAATGGGGCGCACGGTGCCCTCGGAGAGGAACTGCACCGGGGCCTCCATGCCCCAATCCAGGGCAATCGGCGCGCCCAGGCCATTGTAGCGCAGATGATAGGCCAGATGATAGGTGGCGTCCGAATGGTCCCCCAACCCCCCGCTCCGGGTCAGCGCCCAATGATAGTTCACCGTGGCCGAGAGGTCGAAAAAAAGCCAGAAAAGGACGAACGCAGAGGCAAGCAGTTGGGGAAACGGGAGGCGAACGGCAGGCATTCTCCCCATCTCCTTGTCTCCTTGTCTCCTTGTCTCCCTGTCTCCCCAATCCCCAATCCCCAACGCGACCAGGGCCACCATGAAGGGCTGAAGCAGGGCGTAGTGGGTGATGAAGAGATCGCTGACCGTGAAGAGGCTGGCGAAGAGGGCCAGGATCAGCAGGATCAGCGGCGGCAGAACGATGCGGGGGCGGCGGACCAGGCCGAGGATCACGGCGGCCCCGGCCAGCCAGGGGGCCAGCCGGTTGGCGTAGAGACCGCCCAAATACCAGAAGTGGTCGCCGGTCAGGGCGCTGATCACCTGGGCCAGGCGCACGGGCAGGTTGGCCAGGATGTTGGCGTTGTCCACCCCATAATAGCTTTGGCCCAGGTTGCCGCCGATGCTGGCGAAGGTGCCCCCGGTCTGCACGTTGAAGAGGATCAGGGGGAGCAGGCCCAGTCCAAAGGCCGCCACGGTCCCGGCCCAGGCCCCCATCGGTGGGCGCGGAACCCGCCACTTGGCTTGATCCGGCCCTCGCTCCACCCAAAAACGTTGCCACAACCACCATCCCGCCGCCATCACCCCAAAAGGCCCTACAACCCACACGGCCAGCAGCTTGGCATAGAGGGCCAGCCCCCCGGCCAGCGCGCTCAAAATCAGCGCCCCACTCCGCCCCGTGCGCAGCCAGCGCAGCCCCATCCACACACAGAGTAGGGTCAACGGCTGGGTCAAATTGGTCACAAAGATCCCCTGCCGGCTCCAAAAGACAAAGCTAGGCGAAGCGACAAGAAGCAGCACGGCGAGGAGCGGGGATCGGGGATTGGGGATCGGGGATTGGGGATCGGGGATCAGGGATCGGGGATCGGGGATCGGGGTCCTCTGTCTCCCTGTCTCCTTGTCTCCCTGTCTCCTTGTCTCCCTGTCTCCTTGTCTCCTTGTCTCCCTGTCTCCCCGCCTCCCCATCTCCCACTCGGCCACGGTGCGTTCCAGCAGGAAGAGGGTGAGGACGGCCAGGATCAGGGGCAGAAGACGCAGGTTGGGGACGCCGATGCCGGTGAGGGCCAGGATGGGGATGGCCAAATAGACGTTGAGGGCGCCGATGTAGTCTTGGACCATGAGGGGCAGGCGCAGGTCGCCCAGGGGGATGACGGCGTCTCGAAACGCGGTGACCGGCGCACCGGTGAGGAGTTCCAGGGCGTTGACCCCGGCCTCTTTGGCCTCGTCGTAGTGCAGACCGGGGAGACCCAACTGATAGCCAGCCAAGAGGAGAAAGAGCAGGACGGCCAAAAAAAGCCCGACACGGTGGCGGGCTTGGGGAGAAAGGCGATGCAGGAGGTTGAAGGGGTTGTTCAAAAGAGGTTGCTGCCTTCCGTTACCTTCCCGGAATGGGCCACAAAATCTCGCCTACCCAAGATCTCGTGGCCCATTCCGGGAAGGTGTGTGGCCACCATCCTATTGAGCGATCAGGCTGATTTCGCTGACATAGACGTCGTAGTTCCAGCCGCTGGCATAGACCCGCACATAGTTGATGCGGGCGGGCCGCGTGTTGGCCAACAGCTCCATCAGATCCGGCGACTCGTAGCTGTACCAGACAAAGGGGCGGATCTTCTCGCCGTCCTGTATGGCCCACCCGGGCCGAGGATCCCGGTAGTAGAAACCGTGGCCCCAGGTCAAATCCTTGCCATAGATGTCCTGATAGCCGATCTCCACCCGGATGGGGAACTCGGAACTCTGGTGGCCGGCCCCCTCCAGGCTCTGCCAGCGCAGCCGGGCGTCCATCTGTAGCCGCAGGCTGTCGTAGACATTCACATCCAGGCCGATCTCCTGGCGGATGCCCACCTCGGTGTGTACATTGTCTTCCCCGTCTCGCTTAAACCGTGCCACCCAGCGGCCATCCTGGGAGATGCGCTGCACATCGCCCTGCACCACGTTTTCGGCCACGGTATAGGTTTGCCAGCTATCGGCCAGGGGCTGGCTGAAGTCTCCATTTTCGATCAGGGATCGTTCCGTGGACATGGCAGGTTGGGGCGCACTGTTCGGGGCGATCACCGAACGCTGATCCGCGGTCAGGACGACCGCGCCCAGGCGATTGTGGACCTCTGCCGTGCCGCTGCGCACGGTCACCTCGGTCTGCTCCGGGGTAACAGAGAAGCGATAGTTGCCCCCCATCAACGTCACCTGGCCGTGGGGGGTGGTCACCTCCACAAAGACCCCCCGCTCCTCGGAACTGACCGTGAAAATGCGCGCCCGGCCCCGTTCCAAGGTCAGCGCCACCCGATAGGGCTCCGGGCTGGAGGCGAAGCGGGGACGGCGGATCCTGTCGATGATCAGGCTGGTGTCGGGGTAGATCTGCACGGAGCCAAGCTGTGTGCGGCTTTCCGGCGAGGCCAACAGGCCCAGCACCCCCTGGGGCGTGTCCGGCGAGGTGACAATACGGCTGCCCTCGCTGATATCTTCCCGGACCGCGGTGACGGCGATGGGTTCTTCGGCCTTGGGCGGGTAGAATTGCAGGGTGCCCAGGGTCGGCTCCAACCGGGCGGGCTGGCTGACCGTGGCATAGCGCACAACATAGCCATAGGCCAGGGGAACGCTGACCATCAGCACCACAAACGCGGCAAAGCTGGCCAGCAAGATCAGCCAGGCCAGGCGTTCTGGGTTGGCCCGCAGCCCGCTTTCGGGGAACGCGGCCACCGGGCCGCCGGACTGATTCTCCGGCCCGGCATGGTCTATGGAGGGGAGCGACGACGTCCCCTGGGGCAGTGTCTCCAACGTCATGGTTGTTTACTCATGCTGACAAAAGATTCAATCCACGAATCTGCACGAATCTTCACTAATCTTTTTTGATTCGTGTAGATTTGTGCAGATTCGTGGATAACTCTTTCCTGTAAATTAGCGGATCATTCTGTGTTTGTTGACCGCATGGCATCGATACGGTCGAGCCAGCGTTGGGCGTCTCGGTCTTGGGGCTGGACGGCCAGGGCCTCTTGGAAGTAGCGTTGGGCCGATGGCCAATCTTGCTGTCCCACATAGATCAGCGCCAAATCATAGTGTACGTTGGGGGCTTTGGGGTCCGCGGCCAGGGCCTGTTCGTAGGCGGCGATGGCCTGGCGTTGTTGCTTGGGACCGGCGGTCTCCAGGGCGCCCAAATAGGACGCGGCCAGGTTGGTCCACAACATGGGGTTGTCCAAGTGGGCCTGGGCCGCGGCTTCCAACACCCCCACCGCCTTGTCCCATTTGCGCTGCAAAATGTAGGCGCCCCCCAGGTTGATGGCCAGATCCGGGTGGGTGGGATGGCGGGCATGCCAAGGACGCAGCAGGGCCACGGCCTCTTCCGGTTGGTTGGCCTGCAACAGCCGGGCGCTCTCGTTCAGCGCGGCGGCCAACGCCTGGGTTTGGGCCGCCTCCGAATCCAGCTTGGCGGCCTGCTCGATCAAACGCCGACGGCGGCTGGCGAGTTCCGGGTTGGGTTGGGATGGGTCTTGTTTTTTCATAGGATAGTCCGGGTATCGGGTATTGTGTATCGAGTATTGTGTATCGATACGCACTCACAAAATCTGTGACAACAACAACGAAAGGGTCACCATGCTGACCAGGGTGGTCAAGAAGATCACCGTGGCCACAAAGCGGGGGGCGGCGTCATATTCCGTGGCCAGGACGGTGGTGATCACCGCGGTGGGCATGGCAGATTGCAGCAGTATCACGTCGCGCTCCATGCCGGTGAAGCCCATGACCCAACAGAGAAGGAGGGCCAGGGCTGGCGTCCCCAGCAGACGTAGGGCCACGACCCGGACCAGGACGGCTTGCCGGGCCACCAAGGGCGCGCTGCTCAACTGAATGCCCAACAGCACCAACATGCCCGGAATGGCCAAGTCTGCCAGCAGATCGATAGGCCGGAAGAGTCCCATGGGCAGTTCCCAGCCCATGCCGTTGACGATCATGCCAAAAAGCGCCGCATAGAGAATGGGCACCTTGAGGGTGCTGCGAAATGCCTCCCCCACGGACGCGCCTTTCTCCTCGCCAGCCGTGGGGGAGGTGGAGGCGCTGGCAGAGGGGGAGGGGGGGCCGGTGCGTCCCATGGAGGCGATAAAGACCCCCAGGGTATTGCCCAAAAACGAGTTGGTAATGTAATAGATCGTGGCCAGGGCCAGCCCAGCTTCCCCCAGGGCAAAGTAGCTGATGGGCAGACCCATGTTGCCGTTGTTGCCCAACATGGCGCATAAGGTCACCGCCACCCGCCGCCGCCGATCCTGATCCCAGGCGATCAACCAACCCAGGACCGCGGCCACCAGCATGATCGCCATGGCAGATAGGGCAATCCGGCCCAGGCTGGCGTAGGAAATTTCGCTATGGTAGAGTCCCCGAAAGACCAGGGCCGGGGTGGACAAAAAGAAGAGGATGCGCCCCAGGGTGCGCCCATCCAGCTTCATGGTCCGGGCCAGAAGAAAGCCGGACCCGGCCACCAAGAAGACCGGCAGTACTGTGTTGCCAAAGATCGGCAACAGCTTTTGCAGAACGGCCAACATAAAACCACGGCTTTCCAGGCAGACAACCGCCTGCCGGTGACTTTTGTGGGGAGATGGGGGGCTAACCGACTCTCTGCGGCTCTATAGCCAGGTGAGTTAGAAAAACCGAGTTTCTGTCGTGGCGATCTCGACTGGGACAAGTCACAGAAACTCGGTTTTTCTAGGCAACTTTGCTATAGCACGGCCCGGCACAATAGCTCCGAGAAAACTCCCGCTCTAGCCCGGTCCGTGATCGGGCGGGTCTGCCACAGAAGATCGTGTCGACCCGCCCGGTCACGGACCGGGCTAGAGCGAGGGGTAGAGCGAGGGGAGGCAGACTACTTTTCGCCGAACCTGGTCTTAGGCCGCCCCACCCTCGTTTGCGGAGGACGTGCCTTCGTCAAGCGCATCCCCCAAATCCTCATAGCCAAGATAGTCCTCGTCATACAGGTCGTCGTCGGACACATCGTCCCAGCCCACGTTGTGGAGCATCTCGTAGCCGGTGAGGGAGGGGGCGAAGTATTCGACCACATACTCCCCGGGCACGCCCATGGGCTGGGCGATCTCGTCCAGCAGGGCGCGCAAGAAGGCCTGACGGCGGGCCGAGGGCATCTGGCGGGAGACTTCGTCCCACAGCAGGATGGTGCCGTAGGTGCCCTCGTTGGTGTAGTGCAGATCCAACTTGCCGATGGCCTGGGGTTCCTGGGCTTCGTCAACTTGCTCCAGATCGAACAGGGCATACTGCTCGGAGCTGGAGGTGCGGACCAGGCGTTTTAGTTTAAGGTTCATTCGTCGTCCTCTTCGCCGTCCTCTTCGCCGTCCTCTTCGCTGTCCTTTTCACCGTCCTCTTCGTCGCTCCAAAGATCCCAGCCGTCCGCCCATTCGTCTGCCCAGTCGTCTGCCCAGTCGTCGGTCTCGTCCTCTGGCCCGGAATCCATCTCCACATCGAGCTCGCTCTCATCAAACAGGGCCATGTTGCCGCCTTCGGCATAGAAGAGCATCTCCTCCAAGGCCAGGTCGGCGGCCGCGGCCTCTTCGGGGATCTCGCTGTCCGCCAAAATGCGCAGGGCCTCGTGGCCGTCGTGGCCGCCGATGTGTCCCAGGGCGGTGATGGCGGCCAGACGCACGGCCAGCTCGTCGTCCTCCAGCAAGAGGACCAGCCAGCGGGCCGCGCTCTTGATCTCCAGATCCCCGCAGGCTTGGGCGGCCGCGGCCCGCATGGCCGGGTCGGGGTTTTGCAGCTCGGCCTTGGCCGTGCCCCGCCAGCGCACATCCGCGCTGCGGCCCATGGCCACCAGCGCGGCCACCCGCATTTCAAGTTGAGGCGAATAGTAGGCATCCTCGATCAACTGGCGGATGCCCACCTCGCCGGAATAGGCGACGCTTTCCAGGGCCGCGGCTCGCACGTTCACCGGTTCATATTCATTTTGTAGCACACTCAACAGGGCCTCTTCGGCCCGCATGGCCAGGGACGCGTCCAGTTCGTCCAACTCCCCGGCCAGGATGAAGAGACCCAGACCTTGGGCCGCGGCCATACGCACAGACCCTTCGGCATCGTTGTAGAGCATCTGCACAAAGAGGACCACCAGATCCGGCTCGGTGTCCTCCCACAGACCGGCGATGGCCATGCGCCGCACCTCTTCGTCCTCATCGGCCAGGGCCACCCGGAGCAGACGCCCCAACTGCACGTCCAGATTCTCCTCGGCCTCGGCCACCAGGGTGCGGATCACCTGGCGGCGGCGGGCCACGGGGATCAGGGACCAGCTTTCCCGCACCCGGGCCTGGTCGCTGCGGTTCAGATCCGACAGGCCGGCCAGAAGCTGAAGGGAGGGCAAATCCGCATCCTGGATCAACCGGCGCAGAAGATCGTCGATAGAAACCTGGGGGATGGGGAGATCCCAGGAGACGGGCAAGCCATTATCGTTTGTTGGGCCGTTTGTTTGGTCGTTCATAGGTTTAGGGATTCCAAGAAAATTCCCAGATGGGACTGGGCGGGCTGACCGCGTTGCTGTCATTGATAATTTGTACGTACCAGCGCCATTGTCGATTGAATTCCTGCGGGGCCTGGGTACACAGAGCCGTGTCCAGCTTCCACGATGACTGGGTTTGGCGCACAACCGCAGCCCACGAGATAGCCTCGCTGCCATCTGCCTGGGGCGGCCCGCTGATATAGCCCACGTATAGTTCATACGCATCCCCCGGTTGCAGTGACGCCGCCTGCCAAGTCAAGAGTTGGATCGTATTGCATCCCAGGATGGGGGTACCCGACGTCGGGGATTGCAGTATCGGCGCAGGCAGACGCAGGACCGGCGGCTGGGTTGGGGCCGGGGTGGGCGTGGCCGTAGCTGGAACCGGTGTGCGGGTGGCCGGGACCGGTGTGAGCGTCGGGAAGGTCTGCCCAGGGGCCGGGATGATCAGCTCTTGGCCAATTTGTAGCCTCGTTGCATCCTGGGTGGTCAGGCCATTTGCCGTCAACAGGTTGTTCACCGTGATGCCAAAGCGCTCGGCAATCCCGCTCAACGTGTCCCCAGAGCGCAGCGCATACGTGACCGTCGGGGCCGGGGTAGGTGAAGCCGCTGGCGGCGCATTGGGCGCGACCGTGGACGGCAACGCGCCGCCGGGCGGGATCACCAAGACCGTGCCAGACCGAATGCGGGTGGCGTCTTCGGGCAAGAGATCGTTGGCCGCCAACAGGTCATCCACGGTCACCGAAAAGCGTTTGGCGATCCCCAACAGGGTGTCCCCGCTTTGCACCGTGTAGCTCATGGCGTCCAAGGTGGGGACCGGGGTGGGCGTGACGGTGGCGGTGGCCGTAGGGGTGGCCGTGGGAGAAGCCGTGGGGATCGGTGTTTGGGTGGCCGTGGCGGTCTCGGTGGGCACGGGCGCCGGCGAGGCGGTCGCCGATGGTTCCGGGACGTCGGTCGGCAGCACAACGGTCTCAACCGCCAACGTTGCCGGCGGCGCCGACACGGGCTGTTCCGGCACGGGCGTATCCGTGAGCAAAAGAGGCAGATCCACCATTTCGCCCAGGGCCACGGTCTGGGGCCGGTTGTCTCCCCCAAATTGAATGCGCATCCCCAACCGATCAAAAAGCAGCACGCCGATCAACAGGGCCAGCAGCAGAGGCACGCCCCAGGTCAACAGCCGGGAGGGGGCCGGGTGCAGATGGCGGCCACAGCTTGGGCAGATCACCAACTGGGAGGAGGCTTGGTGATGGCAGTGGCGACAGCGGATGCGCCGGGCCGGCTTGCGCAGACGGATGCCACAACCGGCGCAGACCGTTGCCCCGGCCGGAATCTCCGTGCCGCAGTTGACACATTGATGCTGTCCCGGCCCGGCGGCGATCACAGAAGAGAGATCCCCGGCGCTGAATTGTGCGCCCCCACCGAAACCTGGGCTGGAGGACGAGTCAGATTGTTTCATTGGGTTTGCAGTCATGGTATCAGCGGTAAACTATCTGGGGGGATTTTGAGACTAGGAGACTGGGAGACTGGGAGACTGGGAGACTGGGAGATTGGGAGATTGGGAGATTGGGCGATTGGGAGATTGCCACGTCATAATCTCTCAATCTCTCAATCTCCTAATCTCCCAATCGCTCAATCTCCTAATCTCCCAATCTCCCAATCCCCCCAATCTCATATCATAGATCGCCTGTCCCAATTGCCCCTGGGCGCTATTGACCCAGCAATTGGATCCAATCCAACCCCTCCCGGGTTGTGCTGATGTCCCGGAAGGTGATGATCACCATCAGCCCCAACAGGACGACAAAGCCGATCATGTGGACCATGCCTTCCCGCTCTGGGCTGACCCGCTTGCCCCGCAGAACCTCCACCAAAATGAAGATCAGCCGCCCTCCGTCCAAAGCCGGGATGGGCAGCAGGTTGGTGATGGCCAGGGCCGCGCTGAGGATGGCGGAGAGCCGCCAAATGGGATACCACAGACCGGTCTGCACCGTGGCGCTGACCGCATCCCCCACCATCTGGGCGATGCCGATGGGGCCGACCAGATCCGCCTGGCCGGGGGCCAAGGCGCCCTGCAGGGCGTCAATCGGCAGCCGCACCATAAAGGTGATGTATTCCCAGGTGAAGAACAGCCCCTCTCTTAGGGCCGGAAAGAACGAGATGGTGGCCAGAGAAGAGGCGCTTTCAATCCCAATCCCGATGGCCCCTTCGCCTGGGGGCGGGTCGGCTCGGGGGATCAGGGTGGTATCAACCAACACACCCGCCCGCAGGACGGTCAGGGTCATCTCCTGGCCGGCATGGCGGGCGATCTCCCGGCTCAGGGACATGTCCCCGGTCATCACCCCGCCGTTGATGGCAAAGACCCGGTCGCCGACTTCCAGACCGGCGGCCTGGGCCGGGCTGTTCTCGCTGACAGCAAAGATCCTGGTGCTGAGTACGGGGTCGTACTCTACCCCAGCCAGCAGTTTATTGGCGGTGGTGTCGGCGGGTGTGGAGAGGGTGACCGTGGTCCCCTGGCGCAGAACAGTCAGATCCGCGCCAGGCTCCTCGGCGTTGGTCGCCTTGGCCGCCACGTCGTCCAACATCGAGACCATCACAGGGTGATCGCCCTGGGTCAGCAGGATGTCACCGGGCTGCAACCCCACCTGGGCCGCCAAGGAGGTCGCCGAGATCTGGTTGAGTTGGGGTGTGGCCGCCGGGGCCGGGAAACCGGCCATAAAGCTGAAGGCGAAAAAGAGGATGGCCAGGATGAAGTTCACCGCCGGGCCGGCCACCAAGGTCAAGGCTCGGCCCAGGGCGCTGGCCGCGTTGAAGGAGCCCGGGGACATATCCGCGGCGTCCTCGCCCTTCATACGGGCAAAGCCGCCAAAGGGAATCCAGTTCAGGGTGAAGTCTGTGCCCTGAAAGGTGAACAGCTTTTTGGCTCGGGGCGGATAGCCCATGCCAAACTCCTCCACCACAATGCCGTTACGTCGCGCCACCAAATAGTGGCCCAACTCGTGGAAGAAGATCAGGATACCCAACACCAGCACAAATGAAACGATTGTCGAAATCATAGAACTCTCTTTTTGAATAGGGATCGGGAGCCATGTCGCCGATCCGACGCGTCAGGCCATTATACAATGCACAATGGACAATGGACAATGCACAATGGGCAATGCACAATGGACAATGCACAATGCACAATGGACAATGCACAATGGGTGAAGGGCGAATGGCGAATGGCGAATTGGCCATTGTGCATTGTGCATTGTGCATTGTCCATTCGCCCATTGTGCCACGGATGGGGGCAGAAGGATGTAGGCTTGGTTCAATCTGCGCGGATGTGGGTGCCGAGGGGGGCGGTGGGGTCGGTGAGGATGCGGCGCAGATGGTCCGGGATCAGGCCGCTGCACAGGGTGATGGTGAGATCCGGGTGGCGGGCGGCCAGGGCCACGGACTGGACCACCTTGGCCGCCATGCCCCCGGTGACATCCGTGCCGTGGCTGGCCCCCAGTTGATGGCGCACATCGTCCAATGTGCCGGGGGTGATGGTGGGGATGGGCAACGCGTCGGGGTCAAGCTGGGGATCGGCGCTGAAGACGCCGTCCACCTCTCCGGCCAGGATCAGCCGGGAGGGGCGCAATCCATCGGCCAACTGCTCGAAGATCTCCTCCGTGCTGGCGATGGTGCCGCCCCGCACGCTGTCCAACACCACATCCCCGTAGACCACCGGGACCAATCCCCGATCCAGGGCCAGGGCCACGGTTTCGGTTGGCCCGGCAATCACCTGGCCGTCCACGGCCCGCACGGCCACGCCGGGCTGCACGCTCCACGCCGGGATGTCCGCGGCCAAGAGCGCGGCGGTGACCAGCCGGTTGAGCCGGGCCGCGGCGTCCCCTGTGGCCGCAAAGCCGTACCAGCCCTCTGCCGAGGTTACGCCCTGGCGAGTGCGATAGCGGCTGCCCACCACATGGCCGTAGCTGCCGGAGCCGTGGCCGATCACCAGGCGCAGGGTCGGCTGCCCGGCCCGGACCCGGGCAATCTCCCCGGCCAGGCGGGCCAGGACATCCAACCGGGGCGTCTCGGCCACCCGTTTGTCGGTGATGAGAGATCCGCCCAATTTCAAAAAGATCAACCCAGACATTGTTACTCCAATTCAAAAAAATAGGCCACGGATCTGACGGATGGGACGGATTAAAACGGATCCTTTTTTAATCTGTAAAAATCCGTTGAATCCGTCAGATCCGTGGCCTATTTGGAATTTCCCAGGCCCGCAGAATGGTGGCGATGAGATCGTCGTCGGCTGCGGGGGGGACGGTGCGGGGGTCGAAGAGCAGGCGGTCGGCCTGGATGCGGCAGATGACGGGCAAGTCGGCGGCGCGCAGACGGTGGGCCAGGGTGTCTGGGGCGGGGGAGGCCAGGGCCAGGACGACCGTGGGCAGGGTTTCGCCGGGCAGACTGCCGCCGCCCACCGCGCTCTCCCCGGGCTGGGTGGTGGCGGGGAGGTCATGGGCGATCAGGCGATCTCGCCACGCCTCGGCCCGGGCGCGCAGGGCGTCCAACGGGGCGGCGATCATGCGCCAGACCGGGAGGTCCGCGGTGGCCTGGCCCCGCTCGTAGCTGCGCAGGGTGGCGTCCAGGGCGGCCAGGGTCATCTTGTCCACCCGCAGGGCACGCAGGAGGGGAAAGCGGCGCAGCTCGGCGATCAGGTCCGCCCGGCCCAAAATCAGCCCGGCCTGGGGACCGCCCAGCAATTTGTCGCCGCTGAAGGTGACGATGTCCGCGCCGGCGGCAATGCTGGCCTGGACCGTGGGCTCCGGGGAGAGGCCGTAGGCGGCGGTGTCGAGCAAGGTGCCGCTGCCCAGGTCGTCGATCAGGAGGGGATCATCCCCGGTCAGGCTGCGGAAATCATTGAGCAGCCCGGCCAGTTCGGCCAAAGTCGGCTCGGTGACAAAGCCGATCTGCTTAAAATTGCTGGAATGGACCCGCATGATGGCCGCGGTGTCCCAGCCTATCGCCTCGTCAAAATCCCGCAGATGGGTGCGGTTGGTCGTGCCCACCTCCCGCAGGACCGCCCCGCTCAGGCGCAGCACATCGGGGATGCGGAAGCCGCCGCCGATCTCCACCAACTGGCCCCGGCTGATCAGCACTTCCCGGTCCCGACACAGGGCGGCCAGGACCAGAAAGACGGCCCCGGCGTTGTTGTTGACCACCAGGGCATCCTCGGCCCCGGTCAGGCGGCAGAGCAGATCCCGGCTGTGGTCGTAGCGGCTGCCCCGTTGACCGGCGTCCAAGTCGTATTCCAGGTTGGAATAGCCCTGGGCCGCGGTGTCCACGGCCCGGCGGGCGTCGTCGCTGAGGGGGGCGCGGCCCAAGTTGGTGTGGACGATGATCCCCGTGGCGTTGATCAGCGGGCGCAGGGTGGGCGCGGCAAGATCGGCCAGGGCGGCGGTCAGGCGGTCGGGCCAGCTTTCCGGCTGGGGCGCGGGCTGACCGGCGGCGATGGCGGCCCGGGCGGTGTCGAGCAATGCGCGCAGGGTGCGGGTGACCAGATCCGGGCCGTGGGCGACGGTGAGGGCGATCACGGCGTCCTGGCGCAGGAGGGTGTCCACGGCGGGGAGGTTGCGGTATTCGTTAGACATGGGTTTTGCCGTTTTGGTTGCCGGTCTGATTCCCGGTCTGATTCCCGGTCTGATTCCCGGTTTGATCCCCGGTTTGGGGTCCATTTGCCCCGTTCTTTGCAAGGGCGGGATGGGCTGGGGCCTGCACAATGAGGGGCTGCAATTGTCCCCGGGGGGCGAGACGAATATAGCTGAGATCTTGGCCCGCTGCATCCAAACCGGGCGGGGGCAGATGGCCCTGGACAAAGGCGGCCACATGGGTCAGGGCGGCCCGGCCCTCGGGCACATAGCGGGCGAAGGCTTGCCAGACGTGCATCATGTGGGGCCAAATCTGCAAGGTCACATCTACCCCGGCGGCCTTGGCCTTTTCGGCCAGCCGGGTGGAATCGGAGAGCAGGATCTCGTCCATGCCGCCGTGGTGCGGGGGGGGGGGCGGGGGGTGCAGGTTGGCGAGGGGGGGGGAGGCCGGGAGGAGGGTGGGGTCCGTGTCGCCCAGATAATAGCGGGCGGCATGTTGCATTTGGCGGGGTTCAAACCAGGGATCCGCCTTGACCCGGCTCTGCATGGACTCGCCGGTGCAGGCCAGATCGGTCCAGGGCGAGAAGCAGATGGCCAGGGCGGGCAGGGGGTTCCCGGCGTCCCGCAGGACGGTCATCATGGCCAGGACCAGCCCGCCCCCGGCGGAATCCCCGGCCAGGAGCAGTTGGCTGGGGTCCACACCCTCCTGGATCAAGTGGCGATAGACGGCCAGCACATCATCCAGGGCGGCGGGGTAACGGTGTTCTGGGGCCAGGCGATATTCAAAGAGCAGGGTGCGGGCTTGGACGGCCTCGGCCATGTCCGCGGCCAGTTGGCGGTGGGTGTTGAGGGAGCCGAAGAAGTAGCCACCGCCGTGGATATAGAGCAGGGTGCGCCGGGGCAGGGGGACATGGGGGACGATCCATTCGCCGGGCAGGTCCACAATTTGGGCGGGGGTCAAGGTTGCGTTGGATGGGCGGCGGTTGGCCTTGGCCAACAGTTCCATCTCCATGCGTCCCCGGCGCACGTTGACCTCGGGCGTGAAGGTTTCGGAGAGGGCCTGCATGCGGAAGCCCATTTTGAGTGCGCGGTTTTGCCAACTGGTTGCCATGAGAGGGTCCTCCTTCTAAGTTTAACCGCAGAGAACGCGGAGGGTACGCAGAGAACGCGGAGGGTGCGCAGAGAACGGGGAGAAACGCTTGATTGGTTTTTCTCCCCGCCCTCCGCGCCACCTCTACGCCCTCTGCGGTTAAGTAGTTCAATACAACCCAGGCCGCCGGTCCTCGAAGATGGGGATGCGCTTGCGCACTGCGTCCACCTGATCCAGATCCACGGTGAGGGTGAGCAGGGTCTCCTGTTCGCCCCCTTCGATCAGGGCTTCACCCCAGGGGTCGATGAGGGCGGAGGCGCCGAAGAAATCGCTGCCCTTGGACGAGCCGACCCGGTTGCAGCCGGCCACGAACATCTGATTTTCGATGGCCCGTGCCCGCAGCAATGTGCGCCAGTGCATCCGTCGGGGATGGGGCCACTCCGCCGGCAGCAGGATCAGCTTGGCCCCGGCCAGGGCATAGCGGCGGAAGAGTTCGGGGAAGCGCAGATCATAGCAGATGGCCAGGCCCACCCGTCCCCAGGGCAGGTCCACGGTGACGGCTTCCGGGCCAGGGGCCAAATATTGGTCCTCGTCCATCAGCCGGAAGAGGTGGATCTTGCGATAGGCCCCGGCCAGCTTGCCCTCCGGGTTGTAGAGGGCCAGACAGTTGTAGATCCTGCCATCCGCGCCCAGCTCCAGGATCGACCCGGCCAGCCACACATCGTGGGAGCTGGCCAACTGGGCCAGACGGCCAAACCAGCCGTTGCCCATAGTGTCCGCCACCACGGGCGTGGCGTGATCCGCCGCATTTTCCAGATCATAGGCCGTACTCCACAGTTCGGGCAGCAGCGCCAGATCGCTGCCCCGGCGGGCGGCCTCGGCCACAAAGGTCTCGGCCCGTTCAAAATTATACCCCGGCTTGCCCAATCGACAATCCATCTGGACCAGGGTGAGGGTGAGGGTGGTCATGGGTAGCTCCGTGAAACGTGAAGAACAGGGGGTGACAGAGAATGAGTGAGGAGTAATGAGTAATTTTGTGGCGCTTGAGAGAGCTTTACGCCGTTTGGAAGCGCCACACCACGCCTTACTCATTACTCCTTACTCATTCTCTCTCTCCGGCAAAACCTCCACACTCGCGCCCGGCGCGGGGGCGGTGTATTCGCCGAGTTTGGCGGATTTGGCGCTGGGGGCGGCGTTGGCTTTGGCGACCGCGCCGGAGACGGGCAGGGCCGGTCGGGGGATGGATGGGCCGGTGGCCGGGGCAGTGTTGATGGGCAACTTCTGGGGCTTGGCCGGGACGGCATAGGCCCGCCAACCCAGGAAAATACCGACCCCAACCAAGATCAGGGGCCACCAGCGCAGGAGGGTGTTCTCGCCCCCCTTGTCCAGCACAAAGATGAAGAGGCCAAAGATGATCAACACCGCGCCGGGGATCAGCGCCCACCATTGGCGGCGTTTTTCCCCCAACAGATAGAGCAAAAAGAAGACGGCCCCCATGCCGACAAAGAGTACGGCCCCCAGGGTTTCCGCCTTCTCCGTGCGGGCGCTGAGGGCGATCACACCGCCCAGGACCAGCATGAAGCCGCCGGGGATGATGGCCCACCACCGTTCGCCCCGATCCAGCAGGTAGATATGGGCGAAGGCCAGGGCCAGACCCACAAAGAGTACCCCGGCGGTCACCCGATCGTTGACCTGGGGCTGGGTGGTCAGGAGCATCATGGCGGCCAGGGCCAAGAGGGTCCAGGCCGGGATCAGCCGCCACCAATTTTGGCGGGCGGAGAGATAGGCCACAAAGAAGCCCACGCCCCCCGTCCCCAACAGCCCGGCCAGCACATATTGGGCCGCCGGTTCATAGACGGCGAACATATCAAAATTATAGAACAAAAGCAACAGTCCGGCCAAGGTGAGGGCGACTGCCCAAAAGAGAGTGTTAAGACGATTGTCGGTCATGGCATGGCTCCGAATCTAAATGTCGAGTTTCAATGGGATGGCTGGGCTGGGAAAAGATCGGATTCACCACAGAGAACACACAAAAAAAATCCTCCGCGCATTCTCTGCGCTCTCTGCGCTCTCTGCGCCCTCGGCGGTTAAATGCCTTTTGCAGGCAGATCATCCATGCGCCGGAAACAGGCCCGCACCTTGTCCAGGTCGTCCCGCCCGGCCACCGCGGTGACCTCATCCCCCGGCTCCAGCACCGTGTCCCCCCGCAGCAGGATCACCCGGCGGCCCCGGCGGGCGCTGACCAGCAGAGAGTGTTCGGGCAAGTCGAAATCCTTGACAGCTTTGCCCACAACCCGGCTGTTGGCTTCCACGGTCAATTCCAGGGTCTCCTTGCCGGTGAGCTTGCCCAGGCGCAGATGTTCCACCCGATCCTGCAGGGCCAAGCGGCGCAGGATGGCCCGCTGGTAGGCCCGCACGATGTCGTTGCGCCGCACCAGACCGATCAACTGGTTGGGATCCTCCGGGTTGACCACGGGCAGACGGCCCACGTCTCGGGTGCCCATGCGTTGCAGGGCTTTGTAGATCGGTTCGCTGGGATAGGCGACCAACACATCTTGGGTGGCGATGTCTCCCACGTGCAAAGATTCCCAGTCGGGCCTGGACCGGATGCGGGTCAGGTCCTGGAGGGTGACGATGCCGAGGAAGCGCCCCTTCCCAGCGGAACCGTCTCCCGCATCTTCCATCACCGGGAAGCCGTGATGGTGGCTGGTGATGAATTCGTGTTCCAGCTCCCGCAGGGTCATGGCCGCGGAGACCGTGTCCACGTCCTGGGTCATGGCCTCGCTCACCAGCACCCCCTGCATCACATCGATATCCCGGCCCCGTTCCAGGCGGATGCCCTGGGCGGTCAGTTTGATGGTGTAGATGGAGTCGCTCATCAGCCGCTCGGCGGTGAAGGTGGCGACCATCACCGCGGCCATCAGGGGCAGAATCAGTTTGTAGTCGTTGCTCATCTCGAAGACGATCAGCACGGCGGTCATGGAGGCCCGGGTGCTGGCGGCAAAGACGGCGGCCATGCCCACCAGGGCATAGGCGCCTGTGGGGGCCACCTGGCCGGGGAACCACTGGTTGGCCAGGGTGCCCACCGCGCCCCCCAGCATGGCCCCCATAAACAAGGATGGCGAAAAGACGCCGCCGCTGTTGCCAAAACCCAGGGTAAAGGACGTTGCCAGGATCTTGCCGAAGATCAGCGCCACCATCAGCCCCAAGGCAAGAGGCGTGGCCAGCAACTCGCCCACCACATCGAGCCCCGTCCCCAACACCTGGGGCAGGAAAAGGCTCATCCCGCCCAACAGCAGCCCACCGACCGCCGGCTGCGCCCATTCGGGAAAACGCCAACGCTCTGTGGCCACCTCAAACGCAAAGAGTACCCGGATAAAGAGAAGGGCACATACTGCGGCCAGCAGACCCAAAACGATAAAAATAGCAATTTCGCCCAGATTGGCCATGTGGTAGACGGGCACCACAAAGGCCGGGTGATCGCCCAAAAAGGAGCGGCTGACGATGCTGGCGGCCACAGAGCTGATCACCACAGTGCCAAAGTGGGCGGAGGAGAACTCGCCCAAAATGATCTCTTGGGCAAAAATCGCCCCGGCAATGGGGGAGTTGAAGGTGGCGGAGATGCCCGCGGCCGCGCCACAGGCCACCAGCCCGCGGATGCGCGCATCCGAGAGGTGCAGCAATTGGCCAATGTTGCTGCCCAGGGCCGCGCCGATCTGCACAATCGGCCCTTCCCGTCCGGCAGAGCCGCCTGTGCCGATGCAGAGGCCAGAGGCCAGCGCCTTGATCACGGCCACGATGGCCCGGATCCGTCCGCCCCGCAACGTCATGGCCGCCAGCACTTCGGGCACCCCGTGGCCTTTGGCCTCCCTGGCATAGCGCACGATCAGCGGGCCGCCGATCAGCCCGCCGAGGGCGGGCAGGATCACCACCCACACGGGCGAGTTGCTCAAATGCAGCCAGCCGGGCAGGGTGACGCCAAAAAAAAGCTGAAAGAAACCGATCAACTTGATAAAGCCGATGGCGCCCAGGCCAGTAAGCGTCCCGGTGATCAGGGCAGTGATGATCAGGACAAAATCCTCGGGGGGATGCCGGTTGTCGAGCAATCTGCGCAGACGGTGGCCGAGTCGGTTGATGGATGTGGTGTGATCCGTGGCAAAATGAGCGATTGCAGACAAGCGAGACTTCCTTTGGTCAGTAGGAGGGTGGTCTCTATCAAAAATCTCCGCCAAGTTGACGGCCTATCCCTTGGCTGATAGTATACACCTGCTGCCCAGAAAGCGCACGGGGCGCTTCTGCGGTTTTTCCGCCCCGCCCCCTACCCCCTCAAGGTTGGGGGGGAACTGTCCACAGCCTCCCCCACAATTGGGGGCCGGGGGGAGAAAACGGTTACTTTCACCCAAAGGTCTCGTTGATGCAGATCGCCAACCCAGCCGATCAGAAAATCTCAAAAACAACCCTCATCGCCGACCCGGCCGACCCAGCCGTTTTGGATCAGGCCGCCGCCCTCTTGGACGCCCAAGCGGTGATCGCCGCGCCCACGGACACGGTCTATGGCCTGGTCTGCCGCTATGACAGCGTGGCGGCCATCGACGCCCTCTACGAAGCCAAGGGCCGCCCGCCGCAGAAAGCCCTCCCCGTCCTCTTGGCCGGAGAAGATCAACTGGATCAGGTGGTGGCCCATGTGTCGGCCCTGGCCCGGGGCTTGATGGCCGAGTTCTGGCCCGGTCCCCTCACCTTGGCGCTGCCAGGGCTGCCCCATTTGCCCGCCCGCCTCACCGCGGGGATGGATTCCGTGGCCGTGCGGGTGCCGGATCACCCGGTGCTGCGGGCCCTGGCCCGGCGCACCGGACCCCTGGCCTCGTCCAGCGCCAACCGCAGCGGCGGACCGGACACGGCCAGCGCCGCCGGGGTCTTGGCCCAGTTGGATGGGTTCGTGCCCCTGATTTTGGACGGCGGCACAGCCCCTGGCGGCATCCCCAGCACGGTCTTGGCCCTGGCCGAGAACGGCAAAAGCGGCCCGGTCATCCTGCGGGAAGGGCCGATCGGCGACCAAGTGCGGGCCTTTCTGGGCGGCCAGAGCGCCCCATGAACCGTCCCTTGACCATCGGCATCGACGCCTCCCGATCCCTGCGGGCCAGGCGCACGGGCACAGAACGCTATTCCCTGGAGATCATCCAACATCTGCTGGCCCTGCCCCAGGCCGCCCAACACCGCTGGCGGCTCTACACGGACAGCCCGCCCCCGCCCGGCCTCTTCCCCACCCGCACCCCTGGCGCGGCGGACGAGAATGTGACCTGCCACGTCCTGCACGCCCCCCGGCTGTGGACCCACACGGCCCTGCGCCGTCAGCTAGTCCGTCAACCCCCGGACGTCGTCTTTGTCCCTGCCCATGTATTGCCCTGGCCGACCTGGGGCCTGCCGCCCAGCGTGGTCACCGTCCACGACCTGGGCTATCGCCACTTCCCAGAGAGCCACGGGGCATTTCAGCGTCGTTATCTGGCCTGGGGAACCCGGTGGAGCGCCCGGTCCGCCCGGCGGGTGATCGCCATCAGCCAGGCCACGGCCCAGGATCTGGCCCGCTTCGACGCCATCGACCCGGCCAAGATCCGGGTGATCTACGAGGCCGCCACGCCGTTTCAGCCCTCGGATCGCCCGTTGCGCCCGGATGTGGCGAAGTTGCCAGCCTACGCCCTCTTTGTCAGCACCATCCAGCCCCGCAAGAATGTGGCCCGGTTGATCCAGGCCTTTGCTTTTTTGGTTAAAAACAAGTCAATTTCGTGGGATCTGGTGTTGGGGGGCGGCAAGGGCTGGCTGAGTGATTCGCTCTTTAGCCTGGCCGGGACGTTGGGCGTGGCCGACCGGGTGCATTTCCTGGGCTACGTGGCCGACGACGACCTGCCCGCCCTCTATGCCCACGCCCGTCTCTTTTGCTATCCTTCCCTCTTCGAGGGGTTCGGCCTGCCCGTGTTGGAGGCCCAAAGTTATGGAGTGCCTGTGATGACAGCCAACAATTCCGCCCTGCCCGAAGTCGCCGGCGACGCCGCCATTCTGGTCGATCCCATGGACATCGACGCCATCGCCGACGCCATGCTACGTTTGAGTCAAGACGAGGATCTGCGTCAGCGGCTGATCGCGGCGGGCTACGAGAACCTCAAACGCTTTTCGTGGGACAAGGCCGCGAGAGAGACCTTGGCCGTGTTGGAAGAAGCGGCGCAGAACAAAAAATAAAGGCAAAAGGCAAAGTGCAAAAGGCAAAAGGCAAAAGGGGTGGCGGGGATTCCATCCCCACGCTAAACATTCTCGGTGTGACCGTTCACGAAGTGGATTTCGAGCAAACTCTGGCGGCCATGCAAGGGTGGATCGAGCGCGCCAAAGAGGATGGGGATGGGGTCTGTCGCCAGATCTGCACGGTGAACCCGGAATTTGTGATGGAGGCCCGGCGCAATTCGGTTTTTGCTGGGGCGCTGAACCGGGCGGATCTGCGGGTTCCCGACGGGGTGGGGATTTTGGCCGCAGCCCGGCTGCTTGGCCATCCCCTGGGGGAGCGGGTGACCGGGTCGGACGGCATCTATCGCATCAGCCAGCGGGCGGCGCAGGTGGGCTGGCGGATCTACCTGCTGGGCGCGGCCCCGGGTGTGGCCGAACAGACCGCGGCCATCCTGACCCAGCGCTATCCTGGCCTGGATGTGTGCGGCGCCTTCAGCGGCAGCCCGGCGGATGCAGAGTGGCCCGACATCCGCGCCCGGCTGGCCGCGGCCCGGCCCGATGTGCTGCTGGTGGCCTACGGTCACCCCAAGCAAGATCTGTGGATCGACAAACACCGGCACGAACTCCCTGTCAGCGTGGCCATTGGCGTGGGCGGCGCCTTCGACTTCGTGGCCGGGGTCTCCGTGCGCGCCCCGGTGTGGATGCAGCGTCTTGGCCTGGAATGGCTGCACCGGCTGATCCGCGAGCCGTGGCGCTGGCGGCGCATGGCGGTGTTGCCCCTGTTTGCGCTGTTGGTTTTGAGGCAGAGGATTGGGGATTAGGGACTGGGGATTGGGGATCGGGGATCGGGGATCGGGGATCGGGGATTGGGGAAATTGAAAAGGCCGGACCTTGTCGCTAAACTGAGATTGATTTGAAACTTGCGCTTTGTCGCGCTCTAGCCCGGTCCGTGACCGGGCGGGTCTATACGATCTTCCTTGGTAGACCCGCCCGGT
>CAZKEX010000037.1:0-21010 GCA_964551895.1 uncultured Caldilineaceae bacterium | reverse complement strand
CCTTTGTGCTCATCGGTCGCCCGCCGGTCCACCACGACAAGATCTCCTGGGTCTCTACGGATGACCAACGCCATACCCGGCAGGCCATCGACTATCTGATCAGCCTGGGCCACAGACGTATCGCCTATGTGGGGGGTGATCCGGGGGTACTGGTGACCCAGGAACGGCTCCAAGGGTATCGGGCCGCGTTGACCGCCGCCGACATTCTGCCCAAGGACGACTGGGTCAACTACGCCTATTTTGCCGAGGACGGCGGCCATCAGGCGGTGGATGTCTTGATGGCCTTGGATGAACCGCCCACGGCTTTCTATTGCGCCAACGACCTCATGGCCTTCGGCGTCGTGCGGGGGCTGCGGGAACGGGGGGTGAAGGTACCCAAGGATGTGTCGGTGCTGGGCACCAACGCCTCCCCCGAGTCGGCCTGGGTCAGCCCACCCCTCAGTTCGTTGCGGGTCCCCTATGCGGCCCTGGCCGCCGGGGCCGCCCAACTGCTCATCACCGGCATCCAAAAAGAAGGCGGCCCCGTGGGAACCCACATGCTGGACTGCGAGTTGGTGATCCGCCAGTCCACCGGGCCGGTTTCCGAGAGGTAGAGACGCAAGATGTATCGGGTTGAGGTTGGGAGATTAAGAGATTGGGAGATTGTGTCGTGTTAATCTCCCAATCGCCCAATCTCTCAATCTCTCAATCTCCCAATCTCAACGCTGCACAGCACATTTAATCGCCATCCTTACCTCCTTTTTTCTATAGTTACACCTTACCAACAACGTCCCATTTCTATTCATTACCCACTGTTCCAAAGGAGAAACAACCAATATGAGAAGCAAAATTTGGACCATCCTGACTGTGCTGCTGGTCTTTGGCATGCTGGTCGCCGCCTGTGGCGGTGCCGCCGAGCCGGCCCCAGCCGCCGCCGAACCCACAGCCGCCCCGGTTGAGGAAGTTACCCTTACCCCCACCGTAGCGCCTGCCCCCACCGCTACCACGGCCCCGGCACCCACCGAGATCCCTGCCGCCACCCTGCGGGTCTGGGCAGATGACACCCGGGCCCCCATCCTGCAAGGGCTGGCCGCTGACTTCCAGGCCGAGTATGGCGTGGAGCTGGTGGTTGAGCTCAAGTCCGCCATCCGGGATGACTTCCAGGTTGCCGCCCCGGTGGGCGAAGGCCCGGACATCATCGTGATCGCCCACGATCAGGCTGGCGCGTTGGTGGAGAACGGTCTGTTGGCCCCGGTTGACCTGGGCGGCATGGCCGACGAATTTGTACCCAATGCCCTGAGCGCCTGTACCTTCAACGGCGAGCTCTACTGTATGCCCTATGCCACGGAGAACATGGCCTTCTTCTACAACACCGACCTGGTTGAAGCCGCCCCCGCCACCTGGGACGAGGTTATCAGCGTCGGCGAGGCCCTGATGGCTGATGGCCAGACCACCTATGTCATGGCTGTCACGGGCTCCACCTATGACCTGTATCCCTTCTTCACCGCCTATGGTGGCTACATCTTTGGCAAGGACGCCAGTGGCAACTGGAATCCCCAAGACCTGGGTGTGGACAACGAAGGCATGGTCGAGGCCGTGGGCCTGCTGGCCGACCTGGTCGCCAAGGGCGACATCCCCGCTGACTGGGACTGGGGCAACAACCACGCCCTGTTCGAGACCGCCGAGGCGCCCTTCATCATGGCTGGCCCCTGGGCCTTGGACCGCATCCGCGAGTCTGGCGTGCCCTATGCTGTGGCCAACTTCCCGGCCGGCCCTGCCGGCGAGGGCTTCCCCTTTGCCGGTACCCAGGGCTTCTTCATCAACGGCCTCAGCGACAACGTGCTGCTGGCCCAGGCTTTCCTGACCGAGTTTGTAGCGACGGACGCGGTGATGCAGGCCCTGTACGAGGCCGGTGGCCGCCCCTCCGCCTTCCTGCCCGTGCTGAACGCCACGGAAGACGCTGACCTGGCCGCCTTTGGCGCTGCCGGCGCCAACGCCACCATGATGCCCGCCATTCCCGCCATGGGCTCGGTTTGGGGCAACTGGGAAAGCGCTGTTGTGCTGGCCCGAGACGGCAAACAGACCGCCGAAGAAGCCATGGCCGATGCCGGCACCAAGATCCGCAGCTTGATCGCCGGTGTGGCCGCAGGCATGGTCAACGTGCCCGGCTCCTATCAGGCCCAGGCCGGCTGTTCCGGCGACTGGCAGCCCGAGTGCGAAGCCACCGCCATGACCAAGGCCGATGACGGTATCTTCCGCAGCGGTCCCTTTGCCCTGACGGCTGGCGACTACGAAGGCAAGGTCGCCATGGACGGCGCTTGGACGCTGAACTACGGTCTGGACGGCAAGCAGGACGGCGACAACTATACGTTCACCCTGGACGCGGACGGCGAGGTGAGCTTCGAGTTTGACCCGGAAACCAACCTGCTGACCATCGTTCTTCCGTAAGGTTCTGGCGCATTAACGAAGGCCGGGGCGCACATGCGTCCCGGCCTTCGCCTTATCTACCCCACAGGAGCGTTGCTATGACCGTCGCAGCATCCAAGAAAGCCAGAGGAATTCGAGGCGGGGAAGAGTCTCTGTTTTCCATGTTTAGCCGCATCATTCTGATCGCCGCCTTTGATCTGGGCGTGGCCTGGTTTGTTGCCAATGCCTTTTCCAATGGCTTTGACCAGTTGGCATTGGTCGTGATTTTCGTAGGTGTGATGCTCAATCTGATCTTCATTCTGCCCCAGGCCTACGCCTATCGGTGGATGGCCCTGGGTCTCTCTTTCCTCATCCTCTTTACCATCTATCCCATCTTGTTCACAGTCTATGTGGCCTTTACCAACTATGGTGACGGTCACTTGTTGACCAAAGATCAGGCGCTCAAATCGATTCAGCAGGTGGTCTATCTGCCCGAGACCGGCAGATCCTTCTCGTGGACGGCCTTCAAATCGGCGGATGGCCACTATGCCCTCTGGCTGAAGGATCCCGACGGGGCCACCTTCCTGGCCAAGCAGGGGGAGACCATCGTCCCCGCCCAGCCCGGAGACCCGGGCATCGGCGAGGCCGACGCCAAGGGAATCCCCCAAAGCATTGAGGGCTATACCCGGCTCAACGTCCTCTTGGCCGCCTCGGACAAGACCCTGACCAGTGTGAAGTTTGGGGCCGAAGGCGAACAGGCAGTCCAAGTGCGCAACCCCAGCGAGGCCGCCGAGTTGCAGATCCGCTATGTCTACGACGAAGATGCCGACACCATGACGGATCAATCCAACGGGGATGTCTATTTTAACCAAGATGGTACCTTTTCCACCATCAACGGCAAGGTGATCCGCCCCGGTTTTCGGTCCGAGATTGGGCTGAAGAACTTTACAGATTTCCTGACCAGCCCGGCCCTGCGGGGACCCCTGGCACGGATCATGGTCTGGAACTTCGTCTTTCCCACGGTCAGCGTGATCTCCACCTTCTTCCTGGGGTTGGGCATCGCCATCATGTTCAACGACGAGAAGTTCCCCCTCAAGCGCACCATCCGCACCCTGCTGCTGATCCCCTACACCATCCCCGGCCTGATCACCATCTTGATCTGGAAGGGCATGATGAATCCGGAGTTTGGCATCATCAACCGCACCTTGGAAAACCTGATCGGCTGGGCGCCCCCGTGGACCACCCAGCCCATCTGGGCCCAATCGGCCGTGTTGATCGTCAACCTGTGGCTGGGCTATCCGTACATGATGTTGGTGACCAGCGGCGCGCTCCAATCCATCCCCGCGGACCTGTACGAGGCCGCCACGGTGGATGGCTCCACTGGCTGGTATAGCTTCCGCAAGATCACCCTGCCCCTGCTGTTGGTGGCCGTGGGGCCGCTGCTGATCGCATCCTTTGTCTTCAATTTCAACAACTTCAACCTGATCTATCTCTTCATCAACGGCGGTCCGCCCATTGCCGGCGCATCCACCCAGGCCGGACATACAGACATTTTGATCAGCTATGTCTACAACCTGGCCTTTGCCTCGGGCGGACGGGGGGTGCAATATGGGCTGGCATCGGCCATCTCCATCGTGATCTTTGTCATCGTGGGGGCCATCACCCTGTTCCAGTATCGCTTCACGAATATGTGGGAGGAGGTTGGCGAAGGTGTCTAATATCGCTCAGGTCTATCGCAAATACAGTGGCTCCGTGATCTTCCGGCGGCAGTTTAGCGTCTTCATCCGCCTGGTGATCGCGCTGATCCTGGTCTTCTTCGCCGTCTTCCCTGTCCTATGGATCGTCTCGGCCTCTCTGGACCCGGCCAACTCCCTGGCTACCCAAAAGATCATCCCGGCCAACGCCGACTTCAGCAACTATCGTCGCCTGCTCCGCCAGGATGGCGAGCTTCATTACTGGCGTTGGTGGTTCAACTCCATCAAGGTGGCGAGCATCACCACCATACTCACCCTGAGCTTGACCACCCTGGCCTCCTATGCCTTCTCTCGTCTGCGCTTTGCCGGTCGGGTCGCCATGCTCAAGGGCATCCTGCTGATCCAGGTCTTCCCCAACCTGCTGGCCCTGGTCGCCCTCTACGTGGTGATCTTCCAGACCGGCCAGATCATCCCGGCCCTGGGCTTGAACACCCACGCCGGTCTGATCATGGTCTATCTGGGCGGTGCAATGGGCATGAATATCTGGCTGATGAAGGGTTTCATGGACACCATCCCCCGGGCCATCGACGAATCGGGCATGGTGGATGGGGCCACCCACTGGCAGATCTTCTCGACGTTGCTGCTGCCCCTGCTCCGGCCCATCCTGATCGTGATCGGCATCCTCTCCTTCATCGGCACCTACGGCGACTTCGTCCTGGCCCGCATCCTGCTCAACGATGTGAAGGAGTATACCCTGATGGTCGGTTTGCAGATCTTCACCGCCGGTCAGTTTGACAAGAAGTGGGGCGTCTTCGCCGCCGGCGCCCTGATCGGGGCCTTGCCCATCATGCTGATCTATCTCACTCTGCAGGACCAGATCGCCGGTGGGTTGACCACGGGCGCGGTTAAGGGGTAGGCGTAAGGAGTATCGAGTAATGAGTAACGAGTAATGAGTAATTTGTGGTGTGGGAGGGGTAGGCTGATGCCTGCCCCTTCTGTTTGGCGCCTTGCCGTCCGAATTCCTGTTTTTTGTGCAAGAATCTTTACCACCAAGGCACAAAGGCACGCAAGAAGCACGAAAGGAAGAATATTTTGTGTCCTTTTGTGCCTTCGTGTCTTTGTGGTAAGCCTTTCTGGTTCTGGCCAGGCCAGGTTCAATCCAGAGGAGTCATTTTATGGCAAAACCCAATCCCATCATGGCCGATTTTGTCTTTGGCGGCATCGAGGCGGACGAGAGCAAGGTCCTGGCCCGGATGCGGGAGACCCTGACCGGCATCCGCCACTTTCATGCCATGCGGCCCCTGGACCCCCAGCCCGGCCAGCCGGTGACCTTGACCGTGACCGCGGGTCTGGGTGCGCTGGTGGACCGCATGGCCGCCTATGTCACTACCGACGGCAGTCTGCCGACCGGGGATCGGGGCGTGGCCGCCAACGGCTTCGTCGTCCCCCTGGCCCTGGCGGAGACCCGTTGGGAGACGCCGATCTGGGATTATGTGACCACCTGGCAGGGGGAGATCCCCGCCCAAAGCCCCAAAGCCGGGGGAAACACCTTGGTCCAATATGTGATCCAAGGCTGGCACAGCCAGGCCGACACCCCGGCCCAGTGGAGCAACGAGATGCGGCTGGACCGGCTGGTGGACGAGCGCACCCTCTACGGCTATTCCGTGGACGACTTCCGCACCCCGGCCTGGGCCACAGAGGCGGTGATCTACCAGGTCTTTGTGGACCGCTTTGCCCCGGTCCCCCAACGCTGGCTAGGGTCAGACGAGATGGTCGATTTCATCGGCGGCACCCTGCGGGGCGTCCTCGACCACCTGGACCACATCGCCGATCTGGGGGCCACGGTGATCTGGCTCAGCCCCATCTTTGTCACCCCCACCTATCACGGCTACGACACCACCCACTTCACCCAGCTCGACCCCCGCTTCGGCACAGAGGCGGATCTGCGCGCCCTGGTCGACGCCGCCCACCAGCGGGGCATCCGGGTGCTGCTGGACTTTGTGGCCAACCATGTCAGCCTGGACTTTGCCCCCTTCGTGGCGGCCAAGGATGACCCGAACAGCCCCTATCGCCCCTGGTTCCACTTTGGCGACGAGTATACCCACGGCTACCAATCCTTCTTCAACGTGCCCACCATGCCCAAGCTGGATGTGGACCATCCCCAGGTGCGCCACCATCTCTTCGCCGCCGCCCGCCATTGGCTGACCGAGTTTGGCGTGGACGGCTATCGGCTGGACTATGCCGCCGGGCCCAGCCACGCCTTTTGGTCCGATTTCTACGCCGCCTGCAAAAGCGTCAACCCAGACTGTTGGATCTTTGGCGAGATCACCCTGCCCAGCGATCAGCTGCGCACCTATGTGGGGCGCATGGACGGCGCCCTGGACTTCGGCCTGGCTCGGGCCATCCGCCGGGTCTGCGCGGACACGGGTGACGGCCCGGATCTGAGCCTCTCCCACTTCGCCGCCTTTATCCAGCGCCACCACGCCCACTTCCCCCCGGCTTTTGCCCTGCCCAGCTTCGTGGACAACCACGACATGAACCGCTTTCTCTGGGTGGTGGGCAACGACAAACGCCGCCTGCTTTTGGGCGCGGGGCTGCTCTTTGCCTTTGGCGGCCCGCCCATCCTCTACTACGGCATCGAGATCGGCCTGAGCCAACCCCGCAACCGGGGTCATTACCTGGAAGAGTCCCGCCACCCCATGATTTGGGACGAAGCCCGCCAGGACCAAAGCCTGCTGGCCGCCTTCCGGCGCATGGTGGCCCTGCGCAAGGCCCATCCCGCCCTGCAACAGGGGCCGATCCGCACCCTGCATGTGGACGATGAAAGGGGCACCTGGCTGGCCGAGCGCACTTTTGGTGAAGATCAAGTATTGATCGGCGTTAACACCGGGGGGGGCGTCGCCACTTTGCCCCTGCCAGCCGGCACATTTGTGGACGAAACCGGCGCCACCGCGGTCGGTTCGGCGCTGCTTGAGCCGGTCAGCGTGCGCTTTTTGATACAACCAAAATTGTAGTTGACATCACAAAAACAGCGTGCTAGAATGCAGCCATTATCAACCCTATGGGTTGCCCCGATACCTCCCTCATTGCTTGTCTAAGCCGCCCTGCTCGGCCTCATGGCAAGCATGACACCAAAGGACCCTTCGCCTCGGCGAGGGGTCCTTTGTTTGCACAGGGACGAGAGAGATTGGTCTGACTTTGGTCCGCAAGAGGTCTGTATTTGCGCCCAACGGGGGGGCGCACTATAATGTGGCGTGGAGTAAAGGTGTTGTTTGATGAGTACTGGCCTGTGTTTCAGCCTGTTTTTGATGGAGACGGATGCACATGTTCGCTCACAACCGATGGATCAGCAACGGGTTTCTACTTCTTGGGGTGGGGCTATTGGCTTGGTTTGGCCTGATCGAAGTCCAGGGCCTTCGGGCCGATCCGCTGATGCCCGCGCTGTCCGCGCTCTTCATCGGCGGCACAGCGGTCATGGATCGGTTGGGGAACCAGGAGTTTGAATAGTCCTCTTCCCCTTATGGCGCACTTTCCCAAGACATCTTTATGTAGAGTTCCCTGCGCAAGATCAACCGAATTATCGATCCAAAAAAGCTGCTCCTGTCCAGGGACGTAGCTTTTTTTGGTCAAAGGGGGCATTTGTCTCCCTACTTAGGGTCTAAATGCCCCTATCCCCCACAGGCCATAAGTTGTTTAATAGATGGGTAAGGTTTTGTTGGACTTGCAACGACGCAAACCCAAGAGAAACTCACTTACATCTCTATTCACATAGTTGATCGACAGTCCAAAATTTGTATCCACTCAATAATGTGTGGCGAAAGAAACTGAGTTTTTGCTGATCACGAAATACATCGACCAAGTTTCAAAAAACTCAGTTTCTCCCCGGTTTATTGAAAAGATACCAAAATTTCAACGAATGAGGAGGAACAATGCAGAACTTTGGTGCGTTTGTTAGCGAATATGGCATTGACAAGCATGGTATTACCAACCCCGGTACGGTCTATTGGAACCTGAACACTCCCATGTTGTACGAGCAGATCATCCGCCGCCGCGAAGGCGTGATCTCCCATCTTGGCCCCATCGTGGTGCGCACGGGCGACCACACGGGCCGCTCCCCCAACGACAAGTTTGTCGTCAAGGAATCTAGCTCCGAACACGAGGTCTGGTGGGGCAAGATCAACCGCCCCATCCCCGAAGAGAGCTTCGACCGGCTCTTTGGCCATCTGCGGGCCTATTTGCAGAACAAAGATCTCTTTGTGTTTGACGGCTATGTGGGCGCGGATCCCCGATATCGCAAAAAGGTGCGTTTTATCACCGAGCTGGCCTACCACGCCCTCTTCGTGCGCAACATGTTCATCCGGGAACTTGATCCCGAAGCCCTGCGCGCCTTTGTGCCCGACATGGTGGTGATGAATGCCCCCAGCTTCCGCGCCGTGCCCGAAGAAGACGGCACCCGCACCCAGACCTTCATCATCCAAAACCTGGCCAAGAACATGGTGATCATCGGCGGCACAGCCTATGCCGGCGAGAACAAGAAGAGCATCTTCAGCGCCATGAACTACTATCTGCCCAAGGCCGGTGTGTTGAGCATGCACTGTAGCGCCAACTATGGCACGGACAAGGACGACGCCGCCATCTTCTTTGGTCTCAGCGGCACGGGCAAGACCACCCTGAGCGCAGACCCCACCCGTACCCTGATCGGTGACGACGAGCATGGCTGGAGCGACAACGGCATCTTCAACCTGGAAGGCGGCTGCTACGCCAAGGTGATCCGACTGGACCCGGTCGGCGAGCCGGAGATCTATGAGACCACCCGGCGCTTTGGCACCATTCTGGAAAACGTGGCCTATGACAACGATACCCGTCGGATTGACTTGAACGACGACTCCTTTACCCAGAACACCCGATCCAGCTATCCCATCAGCCACATCCCCAACGCAGATCCCCATGGCATGGCCGGTCACCCCAAAAACATCATGTTCCTGACCGCGGATGCCTTTGGCGTGCTGCCCCCCATCAGCAAGCTGACCAAAGAGCAGGCCATGTACCACTTCCTCAGCGGCTATACCGCCAAGGTAGCTGGCACAGAGATCGGCGTGGTCGAGCCCCAGCCAGAGTTCAGCGCCTGCTTCGGCGCCCCCTTCATGCCCCTCCACCCCGGCGTCTATGCCGAGATGTTGGGTAACAAGATCGACAAGTACGGCTCGGATGTGTGGCTGATCAACACAGGCTGGACCGGCGGCCCCTTCGGCGTCGGCTCCCGCATGAAGCTGAAATACACCCGGCGCATGGTGGCCGCGGCCCTGGCCGGTGAATTGGCCGGTGTCGAGACCGTCACCGACCCGACCTTCGGCGTGGAGATCCCGGTCCGCGTGGAAGGGGTGCCCGACGACGTGCTTATGCCCCGCAAGACCTGGGCAGACGGCGCGGCCTATGACGCCCAGGCCAAGAAGCTGGCCGGCATGTTCGCCAAGAACTTTGTCGACTATGCCGATGGGGTCAGCGATGCCATCAAGAACGCCGGGCCGAAGGCGTAACAAATAGAACACGGATTGGACGGATCAGACGGATTAAAACGGATTTTTCTTTTCGAGATCGGAGATAAATCTGCGTAGATCCGCCCAATCAGCGTCATCCGCGTTCTATTTCTGTACCCCAGCCCAAAAGTAGACTAGAATACGGTGTGGGACGGTTGACCGTCCCACACCGTATTTTTTCATGGGAGAACCACTATGGCCAGCCGAAAACCGCGTGTTGTCACAGAAGAGATCGAATCATTGGATCTGGATTCGGGCTTTGAGATGGATATGGATCCCATGTTCGCGCCGGAGACCTTGCCCGAAGACCACCGCAGCGGCTTTGTGGCGGTGATCGGACGGCCCAACGTGGGCAAGTCTACTTTGCTCAACCGGCTGCTGGGACAGAAGATCGCCATCACCAGCCCCAAGCCCCAGACCACCCGAGATCAGATCATGGGCATCCTCACCACGGACACGGCCCAGTTTATCTTTCTGGACACGCCGGGCATCCACAAACCCCTGCACAAGTTGGGCCAGGCTATGGTGGCCATCGCCGACGAGACCATCCGGGATGCGGATGTGGTGCTGTGGCTGGTGGATGTGAACGACGCCCCCACAGAAGAAGACCAGTTGATCGCCGAGCGGCTGGGCGAGATGCACCGCGCCAAGCCCCTGCCCCCCTTGGTCTTGGGGCTAAACCAGGCGGACCGCTGGTATCACGGCGAAGAGGCCCAAAGCCGTCGCCAGACCGAATATGTAGCGAATCTGGCCGGGTTGACCCCGGCCCAGGTGATCGCCTTCAGCGCCACCACCGGGGAGGGCACCGAGGCGTTGATGGCTCTCCTGAGGGGACTGCTGGCCCCAGGCCCCCGCTTCTACCCGGCAGACCAGGTGACAGATCTGCAAGTCCGCTTCATCGCCGCAGAGCTGATCCGGGAGCAGGCCCTGGCCCTGCTGCGGGACGAGGTGCCCCACAGCCTGGCCGTGGTGGTGGACGAGTTCAAGCCCCGGGATGAGAACATGACCTATATCGCCGCCAACATCTATGTGGAGCGGCGCAGCCAAAAGGGCATCGTCCTGGGCCAGGGGGGCAGCATGATCAAAGAGATCGGCAAGCTGGCCCGACCCCAGATCGAAGAGATGGTGGGTACCAAGGTCTATCTTGAACTGTGGGTCAAGGTATGGGAGAAGTGGCGCAAGAAAGAGCAGATGTTGGCCCGGTTGGGCTATCAGCTCCCCAAGAAGGGGAAGAGGTAGAACGCTGAAATAGAACGCGGATGACGCGGATTTGACGGATTTCCGCGGATTTTTTCGATTTTTGGTTTTTTAATCCGTTTTGATCCGTCAAATCCGCGTTATCCGCGTTCTATCCTCCACCCCGGCTTTGACCATTCCCTTTGCCATTCCCTTTGGCCCTGTGATATGATGGCCTGTGCGCCCAAATCGTTCGGCGCTGTTTTTGTTTTCAATCAAACTGCCAAAAAGTAAACCGCAGAGAGCGCAGAGGAGTCGCGGAGATTCGCAGAGAAAAGCTTTATTCTTTGCGCCCTTTGCGTCTTTGCGGTGAGTTTTAGTTTTCGAGTCCGGCCATGAATCCGCAAGCGTTGCGTGTCCTCGAATATAGCAAGATTTTGGAGCGGTTGGCCGCCCACTGTGCGTTTAGCGCCGGGGCGGAGATCGCCCGCGTCCTGCTGCCCAGCGACGATCTGCGCACGGTGCAGGATTGGCTGGCCCAGACCGCCGAGGCCTATCGGCTCTTGGAACAGAAGACCGACATCCACTTTGGCGGGGCCGCGGATGTGCGCCCCCTGGCCTCGAAGGCGGAGCGGGGCGCGCCCCTGCTGCCCCAGGAGCTGCTGGACATCAAGCTGACCCTGCTCCGGGCCCGGGTGATCAAGCGCACCCTGACCCGGCTGGAGGCCACCTTCCCCCACCTGGCCGACATGGCCGCCATCATCGAGCCCTGCGACCATGTGATCACCGAGATCAGCCGCTGCATCAGCGACCGGGCCGAAGTGTTGGACAGCGCCAGCTCGGAGCTGGGCAGCATCCGCAGCCAACTGCGCGTCGCCCAGGACCGTCTGCTCAGCACGTTGGACCGCTTGGTGCAGAGCGATGCCATGCGCAAATATCTGCAAGAGCCCATCGTCACCCAGCGCCAGGGCCGCTATGTGGTGCCCGTGCGCTCGGAATACAAGGGCCATGTGGACGGCATCGTCCACGACCAATCGGCCAGCGGGGCCACCCTCTTTGTGGAACCGTTGAAGGTGGTGACCCAGAACAACGCCGTGCGTCAACTGACCCTGGAGGAAGAGAAGGAGATCCGGCGCATCCTGGCCGAGCTGACCAACTTGGTGGGGGACGAGGCGGTCTATATCCGCCGCAATGTGCAGGCCCTGGCCCAGTTAGATTTCACCTTTGCCAAGGCCAAATATGCCTTTGAGATCGAAGCCTCCGCCCCGGAAGTTGTGCCTTTTCCCCCTCAGCGCCCGCCCAAGGCCCCCAAGCCCAGGCCCAAAGACGCCCAGGAGGGTGCGCCGGTCCTGCAACATCCCGGCTCGGTGATCGATCTGCGTCGGGCCAGGCATCCCATGCTGAACCCGCAAACCGTGGTGCCCATCGATGTCTATTTGGGCGACAGCGAGACCATTGTCCAGGCCGCCAACGAGGCCGACGCCGAACCCTACTATTTGCTGGTCGTCACCGGCCCCAACACCGGCGGCAAGACCGTCACCCTGAAGACCGTGGGCTTGCTGATCCTGATGGCCCAGTCGGGGATGATGATCCCCACGGACCCAGGCAGCAAGCTCTCCCTCTTCAGCGGCGTCTACGCGGACATCGGCGACGAGCAGAGCATCGAGCAGAACCTGAGCACCTTCAGCAGCCACATGACCCGCATCATCAACATTTTGGAAGAGGCGGATCCCCAAAGCCTGGTGCTCTTCGATGAATTGGGCGCGGGCACGGACCCGGACGAGGGGTCGGCCCTGGCTATGGCCTTGCTGGAAAATCTGCGGGATCGGGGCATCACCACCCTGGCCACCACCCACTACAGCGACCTGAAGCTCTACGCCCACAGCACCCCCGGCGTGCGCAACGCCTCGGTGGAGTTCGATGTGGAGAGCCTCAGCCCCACCTATGAACTGAGCATCGGTCTGCCGGGGCGATCCAATGCCCTGACCATCGCCCGGCGACTGGGGCTGAACCCGACAATTGTAGAGACCGCCGAGGGCATCGTGCGCCCGGACGCCCTGGAAGCCGAGTCCCTGCTGGATGACATCAAGCGCACCCGGCAAGAGGGTCTGCGAATTGAGGGGCGGGCCAGGGATCGGGAACGCCAGGTGCAGTTGATCGAGACCGATCTGCGCCATCAACTGGCGCAGATCGAGACCGTGCGCCGCCAGGTGATCGCCGAGACCCGAGAGACCATGCAGACCGAGCTGGCCGAGGCCCGCCGGGAGATCGAACAGGCCCGCAAACGCTTGGGCCAATTTGGCAGCGAAGGCTTCAGCGGCAACGCCCACGACGATTTCCTCTCCCGAGCCCAGGCCGAGTTGACCCGGCGGGAGTCGGCCATTGCCGGCCAGGTGAACCAGGAGGTGATCGTCCCTGGCCAAGAGGCGGCCCGACTGGCCGGCCCCATCGAAGTGGGAGATCGGGTCTGGATCCCCAGCCTGCACGCCAGCGGGGAGGTCTTGACCGCCGGGGAGGGGGAGACCGAGGTGGTGATCGGCGCCTTCCGGCTCAAATTGCCCACCCAACGGCTGGAACTTCGCCAGAAGGCCGTGCGCCAAGAAGAGACACCGGCGGCCTATGGGGGCGGACAAAAGCGTCGTCCTTTGGGCCAAGGGCCGGGCATGGAGTTGGATCTGCGGGGCCATCGGGTGGAAGAGGGGCTGACCAAGCTGGAGCGATACATGGACGACGCCTATTTGACCCAACTGCCCTGGGTGCGCATCATCCACGGCAAGGGTACCGGGGCCATGCGGGACGCCGTGCGCCTGCGCCTGCGGGACCATCCCCTGGTCAGCCAGTTCCGCCCCGGGGACAACGGCGAAGGCGGCGACGGCGTCACCGTGGCCAAGTTTATCGGCGAATAGATTCACGGCCTACTGCGAAAAGCATTTAACCGCCGAGAACGCAGAGATTTCGCAGAGATTTCGCAGAGACCGCAGAAGAAAAACTTGTTCTTCTTTGCGTTCTTGGCGTCTTTGCGGTGAATTTGATCTTTTTGCGGCAGGCCCATTTACAGCTCAGAAACAAGCTCAGAGACAAGGGAAACACAATGGACACAAAACGCTCGTCGATGATGATTATGGCCGCCGTCACCGTGGTGGCGGCCCTGATGATCGGCATCTTGATTCCGGTGATGTCGGATGGGGCGCGCTTTGGCGGCGACGGGTCCGGGGATCTTTCCCCGGCGGTGCAGGCCACCTTGGCGGCGCGTCAAGCTATCGTTGACGCAACAGCAGAGCCGAGTATGCCCATCTTCACCCCCACGCCCCTGCCTGGGGTGGCCGCTGCCGCCGAGGATGTTCCGGCCCCGACCGCCACCACAATCCCCACAGCCGTGCCGACCAAAGCCCCGACCAAGGCCCCGACCCTTGAGCCAACCGCTGAACCAACGGCTGAACCAACAGTTGAATCGGTAGCCGAACCAACGGTTGAGCCGATAGCCGAACCCACCCTAGACCCCACCGCGGCCCCTGTCGTGGTTGCCACCGAGACCCCTGGGGTCGAGCCGACCGCCGCCCCCGTGGCCGAAGCCACCCCTGCCCCAGAAGTTCAGCCCACCGCGGTGACGGTCGCACCGGTCGATCCGGGGGCCAGCGCCTCGGTCACCGTGACCATCTCCACGGAGTCGGGAATGAACGTGCGCGCCGGCCCGTCCCGAGAGACCACGGCGTTGACCGCCCTGCCCAACGGCGCGGTTGTCCCCGCCGTGGGTCGCAGCGCGGATAACCAATGGATTCAAATTTTCTTGGCCGATTTGAAGGTCAACGGCTGGGTTTTTGCCAGCCTCGTCACCATTGACGGCGACATGGCCGCGTTGCCCATTGCCGAGTAATGAGTAACGAGTAATGAGTAAGGATCCGCGTCATGACGCGGATCCTTACTCATTACTCGTTTTACGTCTCACGTTTCAGGAAGGACCTTATTGTGGTTGTATCCAAAATTGACCGAATTCGTTGCAGCATTGGTGTGACGGCCTATAACGAAGAAGAGAATATCGGCGCGCTGTTGAGCGCCCTGATCGAACAGCATCTGTATCAGGTGGAGATCTGCGAGATCATCGTGGTGGCCAGCGCCTGCACGGATCGCACGGTGCCGATTGTCAAAGAATTTGCCCAGCAGGACGGGCGTATCCATTTGATCGAGCAGGAACGACGGGAAGGCAAGACCAGCGCCATCAATCTCTTTTTGGCCGCCTCCACCGAGGATATCTGCGTGTTGGAGAGCGGGGACACCATCCCCCACGAGCACGCGGTGGAGAGCATGGTGCGCATGTTTGAAGATCCCAACGTGGGCATGGTGGGGGCGCAGAAGGTGGCGGTCAACACCCCGGACCATATCGCCGGGCTGCTCAGCCATCTGCGTCTGCGCATGGAACACGAACTCTGTCTGGAGATCCCCCGCCTGGGCGAGATGATCGCCTTCCGCAAGGTCTTCGACCACATCCCCCAGGACGTGGCTATGGACGAAGCCTTTGTGGAGGCCTTTGTGGTGGAGCGGGGCATGCAGGTGAAGTACGCGCCGGATGCCATTGTCTACAACACCGGCCCGGATAATATCAGCGATTTTGTCAAACAACGACGGCGCAACCACGCCGGCCACCTCTACCTGAAACACAAATATGGCTATGCGGTGAGCAGCATCCAAAACAAAAAGGTGTTGAAAATTGCCTTCAAAGAGGTGCTGGGCGTGATTCAACTGCTGTGGATCCTCTTTTTGCTGGCCACCTTGGAGGTATGGAGCCGGATCATGGGCTGGTATGATTTCGCCATCAAACGGGATCGGCATGTGGTGTGGAACATGGCCTGGAGCCAGAAGCAAGATGTCCAGACCATCCGCCGCAAGGGACAAGCGGCCAGCAACAACGGCAGCAGCGGCAACAGCACGGGCAGCATGGCCACAACACACTTGACCGCGCCCAATGGCAAATAGGGCGAATGAGTGAATGGCGAATGGCAAATGGCGAATGGCGAATCTTGCCAGCGTCGCCATTCGCCATTCACTCATTCGCCATTCGCTCATTCGCCAGCCGCAGCCACGGGAATTCCGCCCGGCTGCGGCTGTTTTTTGAAAAGCAATGATCTATGAAACCTGTCCAAAATCGACTCTTTGACATCATCAAAATCCTGATTGGGGTGGGGTTGCTCTATTTCCTCTACACCCGGTTAGAGCATCCCCAAACCCTCTGGGAGCAGATCCTGGGCGCGGACAAACTCAAGCTGCTGATCGCCAGCGCCTTCTATGCCGGGGCCGTGGCGGTGAGCGCGCTCAAATGGTTTGTGCTGCTGCGGGCCAGGGGCGTAGACGCGCCCTTTCGGGCCGTGGTGGCCTATCAGTGGGTGGGGGAATTCTTCAACTATGCCCTGCCCACAGGCGTGGGCGGAGATCTGCTCCGGGGCTATGGTCTGGCCCGGGACACCCACCGCAAGGCCGATGCCGCGGTCAGCGTGATCATCGACCGCTTTGTGGGGTTGACCACCTTTGTGGTGGCCGCGGCCGTGGCTTCCTGGGTGATCCTGCGCTATGGCAGCCAGGCGGACGGCAGCCCCTTCACCCCGGAAAACCAGAGCTATCTGGCATTCTTGAGCGGCGCGGCGGCCTTGGTGGCGGCCATGCTCCTGGTGGTCCTGGCGGTGATGTTGAGCCGTCGGCTCAAGCGTTTTTTCGAGGGCATCCTGGCCCGGCTGCCCCTGGCCGACCGCACCCTGCCCATCTATCGCACCCTGGCCGATGCCTTCAACGCCTATCATGGCCACTACGGGGCGATCTTGCTCTCCGCCCTGGGCAGTCTGACCATCCTGCTGTTGAGCAGTGTGGCCATCTGGTTTCTGGCCGAGGCCATCGAGCCGGGGAGCATCAAGTTTCTCTCCATCTTTGCCATGAACCCGATTGTGGCCTTTGTGCTGCTGGTGCCCCTGGCCCCCGGCGGCGCAGGGTTGAGACAGGGCGCGTTCGTGGTCCTGCTGGGGCTGGTGGGCGTGGCGGAGGGGTTGGCCTTTGCCGTGGGGCTGTTGCAACACGCAATGGGTCTGCTGGTCAGCCTGCCCGGTGTCTATCTGTGGGCCGTGGGGCGACGGCGGGAACAGACCAACGCCACCGACAATAACCAGGAGACTCCCCCATGACCCAACCCATGCTGGATATCGAGGCCGTGCGCGCCCTCTACACTGCGGGGGACGCGGCCCACGATTTCGACCACGTTCTGCGGGTGACCCGGCTGGCCGAACGCATCGCCCAGGCCGAGGGCGCGGACCTGGCCGTGGTGCGGGCGGCGGCCCTGCTCCACGACGTGCCCGTGGCCGAGGGGCGCAGCGCCCATCACCTGGCCGCGGCGGACTTTGCCGGGAATTTTTTGGCCGAATCCGGCTTGGGCATGGCCCCAGGCCAGATCGAAAATGTGGTCCACTGTATCCGCGCCCACCGCTTCCGGGATCAGTCCATCCAGCCCCAAACCCTGGAGGCCCGCTGCCTCTACGACGCGGACAAGCTGGACAGCATCGGGGCGATTGGGGTGGGGCGGGCCTTTGCCTTCGCCGGTTCCCACGACAGCCGCCTGTGGACCGAACCGGTCTGCGCGGCGCCGGGGGATGACGCCAAGCCCGATGGCGCGGACTACACGCCGGTGCATGAATTTGTGTACAAGCTGCAACGGCTGTTGGCCACCCTGCACACAGAGAGCGCCCGGCGCATCGGCCAAGAGCGGCACGAATTTATGCGACTGTTCTACGAACAGTTGGACCGGGAGATGGCCGGGGAGACGTAGGTGGAACCTGCCGGGCCAGCCCAGCGTCTAGTTTTGGACCGCGTTTTTTTGTTTTGTCAGGGTTGCGACCTTTCCGGAAGATCCTTGGGTTAAGAGCGTGGTTGGGGTAAGCTTCCGGAAAGGGTGTAACTGCTGATTTTCTCTGTTTCCCCGTGTCGAGGTGACCACCATGCATCGTCGTAAATTCCTCTTTTTATCGAGTGCGCTACTTTTTTCTTTTCTTGGACTTCTGTTGGCCGGTGGGCTGATGTGGACGACACCCGCTGTCCTGGCCCAAGAGGGCGACCCCCAACCCCAGTCCCAGTCCCAGTCCCAGTCCCAGCTTGACCCCTTGGCCGCGGCATTGGCCGAGGGCTACGCCGCTGGCTATTTCGTGCCGGGGGAACTCCTGGTCGGGGTGGTCGGTCCGGCGGTGAGCGAGACCCAGGGGGCAAGCCAGGCCATGGGCCCGGATGCGCCCGTGGTGTTGGCCGGGCTGATGGCCCAGGTGGGCGCAACCCTGGCAGACCCGGCGGTGCTGCCCGCCCTCTCCGCCCAGGAATGGGCCGAGGCCAGCGGCATGGCCATGCCGTCCGCCACATCGGCCCAGCAAGCCGGGTCGGTGACGGTGCAGCTTTGGCGGGTGGAACCGGGCCAGGAGGTGGCCGTCCTCAAAACCCTGGCGGGACAGCCCGACGTGATCTTTGCCGAACCCAACGGTGTGGTGTGGGCGGCGGAGATCCCCACGCCCCTCACCCCCACAGACCCCCTCTACGACAGCTATCAGTGGGGGATGCAGCGCATCAACGCCAGCCGGGCCTGGCCCCTCTCCAAGGGGGGCGGCGTGCGGGTGGCGGTGATCGATTCGGGCATCGACCTCACCCACCCGGAGTTTGCCGGGCGCATCATCTACAGCAAAAACTATGTGGTCCCCTCCCTGCCGGCCCGGGATGACAACGGCCACGGCACCCATGTGGCCGGGATCATCGCCGCGGGGCAGAGCAACGGCGTGGGCATCGCCGGCATGGCCCCAGACGTGCAGTTGGACATCCGCCGGGTGTTGAGCAACAATGCCGACGGCCAGTTGGTGGGCAGCACCAGCAACCTGGCCGATGCCATCTTCGAGGCGGCCAACGACGGGGCCAGGGTGATCAACCTGAGCGTGGAATCGCCAATCAGCACCACGGTCCTCTCCACGGCGGTGAATTTGGCGGCCAGTCGGGGGGCATTGATGGTCGGGGCGGCGGGCAACAGCGACGCCACGGTGCGATGGCCGGCCGCCTTTGCCAATGTGATGGCCGTGGCGGCCACAGATCGCTTCGACCACCACGCCTTTTACAGCAACCAGGGGCCGGAGATCGAGATCGCCGCGCCGGGCGGGCTGGTCCAGGCCTCCACCACCCCCCCGGTCAACGACCCTATTCTCAGCACCTGGGCGGCCAACACCCTGTGCAACCAGGTCTATCAGCCCCAAAGCAGCTATTGCAACAGCATCGGCACCAGCATGGCCGCCCCCTTTGTCAGCGCCACCGCAGCGTTGATCCGCTCCCTACGCCCAGATCTCAGCGCCACCCAAGTGCGCCAGATCCTGCGGGAGACCGCGGCGCCCCTGGCCGATGGCGATCAAAAGGTGGGCAGCGGGCGGGTGGATGCCCAGGCCGCCCTGCGCCGGGCCATGATCAGCAACCTGGCCTTTGCCCCCAGCTCGATAGCCCTGATCCTGCCCCCGGCCTCTCCGACCATCCATACGGCCACGGTGGCCCTCACCAACCCCAGCACGGACCCCATCAACTGGCAGGTGACGGCCACCTCCTCCGCCTGGCTGACCGTGACCGGGGCCGTCGCTGGTTCGGCCCGCTTCGACCACCCCGGCCAGGTCAGCCTGGCCATTTCGCCCACAGGGTTGACCACGGGTACCCACACGGCCCGGGTTGATTTTTCCGCCACCCGCAGCAACGGCGACCGGCTGGCCAAAAGCCTGGAGGTGAGGGTGATGATCAACGGCGCGCCCAAGCAGGTCTACCTGCCCGTGACCCTGGCCCACTTCGCCCCCAGGGATTCGGCCCTGGCCTGGGAGACGCCGGGCAGCCGCACGCCCATCACCCTGACCATGTTTGCGGGCAGCAACAGCGGTCTGCAACTGCCCTTCACCATGACGTTGAAGGACAAATCCTACAACTATGCCCGGCTGTCGGCCAATGGCTTGCTCTATCTGCAGACCGACCCCGGGGATTCCCTGGTCAGCGCCAGCCCCAACCGCTGCTTCTCCGACATCAACGGCACCGATTGGCTCCACAAAGCCATTGCCGGGTGGTGGGCGGAGCTGAACCCCGGTCCCACGGGCAGCGGCACCGTGCGCACCTTCCAGCCGGACGGGGAGACCCGCTGGGTGGTCGAGTTTGACGGCGTGGCCTCCGCGGCGGGCGTCACCCCGGCCTACACGGTCAGCTTTCAGATGGTCCTCTACCCCAACGGCACCGTGCGGCTCAACTATGGCAACGTCCCCACCGCGGCCAGCCTGGGCGCCACCCCGGTCACCGTGGGCATGATCGCCAAGGACGGCCTGCTCTACAACCAGATCGCCTGCATCACCGCCCAAAAACAGTTGGGCCAGCTCCCCCTCTCCAGCACGTCGGTTTGGATCACGGGGAGCGGGTTGTATTGAAATTATCGTTCGGGAAAACGAAAAAAAATAGAACACGGATTGGACGGATGCGACGGATCAAAACGGATTTTTTTGATCCGTTAATATCCGTTTGATCCGTTCAATCCGTGTTCTATTTTTTGGAAAAGGAGGACTTATGAGCGCAGAAGAACATCGTGGCTTGGCGGAATCTCAGGGCAGTGTCCCGGTGGCCATTGTCACCGTCAGCGACACACGCAGTGCCGAGACGGACAAGAGCGGCCAGACTATCCGGGAACTGTGCCAGGCGGCCGGCCACACCATCGTGGACTATCGCATCGTCAAAGACGAGCCGGACCAGGTGCAACAAGCCCTGGACGACTTCACCGGGGGCCCGGCCCGGGTGGTGATCTTCAACGGCGGCACAGGCATCAGCCAGCGGGACCGCACGTACGATGTGATCAGCCGCAATTTGGAGAAGACCCTATCGGGCTTTGGGGAGCTGTTCCGCATGTTGAGCTATGGGGAGATCGGCTCCGCGGCCATGCTCAGTCGGGCCACCGCCGGCATCTATCGGGGCAAACTGATCGTCAGCACGCCGGGGTCCACCGGGGCCGTGCGCCTGGCCATGCAAAAGCTGATCCTGCCGGAGATCCAGCATGTAGTGTGGGAGTTGCTGCGGTGAGGGGCGAGAGGCGAGTTGCGAGGGGCGAGTTGGCGAGGAATCACATACTCCCCGCCAACGAACGTCGGTTGAGTAGGCCGAATTGACCACGAAAATCCGCTACCCTACAAAAGAGGCCGTATCGAAACC
>CAZKEX010000036.1:2697-21219 GCA_964551895.1 uncultured Caldilineaceae bacterium | reverse complement strand
TTCCCCATGCGGAAGCCATCGGATTTGGCCCAAGGGCTGGAAGCGTCTCTGTTTGGATCACCCTGGTTTTTTTGAGGAGTTGACCGATCCTGGAGTTCAGCCAGCGCCGCCGCGACCAGGACTATGTCGGGTAGTGGCTGTGGGGGTCGCTGCCAGGGGGCGAAGTGTTGGTCAACAAATTGGGTGGTGGTGTTGCCGCCGACGAAGGTGGGGTGGGCCAAGACATCCTGCAAAAAGGGGATATTGGTGGTCAGCGGGCCGAGGATCACATAGTGGCTGAGCGCCCAATCCATCTTGCGCACCGCGTCCGCCCGGTCTTGGCCCAGCACAATCAGCTTGGCGATCATGGGGTCATAGTGCAGGGTGACCTCGTCGCCGCTGGTGATGCCCGTGTCCACCCGCACGCCGGGGCCGACCGGCTCCACCGCCTTTAGCACCGGGCCGATGGCGGGCAGGAAGTCGTTGGCCGGGTCTTCGGCGTAGATGCGGCACTCCATGGCGTGGCCGCGCTGGATCAGGTCCGCCTGGGTGAAGGGGAGCGCCTCCCCCGCGGCCACCCGGAGTTGCAGCTTGACCAAGTCGATGCCCGTCACCTCTTCGGTGATGGGATGCTCCACCTGCAAGCGGGTGTTCATCTCTAAAAAGTAGAAGTCGCCGGCCTCGGTGACCAGAAATTCGATGGTTCCGGCATTGACATAATCAACTGCTTGCGCTGCGGCCACGGCTGCCGCGCCCATGCGCGCCCGCAGCCCGGCCATCTCCGCCCGCTCCAGCAGGGGGGAGGGAGTTTCCTCGATGATCTTCTGGTGGCGGCGCTGCACCGAGCATTCCCGCTCGAAGAGATGGACCGTGTGGCCGTGGTGGTCGGCAAAGATCTGAAACTCGATGTGATGGGGGTCGGCCAGATATTTTTCCAAATAGATGCGGTCATCCCCAAAGGCATTTTGGGCCTCCCGCCGGGCCGAGTGGAGGGCGTCGGTCAGCTCATCCAGCCGGTGGACCAGGCGCATGCCCTTGCCGCCGCCCCCCGCGGTGGCCTTGACCAGCAGGGGGACGCCGATCTCCTTGGCCGCGGCCAACAGGGCCCTATCGTCCTGGCTGGCCTGGAAGCCGGGGACCACGGGCACCCCCGCCGCCATCATGGCCGCCCGGGCCGAGGTCTTGGACCCCATGGCTCGCATGGCGTCCGGGCTGGGACCGATGAAGATCAGCCCGGCGTCCGCCACGGCCTGGGCAAAGTCGGCGTTTTCGGCCAAAAAGCCATAGCCCGGGTGGATGGCCTGGCAGCCCCGCTCCACCGCGATGGCCAAGATGGCCTCCCCGCGCAGATACGACTGGCCCGGCGGCGGCGGTCCGATGCAGACCGCCTCGTCGGCCAGCGCCGTGTGCAGCGCCGTGGCGTCGGCCTCGGAATAGACGGCGACGGTCCCCACCCCCATCTCCTGACAAGCCCGGATGATGCGGACGGCGATTTCTCCTCGGTTGGCGATTAGGATTTTTGTGAACATAAGTGGTTGATTTGTTGATTTGTTGATTTGTTGATTTGTGTGGGGTGAGGAGATTGAGAGATTGGGAGATTGAGAGATTAGGAGATTGGGAGATTGTACCGTGGAAGTCAACCAATCAACCAATCAACAAATCAACGATTCCGCATACGCCAGCCAATTTCGCTGAAATGTGCCGCCGTCTTCGTAGCTCCACCAGGCGGAGAGGATGGCTTGGGCGAAGGCCCAGGCTTGGAGGCGGTGGGGGTCCATGTTCAGGGTTTCGGATAGGACGGCGATGCGGCGAGACTGGATTTTGGCGAGATCGGGCAGGTGGGCCGGGTCGGCGAAGGGGTTGCGCAGAAGTGCGCCGACTTCGTAGGCCGGTTCGCCAACCACGCCTTTGGGGTCGATGGCCAGCCAGCTCTCCCCCGGCCCGACCAGGATGTTCCAATGGTGCAGATCCCCGTGCAGGACCACGGGCGGGGCTTGGTCTGCCAGGAGATCCCGAAAGTGGGCTTCGGCCATCTCCACGAGGCGGGTGGGGAAGGGGCCGGTGCCGCCGTCAAAGGTTGTGCGTAACCGCTCCATGCCCTTGGCCCAGTCGTGGACCGTGGGGAAGGGGTGATCCGCGGGCGCGGGCCGCCACAACTTTTGCATGACCTGGGCGGCGATGCGGGTGCGGCGGTCGTCGTCGGCCACGGCATGGCCCAGATCGACCAGGGGCGTCCCCGGCCACACTCGTTCCAGCAACAGGATGCCCTGCTCTGGCTCGGCGTGGAGCAGGCGAACGGCTCCCCGGCCATCAAAATGGGCCAGGGCCGCGGCCTCGCTGGTCAACTCCCGGTTGGGTACGCCTAGCTTCAGCACCACGGGCGTGCCATCTGCCTGGGTGGCGGGCAATACCACGTTGAACGAGAGCGCCCATTCGGGCCGGGCCAAGCTCAATCCCCAGCGTTCCACACACTCGTCCAGCAGGGCCGGAAGCTGGGCCAGCCACGCCTCGCCGCCGTCAAAAACCGTGGTCAACGTGTGGGCGAGGGATGGGGTCAACACTTGGTTCAAATTCAGGGTCAACTCCTTTTCAAAATAGGCCACGGATTTGACGGATCGAACGGATCAAAACGGATCAAAAAAGATCCGTAAAAATCCGTTTAATCCGTCAAATCCGTGGCCTATTTGTTCATAGCGCCACCGGCAATCCAGTTTCGACAGAGCGCTGGGCGGCTTCGGCCAAGAGCAGGGCATCCAGGCCATCTTGCAGGGTGACGGAAGCGGGGCGGCCGGCCTTGACGGCGTCGAGGAAGTCGGCGATCTCCAGGCGATAGCTGTCGGCATAGCGGTCGAGGAAGAAGTTTTGCAGGGGGCCGGGCGCGCCGGCGTTCTTGGCCCCATAGCGCAGCAGGCTATTTTCGTGGTGGTTGCCGGAGATCAACATGCCCGCCGCGGCGTGGACCTCGATACGCTGATCATAGCCGTAGACCGCCCGTCGGCTGTTGAGAATGGTGCATTGGTGGCCCCCCGCCGTGCGCAGGAAGAGGGTGGCTGTGTCGATGTCGCCCAACTTGCCAATTTCGGGGTTAACCAGGCAGTCGCCCTGGGCGTAGATCGAGATGGGCGGTTCGGGCAGCAGCCAGCGGGCCATGTCCAGGTCGTGGATGGTCATGTCTTTGAAGAGACCCCCGCTGTGGCGCAGATACTCCGCCGGGGGCGGGCCGGGGTCTCGGCTGGTGATGGTCAACTGTTCCAACTCGCCCACGTCGCCTCCGGCCAGGGCCTGTTGCAGCGCCCGGTGGGAGGGGTCAAAGCGGCGGTTGAAGCCGATCTGGATGGTGAGGGGCAGGTGGCCGATCTGGTCGATGCAGCGTTGAGCCTCCGCGGCGGTGAGGGCCAGGGGCTTTTCGCACAGCACCGCCTTGCCCGCCTGGGCGCAGCGGACGATGAACTCCACATGGGTGTCCGTGGGCGTGGCGATGATCACCGCGTCCACATCTGCTCGGGCCAGAATGGCCTCAACGCTGGGCTCCGCGTCCGCGCCGTGGATGGCGGCCAGCTTTTGCGCGGCCTGGGCAAAGAGATCATAGACGGCGACGAACTTGGCCCCCGCCGCCCCAACAGCTTTTGCATGGACATGGGCAATCCTGCCCGCGCCCAGAATGGCGACTTTGATCATGGTGGTTTCCCTTTGTGAAAGAAGAGGAGACAAGGAGACCGGGAGACAAGGAGACGGCCTGGGACAATTTCAGTCTCCTTGTCTCCTCCACTCCTTGTCTCCTTGTCTCCTTGCCTTTCTACAGTCCAATCATCCTCAAATAAGCCCGGTTGCGTTTGGCGCTTTCGTAGGGTGCGCCCATGCCGGGGAGGACGTCTTGCTCTACGGTGATGAAGCCTTGGTAGTCCTGGGCCTCCAGCCAGCGTTTGACCCCGGGGAAGTCCACGCAGCCCTGGCCAAGCTCGCAGAAGATGCCGTGGCGGATGGCGGTGAAGTAGTCCCAGCCCTCGGCCGCGGCCTGGGCCATGAGGGGCTGGCTGCAATCCTTGAAGTGGACAAACCAGATGCGGTCGGCGAAGGCGTCCAGGGCGGCGGGGATGGTCTCGCAGCCGTCGTTGCCATAAGCATAGTGGCCCGTGTCGAAGACCAGCCCCAAGACCTCTGGATCGGTCAGGGCCAACAGCCGCTGGATCTCGGCGTGGGTCTCCACGTACCCGGCGCAGTGATGGTGAAAGACCGTGCGCAGCCCGGTTTTGGCCTTGACCGCGTGGGCGATCAGGTTGGCCCCCTGGGCGAAGGTGGCCCATTGGGCGTCGGTCAACCCCATCTCCGGGGTGATGCGCCCGGCGTTTTGGGTGCGGATGGGGTCCGAGCCGTTGTCATCCGCCAGGACCAGGAAGGGGGCGTTGGCCTGTCCCGTGCGCTTGGCTGTCTCGGCCAGGAGATGGGCCGTGCGCACGGCCACCTCCACCCCGGCGGCGTGGGCGGCGGGATCTTTCAGCGCCACGGGCACGAAGGCCCCGTTCATAGCCAGGCCGCGCTGGGTCATCTCCGCGGCCAAGGCGGCCGGCGTGGTGGGCATGAAGCCCCAATCGCCCAACTCCGTGCCGGTGTACCCGGTCGCCACCAGTTCGTCCAACATGCGGGTGGCGGTCATCTCGCTGCCGCCCAACCCCTCAAATTCCAACGTTCCCCAAGAACAGGGGGCATTCCCGATCAGGATTTTGCTCATGGTTTGGTCTCGCTTTTGAGAGAAGAAGTGTGCGTTGGCTGGGTCCGTGGCTCATAGGCATCAAAAGGCTTGCGCTCAAGCAAGGGGGCATTCCGGGATTGGGCCGGACGATCTGGGGTAGACGAGTGGTGTTGGCCCAATCCCGGAATGAACGAGATCTCCCCGCCAATCCCGGAATGGGCCAACACTATCTGCATGAACCCAAGAAGAACCGGCCCTTTCCGGGATTGCTCCCCTCGTGTCCAGCGCCCTGACACACATCCGATCCCTTGGTTTGATACCTGTGGGTCCGTGACCCGGTGATCCATTCCTTAACCCGTCGGGTCACGGACCCGACTAGAGCGAGGAGGGGCGTGGGGCGTATCTCTAACTCGCCCCTCGCATCCCGCAACTCGCTAAAACTTGCGATTCCATTCGCCCAGCCAACGCTCCACCACAACCTTGGTCTGGGTGAAAAACTCAACCGCATGAGCGCCCTGGGCGTGGAGGGTGCCGAAGAAGCTGTTTTTCCAGCCGCTGAAGGGGAAGAAGGCCATGGGCGCGGCCACGCCGATGTTGATGCCCACGTTGCCGGCGTCCACTTCGTAGCGGAACTTGCGGGCCGCCGCGCCGCTGCTGGTGAAGATGCAGGCCATGTTGCCATATTCGCCGCCGTTGACCAGGGCGATGGCCTCCTCCACGGTCTCCACCTTCATCATGCCCAGCACCGGGCCGAAGACCTCGGTGGTGGCCAGGGTGCTGCCCACGGGGATGTCGCTGATCACCGTCGGGCGCAGGAAGTTGCCGCTCTCGTAGCCCTTGATGGTGGCGTTGCGGCCATCCACGACCATCTCGGCCCCTTCGCTGAGGCCCTTTTCGATCAGCCCGTTGATGCGGGCCTTGCTCTGGGGGGTGATGACCGGCCCCATGTGGACCCCGGCATCCAGCCCGCTGCCCACCACCCGGTTGGCGGCGATCTCGGCCATGGCGGGGACGAAGATCTTGTCCGCATCGGCCACGGTGATGGCCAGGGCGGCGGCCAAACAGCGCTGCCCGGCGTTGCCAAAGGCGCTGTCCGAGAGGATGCTGGTGGTCAGGGCCACGTCCGCGTCGGGCAGGAGGATGATGGGGTTCTTGGCTCCGCCCTGGGCCAGCACCCGCTTGCCGCTGGCCGAGGCCCGGGCATAGACGTGACGGGCCACGGGCGTAGATCCCACAAAGGTCACCGCGGAGATGGCCGGGTGATCCAGCAGGGCGTTGACCGTCTCCGGCCCGCCGTTGACCAGGCTGACCACGCCGGGGGGCAGGTCCAGTTGGTCCAGCAGTTCGAAGACCTTGCGCACGGTCATGGGGCAGCGCTCGGAGGGCTTGATGATCACCGTGTTGCCGCAGGCCAGGGCATAGGGCAGATACCAGAAGGGGATCATGCCGGGGAAGTTGAAGGGGCAGATCAGGGCGGCCACACCCACGGGCTGGCGGATCATGTACTCGTCGATGCCACGGGCCACATCTTCGGAAAAGTCGCCCAGCATCATGGTGGGGATGCCGCAGGCCACCTCCACATTTTCGATGGCCCGGCGCATTTCGCCTCGTGCATCGTCCAGTGTCTTGCCGTTCTCCAGGGTGATGGTGCGGGCCAGATCGTCGAAAGCCTCTTCCATCAGGGTTTTGAGTTTGAACAGATACTGGATGCGGGCCGGGGCAGGCACCCGCCGCCATGCCGGGAAGGCCGAGGCCGCGGACTGGGCCACCGCGTCCACCTCGGCCGGGGGGGACATGGGCACGGTCGCCAACACCTGGTTGGTGGCCGGGTTGTGAACGTCCAAATAGACTTCCGCGGTCGAGGGTTGCCATGCGCCATCCACATAGTTGAGCAGTTTTTCAGCCATCCTGTTTCTCCCCTTTTTTGGTGAATGCAACGAAAAAGTGACGCTGGTTTTCACCGCAAAGTCGCAAAGGGCGCAAAGAAAAAGAAGAAGAACAAAAGTCTCTCTCTTTTTCTTTCTTTTTTCCCTTTGCGTTCTTTGCGACTTTGCGGTGAATTCCTACCTCTTTACTCCAAGAAATATCGTTCTTTCGCCCGCATTTCTTCATACTCGATCCGGGCTTGTTGCACCGAAGGCCGCTCGCTCACCTCCGGCACGGCCACGTCCCACCAGCTTTCGTAGCCGGGGACGCTGTGCAGGCGGTCGTTTTTGATCACCACGACCGTGGTGCGGTCGACGGCTTTGGCCGCTTCCAGGGCGATCACGTAGTCGTCACGTGTTTCGCACTCGATCACGTGGCAGCCCAGGCTACGGGCGTTCATGGCGAAGTCAACATGGACCGGCTTCACGGTCTCGCCGGCCGAGTCCCCGGCCAGCATGCCGTCCTCCGGGTGGACATAGCGGGTGCCAAAGCCGTCCAGCCCCAGGGAGCGGCTGAGGGAACCGATGCTCTTGTAGCCGCCGTTGTCCCAGATCAGCACGATCAGCTTGACGCCTTCCTGCACGGAGGTGACCAACTCCGACGAAAGCATGAGGTATGAGCCGTCGCCCACGATCACGAAGACCTCCCGATCGGGCGCGGCCATCTTTGCGCCCAGGCCGCCGGCGATCTCGTAGCCCATGCAACTGTTGCCATATTCCAGATGGAAGTTTTTGGGATGGGTGGCCCGCCACAGCTTGTGAAGATCCCCGGGCATGGACCCCGCCGCGTTGAGCATGATGGCCTCCGGGCCCGAGAGGTCGTTGATGACCCCGATCAGCTCGCCCTGGCTGGGCAAGGGGGCCAGGCGGATGTCGTAGATACGCTGCACCTCGGCGTCCCATTCGGCGTGAAGGCGGTGGGATTGGGCTCGGTATTCGGGCGCCACGGTGTGCCCGGCCAGCAGTTCGCTCAACTCTTCCAAGGTGGCCTTGGCGTCCCCCACCACAGCCAGGCCGTGCTGTTTGCCAGCGTCAAACTCGGTCACGTTGATGTTGATGAAGCCCACGTCCGGGTGCTGCCACGCCGTCTTGGACGACGTGGTAAAATCGCTATAGCGGGTGCCGATGCCGATGACCAGATCCGCGTCCTTGGCCGTGCGGTTGGCGGCGAAGGTGCCTGTCGCCCCCATCGCCCCCAAGTTCAGGGGGTGATCCCAGCGCAAACTGCCCTTGCCCGCCATGGTCTCGCCCACGGGGATGCCTGTGGCGTCAACAAGTTGGCGCAGGGCTTCCGTGGCCTCGGCGTAGATCACCCCGCCTCCGGCCACGATCATGGGCTGCTTGGCGGCTCGGATCAGCTCCGCGGCCTTGGCCAACGTGGCCCGGTCCGCCCGGTTGCGCATGATATGCCAGACCCGGCGGCGGAAGAAGGCGATGGGGTAGTCGTGGGCCTCGGTCTGCACATCCTGGGGCAGGCAGAGGGTCACCGCGCCGGTCTCGCTGGGGCTGGTGAGGACACGCATGGCCTCGGGCAGGGCGGTGAGCAGTTGGTCCGGGCGGTTGATGCGGTCCCAATACTTGCTGACCGGCTTGAAACAGTCGTTGACCGAGAAATCCTGGCTGTGGGCGGACTCAAGTTGTTGCAGCACCGGGGCCACATTGCGCCGGGCGAAGATGTCACCGGGCAGGAGCAGCACGGGTAGCCGGTTGATGGTCGCCGTGGCCGCGCCGGTGATCATGTTGGTGGCCCCCGGCCCGATGGAGGTGACCACGGCCAGGGTCTGCAAGCGGTTCTTCACCTTGGCAAAAGCCGTGGCCGCATGAACCGCACCCTGCTCGTTGCGGGCCTGATAGTAGCGAAAATCCGGGTTTTGCAGCAGCGCTTCCCCCACCCCGGCCACACAGCCGTGGCCGAAGATACCGAAGCAGCCGGCGAAGAAGGGGGTCTCCACGCCGTCATGTTCGACATATTGGTTTTTGAGAAATCTGATGAGGGCTTGCGCCATCGTCAGGCGGATTGTGGCGGACTGATCCATGAAATTGCCCCTTTTTGACGTGGAACGATTGTGCTATAATGATCCCAAGGAGGTGGTACCGATGCTCAACGACCTGTTGGCCCAAATTGAATTGCTTTCCGACACCGACAAGCGGACGCTGATCGCCGAAACGATGCGGATGCTCCCAGCGCAGGAGAACGGTTTGTCCGCGCCCAAAGTCCTCGCCGAAGTTGCTCTGGCCGATGCCTACATCGCCACGCCGACTGTGGCTACGTCCAAACGGCAGAGCGAGGAGGCCTATCTTGCCGAGTTTCGAACCGAGATTGAAGAACTACTCGCTCGGCCCAACCCCACGCCGGATCAGATGATGACCTATGGCTTGTTCGAGGGTCGGCTAGATCTGGATGAAGAAGATTTTAAGGCCGCCGAATGGAATCCCTCAGATGAGGAACTGGAAAATGCCGGACTCTCTGTACATCATTGATACCCACGCTTTGATTTGGTATTTGGATAAAGATCATCGGTTGAGTCCGAGTGCCAAGCGAATTCTGGACGATCCAGATGCACGGCTACTCATCCCGGCGATTGCACTTTCGGAGGCGCTCTTTATTGTGGAGCGTAAGCCTCATCTTTATGGCTTTTCGGAAGTCGATCTCTTGGATGACATTAAGAAAGATTCACGCATGTGGGTTGTGGCTTTGAACTTGAAAGCGATCACCACCACCCTGGACTGCAAAACTATCCCAGAAATGCACGACCGCCAGATCGTCGCCACGGCCCTCCTGGTCCAACGGGCGGGTTTCGATGTCGCCATCCTCACCCGGGACGGGGCCATCAAAGACGCCAACCTTGTCCCAACCCTCTGGTAATCCCACGCACCAATCCAAAATCCAAAATCTTCAATCCAAAATTACTCAAGCGGGCCGTCCCGCGCTGACATCGTAGACCGGGACGCGGGGGTCGCGATCTTTGAACGTGCCCTTGACCCAGGCGAAGTCGGGATCGTCCACAGCCATCAGGCTTTGGGCGCTGCCGGCCAGCACGTTGAGATAGTAGGTGTTGTAGCCCACGGGACTGCTGACCGGGTGATAGCCCTCGGGGACCAGCACCACGTCGTTGTTGTGGGCCACCACCGCGGCGTCGATGGGGAAACCGGCTTGGTGCAGGGGCGAGTCGGCGTCGGTGTAGACCCGCTGGATGGCGTAGCCTTCGGGCCGGTCGATCTTGTAATAGTAGGTCTCGTCCAGGTCGGCCTGGAGCAGATTTCCCGCGGCGTCTTCCACGTGGACATCGTGCTTGTGGGGCGGATAGCTGGACCAGTTGCCGTCGGGGGTGTAGACCTCCACCAGCACCAAGCGCTGGCAGGGGAAGCCGGGGGGCAGCATCTGGTTGATCTGCCGGGTGGCGTGGCCGCCGCCCCGGATCTCCACGCCCACATCCGCCGGCGTGACCAGCACGGGGGCGAAGTCCTCGGTGGCCGCCACCCAGGTGACGGCGAACTCGCAATCGGTCACGCCGGTGACGGTGAAGGCGGTGTGGCGGGAGAGATAGAGCGCATAGGGTAGCCCGGCGAAGACATCGGCCCGCGTCCCAAGGCCCAACCAATCGCCCCGGTCCGAACGCACGTCAAGCGTGCCGCCCAGGACCACGATGGCCAATTCGTTCTCCCCGGTCTGAAACGACCAAGATCCCCCCGCATCCAGCCGCCGGGCCTGGAAATTGATGGTCTCCCACCCCGCCAATTCGGGGGTCACCTCCACGATCAGCCCCCCATCCGCCCCGCCTTGGGGATGAACCACGAGATTCTCTGCCGTATATTGCCGCATCAAATAGCCTCCATTTCAATCAGAAAAATAGAACACAGATTGAACGGATGCGACGGATTAAAAACGGATCTTCTTTTGCAGATCAGTGAAAATCCGTTTTATCCGTCCAATCCGTGTTCTATTTTGAATTCGCCATTTGCCATTCGCCATTCGTTACACATCCGGGTTGGGCAGCATGAACTCCCGGATCACGCCCATCAGGTCATGCACGGCGGCGATGAAGGAGCGCAGGGTACGCACACTGGCCCCATAGCCGTCGAACTCGGATGGGGTCATGCCGTCAGGATCGTAGGCTCGGCGGAAATCTGGAATTTTCTCATAAAGCGCCGCCACAATCGCCGGGTCCACCGGGGTGTGGATGCGCTCGACCACGGGGATGTCCGAGGCGTTGATCTTCAACTGCCACTCGTAGGGGATGGTCAACACGATGTCGCCGCCGATCAGCTCGGACCAGTGGCCCAGGTGACGATAGGCCGCGGCCAGCAGCCGGGTGCGATAGCCCCGCTCTTGATAGAGGCCATAGGCATTTTTGAAGACGGCGATCCCGGCCCAGTTGAGGTAGTCCGGGTCGATGTCGATGGCGTCTCGCTTGGCCACAATCTTCATCCAATCGTCCGTGCGCCCGACCATGATGGTGCAGACCGGGGACATGCCGCTGTTGTCCAGCCCCTGGGCGGCGCGCCGGTCCAGCCCCCGCTCCACGGCTTCGGCAACGGCAATGGCCTGGGGCACGGTGAAGCTGACCGTGGCATTGACGTTGACGCCGTGATAGGTGGCCTCTTCGATGGCCCGCACTCCGGCCTCGGTCACGGGCATCTTGACCTGCATGTTGGGGGCCAGGGTGGCAAAGTGCCGGGCCTGCTCCACGATGGCGTTGGTATTGCGATAGAACATGGGGTTGGTCTGGATGGAAAGGCGACCCTTGAGACCGGCGTTGCGCTCGAAGGCAGGGTGCAACAGCCCCGCGCCAAAGACGGCCATCTCCTCGTTCAATCGCCAGGCAACCGCCCCTTCGGCCCAGGTGGGGTTTTCGACGATGATGGCGCGGATGCGATCTTCCCAGAGGTGCATTTCCTGGTTGAGTACGTTCAGTACGATATTGGGGTTGGTGGTCGCCCCCACGGCGCCGTGACCAATGGCGTAGGTCAACTCTTCCAGGGAACAGGAGTCGTTCCAATAATCCGTGGGCGTGGTGGAGACGGTCTGCAACAGCGGGCTGGGTGTGGGCATGATTTTCCTCCGGTTGAAAAACAAGCAATTCTCGTTTGAACAGAGTGGTGGGGCTGGGGGAAAGGTGCAAATTTTTGGGGAATGCACACGTGTGCATAAGCCTGGACAGCGTACCACAGGCCCTTGGGCTTGTCAATCTTAAAACGAGCGCTGGCAGGGCAATCATGCCTTGGCTGCGAAAGGCAATTAACCGCCGAGAGCGCAAAGATTTCGCAGAGAACGCCGAATAACAGCTCTGCTTTTCCTCTGCGAAATCTTTGCGCTCTCGGCGGTTAATGGCTTTGACTAGGGCAGAAAACGGCCATAGGCAAAGGGGGCCAGCAGGGGCGGGCGCTGGCCGTCAAAGACCCAGTCGGCTAGGAGACGGCTGACCGCCGGGGCGATGGCCCAGCCGTGGCCGCACCAGCCCGTGGCAAAGAAGAGGTTGGCCGCCTGGGCCAGTTGATCGATGATGGGGATGCCATCCACCGTGCTGGTCTCCACCCGGTCGGCCGCGGCCTGGGCAATGGTCTCCTGGGCCAACGTGGGGAAGACCGCCACGGCCTCGGCCAAGTTGCCCGCCACCTGATCCGGCTGCACAACCCCTCTGCCCGTCTCCCCATCCCAGCGCCCGGCCCAGCCGCCGGAGATCATCACCCGGCGATCCGGGGTGACTTTGATGGCCAGCTTGCGGTGGGCGTGGCCGATCAAATGGGAGATGGGCGGCTCGGCCAGGGGGTGGGTGAGGGCGACCTGGGGCAGTCGCTTCCACACAGGCAGGCGAACGCCAAACTGGCTGTGCAAAAAGTCCCCCACGTGGCTGTTGGAGAGCAGGATCAACGCCTTGCCCACAGGGATCTCCTCGCCCTGTTCGGTGATCACCCCGACAACCCGCTCCTTGCCGGGACCCATCACCACCTGGGCTACGGCAGTAGATTCTCGCACCACTGCGCCCGCCCGGCGGGCCGCGGCAGCCATGGATCGTGTAGTCATCGTGTGGTCCGCCACCCCATCCTGGGGGCAGAAGAGGGCCGCGCTGACCTGGGGGGCCAGGCGGGGTTCCAGGGCCAGCAGGGCGTCCCGGTGCAGCAACTGGGTGGGGATGGACTGCTGGTTCTGCGCCCAGAGCTGGGCCGGGGCAGCGGCTAAATCCCTGGGCTGCTCAATCAGCGTCAGCCCGCCGATTCGCCGATAGCCGGTCTCACCCTGGATCTCTTCGTGTAGCCATTGCCAGCGTTCGTAGGCCAACCCCATCAGGGGAAGCTCCCGCAGATCCCGGCCACTGGCCCGCACGCCCCGTTCGCCCAGGCCGCCGGACGCGCCACTGGCGATCTCGCCTGCTTCCAAGAGCAATGCGTCCCCGCCGCGTTGGGCTAACTCCCAGGCCACGCTGCATCCGTAGATGCCGCCGCCAATGATGACATAATCCATGAGTTTCTCCTTTTTTGGGGCGAAAAGCAGGCAAATCTGCAAATTGGACGTTTTTTGGGCCGTTGGGCCAAGGTTTTGTGACGGTGTTGAGACGGTGGGCTGGTATTGTGTAGCGGTCACACACCCCACAGATCTTCCAGACCACGGCGCATGCTGGATTCACCCGGCGGCCCCACAGGAACACTCAGCATCCCCATGCTGGGTGTTTTTGTGTTTTGGGGGCCTGCCTCTACGGGCAGGTGGCGGCGTAGGGGATGCCCCGCAGGTAGGCGGCCCACTCGTCTTCGGTCAGGTTGCGGTTGGCGATGGTGCAGGCCTGCTCTCTCCACGACGTGGGCACGACATGCCACATCTGGGCGGTGGCGTCAAAGGTGCCGAGATAGAAGCGCTCCCCGTTGCGGGTGATGGCCATTGATTCGGTCTCGATGGCCGTGCGCAGTGCGGGGCCCAGGGGCAAGAATGTGCGCCAATCCCAGCGCTGCACATTGCCCGTGCTGCCCAAGGAGACCAGCACCGGCTCCTCCCCGTTTTTTGCCTCCAACAGGGTCAGCGCCCAGATCTGGCTCCGATCCCCCTCGATGGCTTCTCCCAAAGGTTGGCCCGATGCCACATCCCAGCGCCGAATGGTCTGGTCATTGCTGCCGGAGATGAGGGTCTTGCCATCCGGCTCGAACAGCAGGACGTTGACCCAGTTTGCATGGCCCACCAACGGCTCGCCCACCGGGGCCAGATCCGGCATGGACCAGAGGCGGATGGCGCTGTCGGTGCTGCCCGAGGCCAGCAAACTACCGTCCGGGCTGAAGGCCAGGGAGAGGGCCCACTCGTCCTCGTGGGCCTGGATGGGCTCGCCCACCGGCTCACCCGCGGCCACATCCCACAGGCGGATATTGCCGGAGAAGTCCCCTGTGGCCATCCATCTGCTGTCCGGGGTGAAGGCCAGACCGATCAACACGGTTGTGTGGGCGGGCATGGGGTCAAAGCGAGGTGTCCATGTCTCGGTCTCCCACAGGACCACAAAGCCGCCGGCGTCCAAGGAGGCCAGGGTGCGACCGTCCGGGCTGAAGCCGACCTGGATGATGGAGTTGGGGTGGGTGGTCTCGATGTCCCGCAACTTTTCGCCGGTGCGGGCATCCCACAGCACCAGGTGGCCGTCAAAGCTGCTGGTGAGCAGGGCGTTTTCGTCCGGGGAGAGGGCCACGCTGCGCACCCGGGAGGTGTGGCCGTTCAATATTTTGCGGGCCGCCAGATCCCACAGGGCGATCTTGCCGCTGGCGTCGCTGCTGGCCAGCATCTGGCCGTCGGGGCTAAAGACCAGGCCGCGGATCCAGTTTTCGTGGCCGATCAAGGGGGCGCCTAGCCTGGCGCCGCTCTCGGTCTCCCACAAGATGATTCGGTTGGCTGTGTCGCCGCTGGCTATGCGGGCGCCGTCCGGGCTAAAGGCGATGGCCAGCACCCGGCCTTGGTGACCTGTGCGGGGTGAGCCGATCTGCAATCCCGTGGCGCTGTCCCACAGGCGCACAGTGCCGTCAAAGCCAGCCGTGGCCAGGCGGTCGCCGTCCGGGCTGAAGGCGCAGGCTTGGATGTCGTCGATGTGGCCGCCTTGGGGTGGGGCGATGGCCGCGCCGGTGGCCACGTCCCAAAACATGATGGTGGCCTCGACGCTGTCTCCGCCTTTGATAGCCAGCAGGCTGGCGTCCCCGTTGACCGCGCACAGGGTGTTGCGGGGGGGATGTGACTGGGGGCCGGCCACCAGGTCGCCACTATGGGAATCGAAGACCCGCAGTTCGTTTTCGCTATCCTCCACCACAAAGCGGCGGCCATCCCCGGAGAATTGGACCACCTTTATCTTGTTGGGGAGCGCATGTTGAACGAGGGTGGTTGCCCTTTCCAGATCCCACAGGCCAAAGCCGTTCTCAGTCCTGTAGAGGGCGCGCTGGGTTACGGCTTGGATGGTCAGGATGGCCGTGGAGGGTACAGTGGCCCCCGAAGTTGAGTTTGGCGAGGCGGTCAAGTTGGTTATGGAAATTGGACGACCTGGGGCTGCAAAATTCTCCAAAGACCAGGCAAAGGCCAACCCCTGGACATCCCCGGAGAAGAGGGTTTCGCCGTCCTGGGAGAAGGTGAGCTGGCTGGTTTCGCTGGTGTGGGCGTGGAGAAAGGCGACGAGCATGGGGTCGAGCTTGAGCCCGGTGAGCAGGCTGGTGACGTCCGTGGGGTCGGCGGTGCGGGAGAGGGATTCCAGGCTGAGGAGGAGGCCCCGATCGACCACGGTGTCCATGGCCTGCAGGGATTGGGCGCTGAGTTGGCGGGCCAGGGCCAACTGGGCGCTCTGCTCGGCATCCACGGCGTGGTGTTCTGCCTCCCCTTGGAGCTGCCATGTATAGAAGGCGGCCACAACCAAGATCAGGGTGAGACCCACCAGCCCGATCACGAACCGCCGCAGCCGTCGGCTGGATTGGGCTTCGGTGCGGGCCAAAGCCTGGGCCGCATTCAAGGCCCGCTGGCGACGGGTCTCTGCGGCCGCGATCTCGTCATCCCGATGTTGGGCGCTGGCGGTGATGAAGCTCCGCTCATCTGCCGAGAGGCTTTCCCCGCGTCGGGCCAGCCACTCGTCGGAATCGGCCAGAAAGCCGCCCCGGAGCAGGGCGCTGGCATCCTGGCCAGCCAGCCGCCATTCGCCCAAGAGGATGCGCAGACGCTGTTGCCAGATGCGGAAGGTGCGGTCGGTCTCAATCCACTGGCGCAGGAGATCCCATTCCAGGATCAGGGCTTCGTGGATCACCTCCACGGTCTCGTCGTTGCGGGTATTGCGCCCGGTCACCACCAGCCGGGCATCGGCCAGCTTGCGCACCAGGGGCCAATCGCTTTCCCGGATCTCTGCGCTGGTGGCCAGGCGACGGGTGTCTGCCGTGCCCTGGCCAGGCTGGATCAACTGGGGGAAGATATGTCGGGTGCGGGCCTGCTCTTGGGGCGAGAGGCGGTCATAGAGACCGCTGGCATACTTGGTCAGCGCGCCGGCCACGCCGCCATTTTCATCGTAGGCAGTGTGGGTGATCCAGCCATCTTGGCGGCTGGCCCACAGTTGGGAGAGGGTGAACTCCAGCAAGGGCAGGCTGCCCGGGGCGTCGCCCACATCCGCCAGCAGACGCAGCACCAGGCCCGGTTCAAACATCACCCCCTGCTGCAATGCCGGCTGCTCGATGGCCTGGCGCATCTCCTCTTGCTGCATGGGTCCCAAAATCGTGGTGGCGTCCTGCAACAGGTCGGCCATTGTGCCCTGGGAGAGCAGATAGCTTGTGAAATCGGCCCGGATGGCCAGCAAGATCGTCAGTGGGCCATTATTTTCTTGGCCAGTGTTCTCTTGCCCAGTGTTCTCTTGGCCAGTGTTCTCTTGCCCAGTGTTCTCTTGATCCTTGGCAAGGCTTGGTTGCAGGATCAGATCCAAGAAGGCCTGGCGGATCTCGGCGGTTGGGCACAGGCTGAAGATCTCCTCGAACTGGTCGATGACCAGCAATACCCGGCGTTCTGGTGTCCTATGGTCCGGGGAGGGGGGCGGCACGGGGAGGATGATTTCATCCACCACATGGAGCAGGTTTCGGGTGCCGGTCCACAGCTCCGTGGCCAAGGCGTTGGCCTGCATGTTCAGGTGTGGGGCCAAGACCAGGGCCAGATTGCGAAAGGGTGTATCCCCGGGGCGAAAGCTGATGGGCGTCCATTGGATGCAGGGATGGACGCAGGGTGGCGCACCCTTGGGCCCAGGGCGTCCGGCCAGCTTGGCAAATAGACCGGCGTGGATCACAGAGGACTTTCCGCTGCCCGAGGGGCCAAGCAGGGCCACCAGCGTGTGGGTGTGGATCGACTCGTGCAGACGATGGATGATCTTGGTTCGTCCAAAGAAATTGTGGGCGTCGGCGCTGGTGAAGGCGCTCAACCCCACATAGGGGGAGACCGCATCCTTGGCCGCCGGACCCCGCTCCTGGGCACGAATGTGCCGATAGAGGGCTTGGGTCTTCTCGCTGGGTTCGGCGTTCAAGGCTTCTGCCATGTTGCGGCGGCAGATCTCAAATTGGGCCAGGGCATCTGACCGCTTGCCCTGGCGGAAGTAAATACGCATCAACGTGAGGTGGGCGCCCTCGTTCCAGGCTTCCAGGGCCAGTTGGCGTTGGGCATAGCTTTGGGCCTGGGCCAGATCCCCTTCCTGCTCATAATGGCGGTGCAGATGGCCAAGAAACTGGCCCACAGCCCGCTCATAGTGGGTGCGGTTGGTGGAGAGCCAGTCGTCAAAAGAGGATGAGTTGATCGGGGCCACACCGCCCAAAAAGGGGCCACGGTATAGATCAACGGCCTGGCGCATGCGCTCAAGACAGTCGGGGCAGCTTTCCAGGGCGCCTTGCCCATGCCCTTGTCCAAGCCCATGCCCATGTCTGCGATTGGCATCGAAGAGGGTGTCGAATTGGTGGGTGTCGATGGTGGCCTGGCGGGGATCAACCGTGAGGGTCTGGCGGCTGGCCTGGATGAAAGGCGAATGGGCATCGCCGTCCTGAATGGCCCTGCGCAGTCGATTTAGCTCTGTGCGCAGGTTCTTGCGGGCCTGGCTGGGGTCGCTGTCCGGCCAGAACTGGGCAGCCAACATCTCCCGGCTGTGTTCCACACCGGGATGGTTGGCGAGATAGGCGAGCAGAAGCCGGGAACGTTCAGTGGGGAAGGAGATCGGATCGGGCGGTGCGTGGGGCAGCCCGGTGGGGGCTTTGACGAGGGGGGCGGTCTCTTGGAAGTAGACTTGAAACGAACCCAGCAGAACCAGTTTTAATCGCATGGAACCTCAATTGTGGTGGTCGTGCGGTGAGGCCTCGGGGAAGCTGGAAGATAGGGGTGAGAGGTCAAGGCATAAGAATTATACAGCCTGTGAGGGGTTTTCCCAAACGGATTTGCCCCAACATGTCGCCAAAGTTTTGGAAGCGGGGTTGATTGATTATCCGCTCATCGCCTGGTGGGCGGAGTTGGCGCAACCGTGTAACGCTCTTGTGACGGTTGACGAATACAATAGCAGAGCAGACCTATTTACCCTGTCCCACACAAATGGAGACCACAACCATGAGCGCAGATGCTACAAAAGCCGCACCCCCAGACCCCCTCAATCCGCCCACGACGAACAAGACCCCCATACTGACAACCCAGCCCCAAGAAAAGGAATCCCGCCTTCGGGACCTGACCGAAATGGTCGCCGCCCTCCGTGCCCGCCGCCAGGCCAGTCTGGGCCGGTGGGTTTCTCCGCAGTGAAAGAAATGAGTGAGGAGTAATAAGTAATGCGTTAAGCAGGAAATCTCGGGAGATTGGCAAAATTTTCGTGTTTCACGCTCATTACTCATTACTCCTTACTCCTTACTCATTTCCCTCCCTCGCAGGCAAGTCAAACCAAAATGTCGCCCCTTGGCCGGGCTGGCTTTCCACACCCACGTGCCCGC
>CAZKEX010000036.1:0-2597 GCA_964551895.1 uncultured Caldilineaceae bacterium | reverse complement strand
TCAAACCAAAATGTCGCCCCTTGGCCGGGCTGGCTTTCCACACCCACGTGCCCGCCTTGGGCCTCGGCCAGGGCTTTGACAATGGCCAGGCCCAGGCCGGCCCCGCTGGTGAAACGGACGGCCTGGGCCTCGTTTTCCCTGGCGCGGCTGGGGTCGCCCCGATAAAAACGGTCGAAAAGATGGGGCAGATCCGCCGGGGGGATGCCGGGTCCGCTGTCGGTGACGTTGAAACGGACGAATTTCGCATAGCCATCATGAGCAATGCCCCCGGACTTTGTCTCCCTTTTCCCAAAAACCACCCCGCCCGAACTCGCCTCTCCTTCCACAGAGACCACTGCCAAATGCACTGTGCCGCCCGTTGGGCTGTGCCGAAGCCCGTTGCCCATCAGGTTGTGCAAGATCTGGTGGACTCGGTCCGCGTCCCCCAGGGCGAGGAGGGGGGCGGTGGGGGTCTGGGTGGGGGTTTGGGTGGTGATGCGAATGGCGCGCTCTTCGGCCAGGGGGCGGAAGATGTTGGCCATGTGGGTCACCACGTCTTCCACGGCCAGATGTTGCATGACCAGGGGCAGACTGCCGGCCTCGGCCTGGGCCAGCTCGTGGAGGTCTTGGATCAGCCGGGAGAGGACACGGGTTTCGTCGTAGATGGTGGCGATCTCGGCCTTCTCCAGGGGGTAGACGCCGTCGAGCAGGGCCTGGAGATTGCCCTGGACCACGCTGAGAGGGGTGCGCAGTTCGTGGGCGATGTCGGCCACCATGCGCTGGCGCAGGCTCTCCTGGCGGTGCAGGTTGGCGGCCATGCGGTTGAAGCCGGCGGCCAGTTGGCCGATCTCGTCCCGGCTGTGGATGGGTACCTGGGTGTCCAGCTTGCCCTGGGCGACCTGCATCACCCCTTCTTCCAGGGCGCTCAGGGGCTTGAGCATGCTGTAGGCCAACAGGCTGCCCACCAACAACGCCACCAATCCGGCCACCACGGAGGAGATGACCAGGGCATGGTTCATGCGGTTCAAAAAGGTCACTTCCGCCGGACCAATGGCGGCTTGGATGGCGGATTGGCTGTCCCGGGTGTCCACGATGCGGGCGATCTCGACGCCGTTGACCCGGACGGGCGCGCCGGTGGCCAGCACTGCGGGGTCCACGGGCTTGGCCGCGGGGAAGGCCAGCGCTTGTCCCGTGGCGGCCTCGACCACAAAGAGTACCCGACTCGCCGCGGACTGGTTCATGCCGTTGGGGCCGCGTCCCCGCTGGCCCATGCCGACTCCGCCAGCGCCCATGCCCCGAAAGGTGTTGCTGGATTGGTCCAGATAGCCCTGGATGCTCTCCCAGGAGCCGGTCTGGGCGTAGATCAAGGCGGCCTCGTCGGCCATCCGCACCAGCCCCTCGCTGATGGCCTCGCCCAAATAGCCCTGATAGGCGGACGTGGCGCTGCGCCCGATCAACAAACTGACCGTCAACATGCCCACGGCGATGACCAATATGAGGGTGAGAAGGACTTTGGTGAGTAGGTTCATGGGATTTTTGATTTTTGATTTTCGATTTTGGATTATGTGTGCGAGGTAAGGACTTGGTGGTCAACGCCAATCCAAAATCCCCAATCCAAAATCAAAAATTGTCTACCTTGCTAAGCGATAGCCGATGCCGAAGACGGTTTCGATGTGGATGGGGTTGCGGGGGTCGGGTTCGATTTTGCGGCGCAGGTTTTTGATATGGCTGTCCATGGTGCGTTCCAGCCCGGCGTATTCGTAGCCCAGCCCCTCCTCGATCAGCTCTGTGCGGGTGAAGGCCCGGCCTGGGTGGCGCATGAGCAGGTGGAGGATGTCAAACTCGCTGGGGGTCAGGTCCAGGGCGCGGCCGGCCTGGGAAAAGGCGTGGGTGGTTGGGTCGATCTCCAGATCGCCGACACGCAGAATTGGCTGGGCGGTGGAGGCGGGGGCCTGAATTCGCCGTAAAATTGCTTTGACTCTCGCCAACACCTCCCGGGGGTTGAAGGGCTTGGTCACGTAGTCATCCGCCCCCATCTCCAGACCGATGATGCGGTCCACATCCTCCACCCGGGCCGTGAGCATCAGAATGGGGGTGGCGGCCAAGATCGGGTCGGCCCGCACGGCCCGGGTGACGGCCAGGCCGTCCATCTGCGGCAGCATCAAATCCAGCACCACCAGGTCTGGGCGCACCGTGCGCACGGCCTGGAGAGCCGTCTTGCCATCCGCCGCGGTCTCCACGGCATAGCCCGCCTGCTCCAAATAGCTGCGCACCAAGCGCACAATATTCGCATCGTCGTCCACAACCAGAATCGTTTGGGTCATAGCCAGTCCAGAATAGCAGAAAAGTGTGGAGGTTTGGTGGATTTTGGATTTTGGATTGGGGATTGGGGATTTTGGATTGGCGATGGACAGTTCATGGTTGACTCTGCTGCAAAAAGCATTTAACCGCCGAGGACACAGAGATTTCGCAGAGAACGCAGAGGAAAAAAACCTTGCTTTTCTTTGCGTTCTTGGCGTCTTTGCGGTGAATTTGATCCTTTTTTCAGTAGAGTCATGGTTTTATCGGGCAACAAATGCCACACCCAATCCAAAATCAAAAATCCAAAATCAAAAATC
>CAZKEX010000035.1:17631-21813 GCA_964551895.1 uncultured Caldilineaceae bacterium | reverse complement strand
GCCATTCATTTCACAAAAATCTATCCGATCGGAGACCACCCATGACCACCTCAACCTACACCCCAAAATCCGCCCTGTTCATCTTTGCCCACCCGGACGACATCGAGTTCGGCTGTGCGGGGACAGCGGCCCGGTGGGCCAAGGAAGGGGCGGCCGTCAGCTACCTCCTTCTCACCAGCGGAGATGTGGGGATTGCCGACACCAGCCTCAGCCGGGCCGAAGCCGCCGCCATCCGAGAGGCCGAGCAATCCGCCGCAGCAGAGATTGCGGGGGTGAAAGAGGTGGTCTATTTCCGGGAGCCGGACGGCATGTTGGAGAACACCATGATCCTGCGCAAACGCATCGTGCGGGAGATCCGGCGCATCCGCCCAGAGGTGGTGGTGTGCGGCGATCCGACTGTTGTGATCGCGGCCGACACCTATCTCAACCACCCGGATCACCGGGCGGCTGGCTTTGCCGCCATCGATGCCGTCTTCCCCGCCGCTGGCCAGCCCCACATTTTTCAAGACCTGGCCGAGGAGGGGCTGACCGCCCACAAGGTGCGCAAAGTCTACATCCAGGCCTGGGGGGACGGCGCCACCTTTGTCAACATCAGCGACGTGATCGACATCAAGATCGCGGCCCTGCGCGCCCACGTCAGCCAGATGAAGGAGTGGGATCCCGAACCCATGATCCGCCAATGGGCGGCAGAGGGGGCCAAGGGCAAGGAGATGGACTATGCCGAGAGCTATAAAGTGGTGACACTGGAAGACGATGAGACGTGGGCCAAGTTGAACGGGGAGATACAACGTTGACAGAGGGAATGCTTCGCGGCTCGATGTGTTATTTCTTCAGTTCAATCGCGAACTCCAAGCGAGACCGATAGAAGTGAACGTCAAATTCCATGAAGAAATTGGTCTGCCCAAGGATCAACGGCGCATCTATAGCCCTTACCCAAGCAAAGGCCAGACGAACCGGCGAAAATGTTTCAATCTCCGCCATGACAAACAGGGGCATGGCGGAAGTCTTGCCGAGATTACCCGCCAGACGAATGGTGGCTTTTCGCTCATCCCAGCGTGCGCCAAGCTGCAATCCTGCCTCATACGGTAGCACATTGACCGTCGCGCCACTATCCACCAGCCCAACCACGGCAACTTGCCGATTGTCATAACGCAAAGTCAGGGGGAGACGTGGCAAACTATCAAACTCATCTTGGGACGGATCAGAGGTGGAATACGAGAAACGCATCTCGTTTACCCTCCCAAACTTTCTGCCATGGCGTCCATCAACGCTCGACCTGCTCCAAATGAACGATACGGGGTCGGCAAGTAGTAGATTTTGCTTGGTTCAAAGGGAAACATATCTTCAACGGAATCAAGTTCCTCGGTCAGAATCCGAATCAGCCGTTTCCTTTCGATGACGGGTAACTGGCGTACGGCGGGAAGAAGTTCGGTCAAGGACATCATAGTCACTCCTTATCATACATTGCGACGTGCAATTCACTCCGACAACCTTGATCGATATTTTACTACATCGCCCTCACAAAGCAAGGATAAGACAAAAACCAGGAGAAAAGCATGACCAATTCGCCAACTCAGCCGTTCACAGATCCACCCACTCTTGACCAAACCCACATCGCCGAGGCCATCCGCCAAGCCTGCATCCAGGCCGCGCTGACTGCGTTCGAGGACGCGTCCATGGACGGTCTGTGCTGCGAAGGGGCGTGGGAAAGCGCGGTGGGGGCCATGCAGGGGCTGGATCTGCCAAATCTCCTCGTCCCTCCACTCTCCTAATCGCCAAATCTCCCAGTCTCTTCCAAAAAACCTCACCCCGCCACCGCGTAATGCTCCTGCAAACTGCGCACCCGCAGCTCCCGTTGACGCAGCGCTCGAATGCCGTTGACCGCGGCCGTGCCCGCTGAGAGGGTGGTGATCAGCGGGATCTCCATGCGGGTGGCCAGGCGGCGGATCTTGGCCCCGTCGGTGCGGCTGTCGGGACCCAGGGGGGTGTTGATGATCAGGTGGATCTTGCCCTCCCGCATGGCGTCCAGGGTGGTGTAGCCGGTGGCATCGCCCGTGGCCTTCTCCAGCACGGTGACGGGGATGCCCGTGCGCTGGAAAAAGGCCCCGGTGCCCACGGTGGCGAAGATCCCGAAGCCCATGCGATGCAGATCCCGGGCCAGCTTGAGGGCCGCGCCCTTATCGTAGTCGTTGACCGTGACCAGCACGCCGCCTTCCAGGGGCAGGGCAGTGCCAGCGCCCAGTTGGCTCTTGGCGAAGGCGTGGCCAAAGCTGGCGGCGTGGCCCATCACCTCGCCGGTGGAGCGCATCTCCGGCCCCAGCACCGTGTCGATGCCGGTGAACTTCTTCCAGGGCAGCACCGCCTCCTTCACAAAGAAGCCATCCACCTGGGGCGACTCGGTGAAACCCAATTCGGCCAAAGTTTTGCCCGCCATGACTTTGGCGGCGATCTTGGCCAGGGGGATGCCCGTGGCCTTGCTCACGAAGGGCACGGTGCGGCTGGCCCGGGGGTTGACCTCCAACACGTAGACCACGTCGTCCTTGACCGCGTATTGCACGTTCATCAGCCCCCGCACGCCCAAAGCCAGCCCCAGCTTCTCCGTGTACTCGCCCATGATGGTCAGATGATAGTTGCTGATCTTGTAGGGCGGCAAGACGCAGGCGCTGTCCCCGCTGTGGATGCCCGCCTCCTCGATATGCTGCATCACCCCGCCGATCACCACCCGCTCGCCATCGCAGATGGCGTCCACATCCACCTCGTAGGCATCCTCCAGAAACTGGTCGATCAAAATGGCCCGGCCGGCCACCGCGCTGATGGCCTCGGCCATATAGCGGCGCAAATCCGGCTCATCGCCGACGACAGCCATAGCCCGTCCGCCCAGCACATACGAGGGCCGCACCACCACAGGATAGCCGATGCGCCCGGCGATCTCCACCGCCTCGGCCACACTGCGGGCAATGCCGTTGGCCGGGGAGGGGATGTCCAGCCGCTCCAACAGATTCCCAAACTGATCCCGATCCTCGGCCAGATCGATGGCATCCGGCGGCGTGCCCAAGATGGGCGCGCCGGCCTCGGCCAGCCCTCGTGCTAAGTTGAGGGGCGTCTGTCCGCCGTATTGCACAATGAGGCCGGCGAGGGGACTGGGGACTGGGGATCGGGGATCGGGGATCGGGTGTTGTGAGCTCCGATCCGTTTCCAGATCCCTAATCCCTGATCCCCGATCCCTGATCCCCAGTCCCCGATCCCCGATCCCCGCTTCCCGCTCCACAATGTTCATCACATCCTCGTGGGTCAGCGGTTCAAAATAGAGCCGATCCGAGGTGTCGTAGTCCGTGCTGACGGTCTCCGGGTTGCAGTTGACCATGATGGTCTCGTAGCCCAGCTCTTGCAGGGCAAAGCTGGCGTGGACGCAGCAATAGTCGAACTCGATGCCCTGGCCGATGCGGTTGGGACCGCCGCCCAAAATCATGATCTTGGGTCGGTCGGTCGGCTGGGCCTCGCTCTCCATCTCGTAGCTGCTGTAAAGATAGGGCGTGTACGACTCAAACTCGGCCGCGCAGGTGTCCACCTGGTGATAGGTGGGGAGGACGCCGAGGCGGGTGCGCAGGGCGCGGACATCTTTTTCGGAGATTGGGAGATTGGGAGATTGGGAGATCGGTGTGTCGCCAAAGCCAATCTCATAATCTCCCAATCTCCCAATCTCTATTCCCTTTTCGTTCACAATCCGCGCCAACTGGCTGTCGCTGAACCCCATGCGTTTGGCCCGGCGCAGGGTGTCGGCGTCGAGATGGGTGAGGGTTTTTTCAAAGTCGGCGATCTGTTGGATTTGGGTGGCGAACCAGGGGTCGAAGCCGGTGAGCTGGCAGACCGTGGCCACGCTGTCTCCCCGGTGCAGGGCCTCGTAGGTGGCGAAAAGCCGGTCCCGGTTGGGGATGCGCAGGAGATCGTGGAGTTCGGTGTTGGCCTCGTAGCCCTTGAAATGGCCGTCGCCGTCCCGCTCCATGAAACCGAGACCGTCCCGGCCAATCTCCAGGCTGCGCACGCCCTTTTGCAAAGCCTCTTTGAAGGTGCGACCAATGGACATGGCCTCGCCCACGGATTTCATCTGCGGCCCCAGCGCTCGGTCTACGCCGGGGAATTTCTCGAAGGCCCAGCGGGGGATCTTCACCACCACATAGTCGA
>CAZKEX010000035.1:3004-17531 GCA_964551895.1 uncultured Caldilineaceae bacterium | reverse complement strand
ACGCCGGGGAATTTCTCGAAGGCCCAGCGGGGGATCTTCACCACCACATAGTCGATGGACGGCTCGAAGGCCGCCACCGTGCTTTGGGTGATGTCGTTCTTGAGTTCGTCCAAGGTGTAGCCCACGGCCACTTTGGCGGCCAATTTGGCGATCGGGAAGCCGGTCGCCTTGGACGCCAACGCGCTGGAGCGAGAGACCCGGGGGTTCATCTCGATCACCACCACGCGCCCGGTGGCCGGATCGATGCCAAACTGCACGTTGCTGCCCCCGGTCTCCACCCCCACAGCCCGCATCACCAGCCGGGCCTGATCCCGCAGGCGCTGATACTCCTTATCGGTGAGGGTTTGGGCCGGGGCCACGGTGATGCTGTCCCCGGTGTGGACGCCCATAGCGTCCAGGTTTTCGATGGTGCAGACCACCACAAAGTTGTCCGCGCCATCCCGCATCACCTCCAGTTCGTACTCCTTCCAGCCGATCAGGGACTCCTCGATCAGCACCGTGTGGACCGGGCTCTCCTTCAAGCCCCAGGCCACCTTTTCGTCAAACTCAGATTGGGTGAAGACCGTCCCCGCACCGCTGCCGCCCATGGTGAAGCTGGGGCGGATAAAGATGGGAAAGCGGCCGATGGCCTGGGCGTGGCGGCGGGCCTCGACCAGATCGTGGGCCACAAAGCTGTGGGGCGATTCCAGACCGACCTCGGTCATGGCATCCTTGAAAAGCGCCCGATCCTCGGCCACCTGCATGGAACGCAGATTGGCCCCGATCAGTTCAACGCCATATTTTTCCAATATTCCCGCCTCGGCCAGGGCCACGGAGAGGTTCAACCCGGTCTGGCCGCCCACGGTGGGGAGCAAAGCATCGGGCCGCTCCTTGGCGATGATGCGTTCCAAGATGTCCACGGTCAACGGCTCGATGTAGGTGGCATCGGCCATCTCCGGGTCGGTCATGATGGTGGCCGGGTTGGAGTTGACCAGCACCACCCGATAGCCTTCCTGGCGCAGGGCTTTGCACGCCTGGGCCCCGGAATAGTCAAACTCGCAGGCCTGGCCGATCACAATGGGGCCGGAGCCGATGATGAGAATTGAGGAAATGTCGGTTCGTTTGGGCATAGTTCCTCTTCTGTGGTTAAATCAAAGGTCGGATTTTTCTTCACGGCGGTCGCGGTTCCCGCCTTACCAAAACAGGAGTATTGTATCGTGAGTGTCAAAACAACACCAAACCCAAGCAGTTTCACAGAGGTCTCAGCATCTGTGATTCAGTCTTCCGCCGTCCCCGCCATTGCCGTGATCGTGGTCAGCGCCTACATCGCCGCCCAGATGTTGTCGGACATCGCCAGCCTCAAGATCGGTGTGGTGGCTGGGCTGGCCGTGGACATGGGCACCTTTATCTATCCCATCACCTTCACCCTGCGGGATGTGGTCCACAAGGTGCTGGGGCGCAAGAATGCCAGGGTGATTATCTTCACCGCCGCCGGGGTGAACCTCTTCATGGCCGGTTATCTGCTCTGGGCCGCCTCTGTGCCAGGGGATCCGGACTGGGGATTGGGTGCCGAGTTCAGCGCCATCCTGGCCCCGGTGTGGCGGATCGTGGTCGCCTCGATCCTGGCCGAGCTGGTCAGCGAGCTGATGGACACGGAGATCTACCACTGGTTTGTCACCAAAGTCACCCGGCGCTATCAATGGCTGCGGGTGCTGATCAGCAACAGCATCAGCGTGCCCGTGGACAATATCATCTTCGCCGTGGGCGCCTTCGCCCCCATCACCCTCTTCGGCATGACCGGGCTGCCCTGGGCCGTGGTGTGGGAGATCTTCGTCTTCAACCTGATCGTCAAATATGCCATGACGTTGATCAGCCTGCCCCTAATCTATATTGCGCCCAGTGAAGATTTTGACATCGAATAGACCACCCCGGATCTACGTCGTCCCGGATACGCAGATCTCTCCCTTTCACTGTGCGGATTCTGTGGTAAAATGTTGACAAGGTGGAGATGACTGTCTTGTCCACTCGCACAATTTCTGGGAGGTTTTATGATCGCAAAGCAAATTGATGTCGAAGATCTGGATACACAACTCACCGAACTGCTTCTATGGATCAAAGATGGACATGAAGTCGTCTTGACCCAGCACAAACAGCCAGTTGCCCGCATGGTTCCTCCAGCAGAGAAAAATGGGGGTCGCATCCCTGGGCTTCATGCCGGATCCGCCTGGATCAGCGACGATTTTGACGCGCCCCTCGACGACGACTTCTGGGCCAGTACGCCATGAAACTTCTGCTCGACACCCAAGCCTTCCTTTGGTGGGACACAGCGCCCGAAAAGCTATCGCCCCGCGCCTTGGATCTCTGCCGCTCGACGGAAAATCAGCTTCTTCTCAGCGTGATCAGCGTCTGGGAAATCCAGATCAAACACCAACTCGGCAAGCTGACCTTGACCAAACCCTTGCCCAAGCTGATTGCCGAACAAAAACAGATCAACCACGTTGAAATCCTTTCCGTCCATTTGCCCCACGTATTGATGGTCGATACCTTGCCCACCCTGCACAAAGATCCATTCGACCGACTCCTGATCGCCCAAGCACTGGCAGAAAATATTCCCTTTATCACATCAGACGCACAGATCGCCCAATACTCCCTTCGAATCGAGTGGTGATCCACCGCGACGAGTCGTTGTCTGGCCCCCACTCTAATCGCTTACGAACCTTCGACCAATTTTCCCAAAAATCTCCGGCCCAGGTATGATGCCCCCATGAGCGCCAACACCGATTCTGCCCTCAGCCGCCGTGTGCGGGAGGGCGGCTATAAATTGACCCCGCCCCGGCTGGCCGTGTTGCAGGTGATCGAGCAGGACTGTGACCACCTCAGCCCGGCCGAGATCTTTCAGCGCGCCCAGGCCATCCAGCCGGGGGTAGGGCTGGCCACGGTCTATCGTGCCCTGGAGATCTTCACCGAACTGGGCATCGTGCGCCCTATCACCCTGGGCGACGGCCCGCCCACCTACATCCGGGCCGAGGGCGGCCACCACCACCTGGTCTGCTCGGCCTGCGGCACGGTGATCGAGTTTGACGAATGCCGCAGCGGCACCCTGGCCCAAGAGTTGGCCGATCAGTATAACTTCCACATCCAAAGCCATCTGCTCGAATTCTACGGCCTGTGCGCCGATTGCAGCCCTCGGGCTTGATCTCCCCAGACGTTCAGGGTTTGACAGCAACTGTCGGCCAGACGTACAATTGCACCAAATGAGAATCATTCTCATTTGGTGCGTTCTTTTTACCAGGAGCAGTGGCGATGGATGCGTTTTCTCGAAAAATAGGGGTCTTGCTCGGTTTGGTGTTAGCCCTGGCCGCCTGTGGCAGTGACCCGACAGCCACATCCAGCCCCAGGCAAGATGTCATGCCCAGCATTTCGTCTCTCTCTTTGAAAAGTGGGGAGTCCGTGCGGGTGGTGGCAACCACCAACTTAGTGGCAGACGTGGTCAAACAGATTGGGGGCGCAGAGATCGACCTGACGGCTCTGCTGCCCATCGGCGCGGACCCCCACGGCTATTCCCCCACCCCCCAGGATCTGCGGGCCGTGGCCGGGGCGGATGTAATCTTCGTCAACGGGCTGGGGTTGGAGAGCTTTTTGGACAAGATGCTGGCCAACGCCGGGGGCGATCCGGTGATCGTGCCCGTGAGCGTGGGCATTGACCCTCTGGCCATGAGCGACCCCGACGAAGACCACATTGCCGAAGACCACGCCGACGAGGCCGACGAGGCCGACTACGGGGACACGGACCCCCACGTCTGGTTCAGCGTACCCAACGTGATCACGTGGACCCACAACATCGAGTTCGCCCTGAGCGAGCTGGACCCGGCCCACGCCGCGGACTACGCCGACCGGGCCACGGCCTATCGGGGGCAGTTGACCGAGCTGGATCAGGCGTTGCGCCAAATGGTCGCCCAGATCCCGGCAGATCAGCGCAAATTGGTGACGGATCACCGCACCTTCAGCTATCTGGCCAGGGAATACGGCTTCGCCCAGACCGGGGCCATCGTCAACAGCATCAGCACCCTCTCCCAATCGTCGGCCCAGACCTTGGCCGCCCTCCAAGAGCAGATCAAGGCTGCCGGGGCCAAGGCCATCTTTGTGGGCAGCACGGTCAACCCATCCCAGGCCGACCAGCTTGCCAGGGATCTGGGCATCCGCGTCGTGCCCGTCTTCACCGGCTCCCTCAGCCCGGCGGACGGGCCCGCGGCCACGTACATTGACTTTATGCGCTATGACGTGGGTGTGATTGTGGAGGCGTTGAGGTAATGCACAATGGACAATGCACAATGCACAATGGACAATGGACAATGGACAATGGACAATGGGTTGAGTACTTGCCACCTGCTAACGGTTAAAAACCATGTCAAAAATTTTTGATCGTTCAGAAATCCATCAGCCCGATGCCCCGGCCTTGGAGGTGCGGGGGGTGTCCGTGCGCTATAACGGCACGCTGGCCTTGGACAACGTGGATCTGGTTGCCCATCGGGGGGAGCAGATCGCCATTGTCGGCCCCAACGGGGCGGGGAAGAGTACCCTCTTTGGGGCGATTGCGGGCACGATTCGGCCCAACAAGGGGAACGTGCGGGTCTATGGCAGCGGGCCGGGGCAGCATATCTGCATCGGCTATGTGCCCCAGCGCACCAAGATCGACTGGCGATTTCCCGTCACCGTGGCCGAGGTGGTGATGATGGGCCGGGTGGGCAAGATCGGCTGGCTGCGCAATCCCGGACGGCGGGATCGGGAACTGGTGCGTACGGCCTTGGCCCAGGTGGAGATGACGGATCTGGCCGGTCGGCAGATCGGCGAACTCTCCGGCGGCCAGCAGCAGCGGGTCTTCCTGGCCCGCACCCTGGCCCAAGAAGCGGAGATCCTGCTCCTGGACGAACCCCTCACCGGCCTGGACCTGCCCAGCCAGGAGGCGATCCTGGCCATCCTGGCCGGGATGCGGGACCAGGGCATGACCATCATCCTCTCCACCCACGACCTGAACCGGGCCGGGGAACTCTTTGGGCGCATGGTCCTGCTCAACCGCCACATCGTCGCCGACGGTGCGCCGGGCCAGGTCTTGACCGCCAAGAATCTGTCCGCGGCGTATGGGAGCCATCTGCATCTGCTGCCGGCTGAAAGCGGCGCGCTGATTCTGGCGGATACGTGTTGCCAAGATTAGGGTGCGTGGGCAGGCCCGGTTAAATCTAGCGCAGGTGAAGACGAACGCAGGTTGAGTAGCCGCCAGCGAATGAATGGTTTGCGGAAATTTCGGCGGCGGCTACTCAACCTGCGCCCCATCCCATGCCGACCCGCCGCCGCCCACCAATACTCATTACTCATTACTCGTCAGAAAGCCCTTCCCATGAACGTCATCGACCTCCTCCTCACCCCCCTAACCTATCCCTTTATGGTGCGGGCGCTGATGGCGTCGGTGATGGTGGGGGTGACCTGCTCGGTGCTGGGGACCTATGTGATCCTGCAGGGGTTGGCCTTTTTTGGGGATGCCCTGGCCCACACCATCCTGCCCGGGGTGGTGATTGCGTTTATGCTGGGCTGGCCCCTGGCCGTGGGCGCGCTGATCTTCGGAATCCTGACCGCCATCGGCATCGGCGCGTTGAGCAAGCAGGCGGAGATCAAGGAAGACACGGCCATCGGCATCATCCTGGCGGGCAGCTTTGCCCTGGGGGTGGCGTTGCTCAGTACCATGAACAGCTATGCGGTGGACTTGGCCCATATTTTGTTTGGGGATGTGCTGGGCGTGGCCACGACGGATCTGTGGCTGATCTTCGGCCTGGGGCTGTTGGTCCTGGCCACCATCATCGCCTTTTACAAAGAGTTTCTGGTCCTGGCCTTTGACCCCACCTTGGCCGTGGTCCTGCGTCTGCCCGCCACGACTTTGCGCTATCTGCTGCTGATCTTGATCGCCGTCACCATCGTGGTTTCCCTGCAAACCGTGGGCGTGGCGTTGATGCTGGCCATGCTGGTCACCCCGGCCACCACGGCCTATCTCCTCACCCGGCGGCTGCCCACCATGATGGTGACCGCAGCGGCCATCGGGGCGCTCTCGAACATCACCGGGCTGTATTTGAGCTATTACATCAACATCGCCTCCGGCCCGGCCATGGTTTTGGTTTCCACGAGTGTGTTCATTCTGGTCTTTCTCTTTGCCCCGGCCCGGGGGCTGGTCTGGCGGCGGGCGGGGTAGGGGATTGGGGATTGGGTCTTGACCAAATCCCCAATCCCCAATTCGCCATTCGCCATTCGCTCCCGTATAATGGCCCCATGAAAGCAGTCATGGTGAGCAAAGCTCTAGTCGTGGGGGCATATCAGCGCAAGGCGGAGGAGATCGCCCGGCTTGGCGTGGACCTGACCGTGCTGATCCCGCCCCTGTGGCGAGACCGGCGGGGGGATCAGGCCGCGGAGATGGCCCACATGGCCGGCTACGAGCTGAAGGTCATCCCCCTGCGCATGAACGGCAACTATCACCTGCATTTCTACCCCACCCTGGCCGCGGAACTGCGCAAGATCTCCCCTGATGTGGTCCATTTTGATGAGGAGCCCTACAACCTGGCCACCTGGCTGGGGCTGGGCGCGGCCCGGCGGGTTGGGGCCGTGGGCACCTTTTTCACCTGGCAGAACCTCCACCGCACCTATCCGCCCCCCTTTCGCTGGCTGGAACAGAGCAACTATGGCCGCGCCCCCATCGCCATCGCTGGCAACCAAGACGCGTCGGATGTGCTGCGGGCCAAGGGCTATCGAGGGCAGATCGAGGTCATCCCCCAATTCGGCGTGGACCCGGAGATCTTCACCCCTCGCTCCTCGCAATTCGCCCCCCGCCCCTTTACCATCGGCTATGCGGGCGGTTTGATCGAAGAAAAAGGACTGGACACGCTGATTCGGGCCTGCGCCGGGCTGAGGGGCAACTGGTCCTTGCGGCTGGTGGGCGGCGGGGATCAGCTTGACACATTGCGCGCCCTGGCCGTACAGATGGGCGTGGCGGAACGGGTGCAGATGGGCGAACGTTTGACCAGCACGGAGATGCCCGATTTCTACCGCTCACTGGATGCCCTGGCGCTGCCCAGCCGCACCCGGCCCAACTGGAAAGAGCAGTTTGGCCGCGTGTTGATCGAGGCTATGGCCTGCGAAGTGCCTGTGGTGGGCAGCGACAGCGGGGAGATCCCCCATGTGATCGGGGCGGGCGGGCTGGTCTTTGCCGAAGGGGACGCGGATCAGTTGCGTCAACACCTGCAAGGGCTGATGGACGACCCGACCTTGGCCCGCAACCTGGGCCGGACCGGACGCCAGCGGGTGCTGACCCAGTACACAATGGGGATGGTCGCTTCCCGGACAGTTGATGTATACTGGAAACTCCTTTCGCCATCCTGCGACTGGTCAAGTTGATCTAAATAGAACGCGGATGACGCGGATTGGGCGGATTTTCGCTGATCTAAAAGTCTTATCCACGAATCTTCACGAATCGACACGAATCTTTTCTTTTGAAGAAAAATCCGTTTTTATCCGTCAAATCCGCGTCATCCGCGTTCTATTTTTTAGCGTTCCACCGAGAAGATCCTATGCATATCGCCATCAACGCCCAGCTTCTCAGCACGGCAGAGAGTTACCGGGGAGCCGGGGTGAGCAACTATAGCGGCCATCTGCTGCGGGCTTTGGGGCAGATGGCCCTGGCCGGGGCGGATGATCCCGCCGGGGGCGATCCCCTGCGGGTGACGGCCTTTGTCAACGAGGCCGACTTTGGCGTGCCGGGGGTGGATTCCATCCTGACCCGGCCAGGGCTGCGTCGCCCCCTGCGCCGAATTGCGTGGGAGCAGACCGTGTTGCCCCGTCTGGCCCGCAAGACCCAGGCAGATCTGATCCACGGGCTGGTGAATGTGTTGCCCCTGCGCAGCCGTCTGCCCGGGGTGGTGACGGTCCACGATCTGAGCTTTGAGCGTATGCCCGAAACCTTGCCCAGGGCCAAGCGCCTCTACCATGCCCGGCTCTGTCGGGCCAGCGCCGGCAAAGCCCGCAAGGTGATCGCGGTCAGCCACCAGACCGCGGACGATCTGATGCACTTCTGGCAGATCCCGGCCCACAAGATCGTGGTAGTGCCCAACGGGGTGGACGAGCAGTTCCGTCCGGCGGATCCCAAAGACGTGGCCGACTTCCGCCGGGAGCGGGGGCTGCCGGATCGCTTTTTGCTCTATTTGGGTACCCTGGAACCCCGCAAGAATCTGGAATTGCTGCTGACCGCGTTTGGCCGCTGGGCAGAGCAGGCCCCGGCCCAAGATCGGGCGGTGAAGCTGGTGTTGGCCGGGGGGCGGGGCTGGTTCTACGAGCGCATCTTCGCCCAGGTGGAAGAATTGGGGCTGGCCGAGCGGGTACTCTTCCCCGGCTTTATCCCCACGGCGGATCTGCCCCGCTGGTATCAGGCCGCCGAGGGCTTTGTCTATCCCAGCCTCTTCGAGGGTTTTGGTCTGCCCGTGTTGGAGGCAATGGCCTGCGGCGTGCCGGTCCTGTGCAGCGAGACCCCCAGCCTGTTGGAGGTGGCCGGCGACTGCGCCCTCACCTTCCCCGCCCACAGCGCGGACGAATTGGTCAACGGCCTCAGCCTGCTGGTGGACCAACCCTATCTGCGGGATGACCTGCGCCAGCGGGGGCTGATCCGGGCCGAACTCTTCTCCTGGCAGCGCACCGCCGCCCAAACTGTCCAAGTTTACGAGTCTGTCTGACGCCTATGACTTCTCAGTTGAACGCGTCCCAACCTGCCGACTCCCCCAGCCAACCCGATCCCATCAGCCGGGAGCGGGTTGTGCGTGCCAACTGGTTTGTGGACCTCATGAGCAAGGTGCCCCGTGCGTCCTTGCTCAACATTGTGCTGGTGATCGACGCCCTGCTGATCCTGGTGGCCTTTTTGCTGGCCTACCAGATCCGCTATCGTCTGCAATGGTTTCGGGCCGTGGACCCGGTCTTTCAGGCCAGTTTGACCACCTATGTGCCCTTTGCCACCGCCCTGCTCCCGGTCATGCTCTTCTCCTTTTATCTGACCGGCGTCTATCGTTCCCGGCGAGGACGGGGCTATTTGGACCAGATGTGGGCCATCGCCACGGCCACCACCATGGGCGTGGTGATGATGATGGCCGCCAGTCTGGTGCAGCCCCTGGCCTACAGCCGCCTGATCTTCATCTACACCGCGGTGCTGGTGATCTTGCTGCTGGGGATCAGCCGGGCCATCCTCTTTGGGCTGCGCAACTATCTGCGGGACTTCGGCGTGGGGGTGGATCGGGTGGTGCTGGTCGGGGCCGGGGATGTGGGGCGCATGGTCATGCGCAACATTGTGGCCCGCCCGGATCTGGGCTTCAAGCTGATCGGCTTTTTGGACGACAACCCGGTCAAGAACACCACGGACATCGGGCGCTTCAAGGCCCTGGGGTCTGTGGCCAATTTCCGGGAAGTGGTGCAGGAATATCACCTGGATCGGGCCATCATCTGCCTGCCCTGGCAGAGCCACCGCACGGTGGTGCGCCTGCTCAACGACTGCGAGCGGGTGGGCATCCAGGCCCAGGTCATACCGGATCTCTTCCAACTGACCAAAAACCAGATCGAAATGGAGGAGCTCAACGGCATTCCCCTGATCAGTTCCCGGCAAGTCACCATCACCGGCTGGAACCGGCTGGTCAAGCGCACGGTGGACCTGGTCCTCAGCATCGTGGGGCTGACCGTCACCCTACCCTTTACCCTGCTGATCGGTCTGGCCATCCGCCTGGACAGCCCTGGCCCGGTACTCTATACCCAGGCCCGCATCGGCAAGGAGGGCAAGCCCTTCCAGGTCTACAAATTCCGCTCCATGATCGCCGGCGCCGAGTCCTTGCGGGAGCAGATGGCCCGGCTCAACGAATCCACCGGGCCGCTCTTCAAGCTGCGGGACGACCCTCGGGCCACCCGGGTGGGCAGCTTTCTGCGCCGCTATAGCCTGGACGAACTGCCCCAGTTGCTCAACGTCCTGCGGGGGGAGATGAGCCTGATCGGTCCCCGGCCCAACCTGCCGGAAGAGGTGGCCGCCTATTCCGAATGGCACAAAAAGCGTCTCTCGGTCAGCCCGGGCATGACCGGCCTGTGGCAGGTCAGCGGGCGCAGCGATCTCACCTTTGACGAGATGGTGTTGTTGGATATCTACTATGCGGAGAATTGGTGCATGAGCATGGATCTGACCATCCTGCTGCGCACGGTGCCAGCCGTGTTGTTGAAACGGGGGGCGTATTAGGCGAGGGGTGAGTTGCGAGGGGCGAGTTGCGAGGGGCGAGTTGTGGGGCGGGCGACCAATCTTGGTCGCCCGTTTTTTTTGTTTTTTGTACCTACGCACAGATTGGGGTGGGTTGGTAGATGCAATGGGTATAAATACGTAAATACTGAGCCGAAGATTCCAGACAATTACGCATGACGAGACCAACAGGCAATGGTACTATTGATTTCAAGTGACTGTAAGGTCTTGACCAGGCAAAACAGACGAGAAACACGGTAAGACGAGTGGGGGCAGGGTTTTGACCACACAGGCACTGATGGAAAGTTGACGCAGGAGCGTCAACTCACTACAAACCCTATTGGCTCAACATTCTACTACCGAAAGGAAACACACTCATGATTCGCACACGACTTTTCTCGACTCGATTTGCTCTGGCCCTGGTCTTGGTTTTGATCATGGCTACCAGCGCCTTCGCCTTTGCGGCGGCCAATGATGTTCCAGAGTCCGGTGCCGGTGACGGCGCAGACACCATCAGCGGCTACACGATTACGAATGTGAAGTATACATTCAATGCCGATCCCACCAAGATCGAGACCGTTGCGTTCGACGTTGCGTCAACGACGGGAGACGCCGACGCTCCCTCATTTGTCCAGGCCCGGCTGGTTGACGGCGGAACTTGGATCTCCTGTACAGCGGGTACCAGCCCCAACTGGTCTTGTCCTGTTGCCGGTGCCGTGACGGTCTTGGCCGCAAACAAATTACAGGTGGTCGCAGTTCAGTAGCATCTGCAACATCAGGATGACATCGAAGTCAGCATAGCAGTAATGAACGGGGCGTGGCCCAACCAAACTAGGCCACGCCCCGTTTATGTGAACAATTCGCCCAGAAGAAGCCGAAACCAGCTACGTAGGGAAAGCATCTGATATGCGGAAAGACCCGGATGACGGGGCCGAGCAAAGACGTGTATGATTGCACAGGTGGCCAGCCACTGCGTATAAATCTCGCTCGGACAACGCTGAAGATCCAGAAAGCAATTGTCAGAAAACCTCAGCGTTGACCCGAATCACGGATTGAGGACGGCACATGTACATCTCTCGCTCCTTCAAGATCAGATTCATTCTCACCACTATCTTCATCCTGTTCCTGTCTACCAGCGCCTATGCCTTTGCCTCCGCCAACACAGTGACGGTGAGCGGTGCAGGTGATGGGTCGGCAGCGATCAGCGGCTACACAATCGCCAATGTGCGCTACACACTGGACACCGCAGATCCTTCCAAGGCTACCAGTGTGGCGTTTACTCTGGCGCCAGTAGCGGGGGGACCAGCGGCAACCACCGTGAAGGCGAATCTGGTTGCGTCGTCCGGCACTTGGTTTAACTGCAACCTGAGCGGGGGCACGTGGACCTGCGCCATGGGCGGAGGGGTCAATCTTGCAGATGCCGATGAACTCCGTGTGGTGGCTGTTCAATAACGGTCAACCGCAATGGGTTCACACCGGGACGAAGGATTTTTCTCATAAAACCGGGGAGCCAAACTGAGTTTTTCCGCCGATTTGGTGAAGATCCCCGAGATCGGCAGAAAAACTCAGTTTCTTTTTGTGCGCGAATATTGGTAAAATAGCTGCGCAGAACTGGAGTGTGGCAATGGGTGTGGCAATGGGTTTGGTAATGGGTTTGGTAATGGGTGTGGCAATGGAGACGTAAAAGAGCTGTGATTCAGAAGCTGTCGGGCCTGTTGAGCTTATGCGTTGTGATTGTGGCTTGGGTTCTCTTTGCCCCTGCCCAGGTCGGCGGGGCGGCCAGCTATGTCATCATCAACGGCAACAGCATGGAGCCGGTCTACTATCGAGACGATCTGGTCATCCTGCGCACGGCGCAGAACTATCAGATTGGCGACATCGTCACCTATCAGCACCCTACCATCGGCCAGATCATCCATCGCATCATCGACAAAGAGGGCGATCATTTCATATTCAAAGGCGACAACAATGGGTTCATCGATTCCTATCAGCCGGTTCAATCGGAACTTATCGGTCGGGCATGGATTCATCTTTCGGGGGCAGGAAACATGGTCAAGCAGATCCGCCAACCTTGGATAGTCGCCCTGTTGGCTGGCCTGATCAGCCTTGTCGTCGTCGCGCCCAGCGCGGGCAAATTGGCCTCCACCCAGAAATCCCGGCGACGCAAGAAGGGCCAGCGCAAGCTGGCCCGCCAGTCCGCCAGCCCGGCCTTGGTCAAATCAGAAGATGTCATGCTGGTTATGGTCGTCGTGATTGGGCTGGCCCTGGCATTGGGCATCTTCGCCTTTACTCGACCCGTGACCAAAAGCGCCACAGAGACCGTGGCCTATTCCCACGAAGGCCGCTTTTCCTACACGGCGCCGGCCCCGCCCGGCCTCTACCGCAACGACACAGTGCAGAGCGGCGAGCCTATTTTCCGCAAACTGATCAGCCAGGTTGATTTCATGTTCACCTATCGGCTGGCGGCGGACAAGGCCGAGAAGATGACAGGATCGGGCCAGATGCAGGCCCTGGTCAGCGCCAACAACGGCTGGCAGTGGACATTCGATTTGCAGCCGGAGACGGCCTTTTCTGGAAACCAGGTGGATCTGCGGGGTGTTCTGGATCTGTCCGAAATTCAGGCCACGGTGGAGAGCATCCAGCAGCAGACGGGCATCCGCTTTCAATCGTACACCCTGGCCATCATCCCCACGATCACCGTGGCCGGCAGCGTGGACGGCGAGCCTTTGGACGATCAATTTACGCCCCGATTGCTCTTCCAACTGGACGATCTACAAATGCAGCTTGCGGATGACGCCCTGAGCTTTTCCCAAAACGGCGCCATCCCCCGCACCGTGATGGCGAGCAACACCCTCTCCCTTTTGGGGATCAGCCTGGCCGTGACCACGGCTCGCACCCTGGCCATAGCTGGATCGATCATCGGGGTGACGGGGTTGGCGATTGCGGCGCTATTTTTCATGATGACCGGCTCCCAGGACGAGTCGACCCGTATCCAGGCCCGCTATGGTCCGCTCATGGTGGGCGTCCAACACAGCACGCTGGACGAGGAGAGCCGGGTGGCCGCGGTCGCCTCCATAGACGATCTGGTTAAGGTCGCCGAGCGCAGCGGTTCCATGATCCTGCATGAAGCCAACGGATCCATACATTCTTACTATGTGCAGATGGATCAGCTCGTCTATCGCTACCGGACTACGGATGGAGATAGAGATAGAGGTAGAGATAGAGGTAGAGATAGAGGTAGAGATGGAGAGACGGAGGACGGCGCATGATGAGGTTGCCCAGGTTGACGAAACGGTGGCTCTTTATCGGGCTGTTGGTCCTGATACCTCTCAGCGCGCTCTCTGCCCTGGCCGCGTCCAACATGGTTCCAATCACCGGTCTTGGGGCAGTGAGCAAGACCATCGAAGCAAAAGAACTCAAGCCAGCCGAGTGCGATGCCATGACCCTCACCGGGTATGATCTGGTGGACGGCAGGATTCGGGGTGACGGAGCCAACTCTCTCTTCTTGGGCAGTCCCGGTAACGACGATATTAAAGCAAGAGATGGAAACGATTGTCTTGTGGGCGGCGGGGGCAACGACACGCTTAATGGAAACAAGGGCAACGATGTGATCCTGGGTGGAGATGGGGACGACGAGATCAGAGGCGGCAACGACAACGACATCATCTACGGTGAGGGTGGGAATGACGACATCTACGGTGGCGGCGGCGATGACATTATCTACGGCGGCGATGGCAATGACACCATCATCGGCAACAGCGGTGATGACACCATCTACGGCGGCCCAGGCAATGATGACATTGATGGCGGCGGTGGCACAGACACCTGTTACGGCGGCCCAGGTACAGACACCTTCAACAGATGTGCGACAATAATCGACCCGTAGTCTTTCAAACACATGGATCCCAGAAACAAGAAGCGCCAGAACAGATTGGGCATTGTACTGCCAGCAGGCATTGTCCTGATCCTGGCCGTGTTGGCGTTGATCACCTTCTGGCCCCGCAGCCAACAGCAACCTTCCCTGGCAAACATCGCCGTCATCACGTTGGCCCCGGCCACCCCTACGCCCTCATCCACCCCCACACCGACTCTCACCCCTACCCTCACCCCACCCATTGATCCTGCAAACGCATCATCCACCGCCCAAGAAGTTGGCGCGGCGCTTTCCGTTCCAGCGGGCGGACTGCTCCTAGAGATCACCCCCGAAGCCGACTGGGCCGGGTGGGCGTCGGATGTGGATGGGCGCAGCCATTTTGA
>CAZKEX010000035.1:0-2904 GCA_964551895.1 uncultured Caldilineaceae bacterium | reverse complement strand
GCCGCCGAGACGTTGGCGGCGGGTCGGGCCAACCTTTTCGTCCTCAGCCCAGGCCAACGGACTGCGCTGGCGCGGCAGATGGCTTCGGGCACAGCAGCCTTCCGGCTGGATGGCCCCAGTGCGGGCGAGGACAATCTGTTCACCTGGGATGCGGGCGTCCGTCTCAACGAGGAGGTGGAGACCAAGCCGGTTTTGCGTCTGGTGGTGATCCCGCCGGAAGCGCCGCCCCTGGTCATTGTCACCAGCACGCCGACGCCGGAGAATGTGGTCACCGCGGCGGCTGTGGCGGCCCAGGCGACTTTGATGGCGACGACTACGGGCACCTTCACCCCGACGCCCGAAAACTGGGTGACGCCGGTGATCCTTGTGCCCACGGCCACGCCGGCCAGCCAGTCCACCGCCGATCATCTTGTGGCCATCGCCACGGCGGACGCCCTGGTACACGGCACGCCCACGCCCACCCCGCCCAATGTGTGGACGGCCACCCCCACGCCCACCGGCACGCCAGCCCCGTCGATCCCAGGAAACGCCCGGGCCACGGCGGTGCCCCTCTTGGTGCCGGTGAACGTCACGCCCATTGCCACGCCGACTGTCACGCCGACCTCCCAGGCTTTACCCCAGGCGCTGGTGGGCAAGATCGGCTTCCTGTCGGATCGAGGGGGGCCAGTTTTTGTGGTCAACCCCGACGGCAGCGGACTGGCGACGCTGACGGATTCCTGGGCCTACGAGCAGGCGGTGAAGCGAGACCGCTTCTCCCCGGACCAGCGCTATCGAGCCTTTGTGCGCAACGTGCTGCGGGATTTTGGCAATCAGGCCTCCGTCTTTGCCCTGGACTACTTCTGGGGAAGCGAAAAGCCGGTGACCCAGTTTAGCCGGGGCATCGCCTACGCCCCGGCCTGGTCCCCCGTCTCCGACCGCATGGCCCTGGTCTCCAACGAGAGCGGCAACGACGAGATCTGGGCCATCAACCGGGACGGCAGCGATGCGCGCCAGCTCACCCAGGACGGCTCCGGCTGGTGGGACAAACACCCCTCCTGGTCGCCGGACGGCACGCAGATCGTCTTCTGGTCCAACCGCAGCGGCGACCGTCAGCTCTGGATCATGGAGGCCGATGGCGGCAACCCCTACATGCTGGCCCTCCCCGGGGGCGAGAACTGGGACCCGGTCTGGTTCAAATCCACCGAGTTGCCGCGCTATGCGTTTGATGAGTAGGGTTGGTGGGAGGCGAGGGGCGAATTGCGAGGGGCGAGGTGGGCGGATGGCCGGGGGGATTGGTCGTCCGTCTTTTTTTCGTCCAATCGGTGTGTTTGATATCGGGCGGTTGTCCAGAATTTACCTTTCTTATATAATCTTATATAGTCAAAGTATAAGAAAGGCGAGGTGACCACAGCCCATGTCCAATCCAACGTTCGATGAGCGTCTGCAAAACTTACCAGGATCCGTTTGGGAAAAAATCGCCCAGATTGATGAACTCAAGGGCCGCTGGGTGGGGGGCGCAAGGCTGAGTCCGCAAACCTTGGGTCGGCTCAAACGCTCGGTGCTGATTACCTCGACCGGGGCATCGACGCGAATCGAGGGGGCCAAGCTCTCTGATGCTGACATCGAGCGGCTTCTGCGCGGCATCGCTATCCAGCACTTTTCCGATAGAGACAAACAGGAGGTGCAGGGCTACTACGAACTCCTCACCAATGTCTTTGATGCCTGGGACACTCTGAGACTCTCGGAAAGCCTGATCAAGCACTTTCATGCCGAACTTCTCAAATTTGTGGAGAAAGACCAGTTCCATCGGGGTGAATACAAGCGACACGAGAACAAAGTCCACATGATTGACGCGGCAGGGCACTCCCTCGGCGTCCTCTTTGACACAACCCCGGCCTGGTTGACGGGCAAGGAGATGCAGGATCTTGTGCAGTGGACAACCGATGCGTTCGCACAGAAAAGCCATCACCCCCTCTTGATTATCGCCACGTTTATCGTGCAGTTTTTGCAGATCCACCCTTTCCAGGATGGCAACGGGCGGCTGTCGAGGGTTTTGACCAATCTGTTGCTGCTTCAAGCCGGCTATGCCTATCTGCCCTACGTCTCTCACGAAAAGCTGATCGAGGACAACAAGCCCGACTATTACATGGCCCTGCGTGCCAGCCAAAAGACATTCAACACAGACGCAGAGACCGTGCTTCCCTGGCTGGCGTTTTTCTTGGGCGTTGTCCACGAACAGTCGAAACAAGCACTTGCGCTGCTATCCGATGAAAACCTTGACCAACTGCTCTCGCCAACCCAACTCAAAGTGTGGGTGTACATGCAGCAACGGGACGACGTTTCACCCAAGGAGCTATCCGAAGCCCTCTCCATCCCGCGCCCAACCATCAACCAAGTGGTCAACAAACTGATGGCTTTGCAGAAGATCGAACGGATTGGTTTGGGACGAGCCACGCGGTACAGGCGAATCAGGTAGCGAGGGCGAATTGCGAGGGGCGAGGGGGGGGACGACCGAGGGGGTTGGTTGTTCGCCTATCTCCCAAAACGGCTCTTTCCGGGGCGAGATCCTCAACCGGGACGCCATCGGCCAGACGAACGACGACCTGATTGTGCGCTGGAATGCGGCGCATCCAGACGACCTGGTGGGGTAGGTGCAAATTCTTTTTTCCTCACTGCAAATCAAAGGTTTGTGGAGATGGGTCTGTCGTAGAATCTTGCGCCGTAAACTATCAGCCCCGTGGCGTCCTGCTCCTGGTCGGTGAAGGTGCGGTCCGTGGGCAGGGCGTTGGGGGCGGTGTCGCTGCACTCGGAGCCGTACCAGGTGGCGATGCGCTGTCCACCGTAGGCGCAGTAGTTCTGGCTGCTGTGGACTGTGCCATGCGCGTTGGTGACCAGGGTGTTGCTGCTCCGGTGGTCGCCGGGAGA
>CAZKEX010000034.1:0-22081 GCA_964551895.1 uncultured Caldilineaceae bacterium | reverse complement strand
GGATAGCCTGCTGGGGCGTGGCCGTGCAGAGGATCACCTCGTCTTGCAGGCGCAGGAGGTTGCGCCACTTGGCGGCCCGCCGCCACCTCTCCCCGCCCTGGCGCTGCACCTCGACGTAGAGGCACTCCTGTCCGTTGGTGAGCAGGATGTCCGGCTCGGCCAGTCCCTCCACCTGGGGGCAGACCAGGGTGTCGTAGCCCCGCTTGCGGGCGTGGTAGGCGAAGGCGCAGATAGCGGCAGTGTGGCGTAGCTGCCGGGATGTGTCGCCCCGATGCAATCGCTCGATGCGCTCCCATTCTGATTCCACGGGCGTCAGGCCCACCTCCGTGAGCAGGCTGCGGCCCAGAGGCGTCAGGCGCACCAGCACGGCGTGGACCGTGATGCGTACCCGCTGTTCTTCCCACAGCCCAGCAGACATGATCTGGCGGAAGGCTCGCTTGGTCTGGCCGCTGTTGGGGTTCGTCTCCTTGCTCATGGCATCAGCGTGGGCAAGGCTGTAGCGGAAGGACCAGCCGCTCAGGGCCAGGGCGGCCAGAAGCCGGTACTCGGTCCAGGGTTGGGGGTGGCGGGTGGCCCGCTTCACCGTAGAGAGGTAGGGAGCCAGGACAGCGGGTAGGCCCAGGAAGGTGTGGGGGTCGCTAGGCAGGCGGTCCAGCAGGGGGAGTAGTATGTCGTGGTTCATAGGGTTCCTTTCCAGAGTCCAGGCCCCTAGGGCCAGTGTGGACTTTGCCCCTAGGTCCAGGCGGACTCTGCTAGTTTGGTGGTAGGCATCCAGGCCCCTACAGATGGAGTGGACTCTGCCCATAGGTCCACAACCCCTCCCCCTTTTTCCAGAGTCCAACAGAAAAGGGGACACCCCACACGTGCGGATGTCCCCCTGAGAAGCAGTCTACCCAACAAGTGGCTGACTGTCAAAAGTTGGGACTATTGTTCTCATTTGATATCGATTTTGGGGCTTGCTTTTATTGCTGGACACGTGTATACTAGGGGTGAGCATGTGCTATTAGCGTTTGCTCACCTCCGGCTATGAACTTTCTTCCTCTCTCATGGGATCTTCAATCATGGCGACATTCGAACAGTTGCGGCAGATGCATCTGGCCGCTGATCTCTACTATTCGGCCAACCGAACCCAGGATGAGATTGCCGGTGAGCTTTCCATTTCTCGGCAAAAGGTCTCTCGGCTCTTAGCCCAGGCTCGGGAGGAAGGGATTGTCCAGATCACCGTGAACGATCCCTTTACAACCATGTCGGCGCTGGCCACCGCGCTCAAAGAAAAACTTGGCTTGACCTCCGTCGTGGTTGCCCCTGGCACAGACCGCAATCAAGCGCAGATCCGCAAGCGTTTGGGCTATGCGGCGGCTCGCTATTTGGAGACAACTCTCCAGGTGGGTGACATCGTGGGCATCGGATGGGGACGTTCTCTGTCCGATGTTGTCCACGCCCTGCAACCTATCGGCGACAAGGCCCTGACCGTAGTACCCCTGATCGGAGGGCTGAATCAGATTTCCCCTAGCTTCCAGGTACACGAAATGGCTCGGATCATGAGCGAGAAGCTGGGGGGGGTGTGGCGGCCTTTCTATGTACCGGCCATTGTGGAAAATGTGCAGATTCGTCAATCCCTTTTTGACTCCGCTGACCTCCTCCAAGTTGTGCAAAGCTGGCAAAATTTGAACGTAGCCTTGGTAGGGATCGGCAATGTGGATTTGGGTCCTGATGTACGCATGTTGTTTGCCGACTATGTGGATGATGACAGAATGACCTACCTAGGTCAGAGCCATGCTGTAGGCGACATCTGTATGCGCTTTTTTGACATCACCGGTGCGCCGATTGTGGATGGATTGTCCGGAACAGTCGGCATCGATCTGGATCAACTTCGCCATGCAAAGCTGCGCATCGGTGTAGCCGGCGGCGTGGAGAAGGCAGAGGCCATTATAGGTGCCGTGCGCGGCAACTATATTAACAACCTGATCACCGATGAAACGGCCGCCCTTGAGATCTTGAAAAAGCTGGCCTAGGCATCGAACATCGGACTTCCCGAACCACTATGACCAAAGGACATACCATGCATCCAGGCAAACAAATTCGCCTAAATCGCATCTTTCGCCGAGACGGGCGCAGTGTGGTAGTGGCTATGGACCACGGGCTGCCCGGCGTCACCCCTTTGGCCGGACTTCAAGACCCGGCAACCCTGCTTGCCCAAGTAGAGGCAGGCGGGGCCGATGCGATCCTCACTACACCGGGCATTGCCGGCCATTTTTCTCCACAGATCGGCAGGTTGGGCCTCATCCTGCGCCTGGACGGGGCTGCCACCATGTTGGGAAACGGTTCGGGGGCGATGCGCCTGATCGCCACCGTCGAGGACGCTTTGGCCCTGGGCGCAGATGCCGTGGCTGTGATGGGTTTCTGTGGCACGGAGGACGAGGCCAACAGCCTGGAAATTCTGGGCCACGTGGCCGGAGAGTGTCGAAGGTTGGGTATGCCCTTGCTGGCCGAAATGTTGCCCCTGGGGTACGGGGCTAGCCCATCCCTTACTCAACTCGTTCAGGCCGCCCGCATCGGTGCGGAAATGGGTGCGGACATCATCAAGCTGCCCTATTTGGGTCCGACTCAGGGCTATCAGTCTGTCATCGACACCTGCTTTGTGCCCGTGTTGGTCCTGGGCGGTGGAGCCAAGGACGAAGCCTCCGTGCTGGAAGATATTCGCCAGGCTATGAGCGCCGGGGCCGCCGGTGTGGCCATTGGCCGTAACGTGTGGACCCAGACGGACGCCACCAGCATCACCCAGACCATCGTCCGAACCGTGCATGGTGAAGAGAGATCATGAACCTGGCCGCCGTCGGACTCATCGTCAATCCAGCAGCCGGATTGGGGGCCAGCCGCAATCTTGATCTGGCGCGCCAGGTGATCGCTAGCTTGAACCCTGGACATGTGGTTACCGGCCCAGGGCAGATGGGTGGGGGCGTCTTGACCCGGGCCCATCAAATTGCTCAACCCGAAGGCCAGGGACGCAAAGCCACCCAATCCCTGGCCCGGCAGATGGCCGACATGGATCTGGACGCCCTGATCGTCGTCGGCGGCGATGGCACCCTGACGGACGTTGCCTTTGCTTTGGCCGATAGCATGAACTCTTGTCCGATCCTGGGCATTGGAGCAGGTTCCACCAATGTTGGAGACCTGGTCACCTGTCGAGCCGATGAGGTTCACGCCTTGGAGGGTGTCCGGTTTGTTGCCGAGTACATGAACGCCCTGGTCGCTGGCTGCAATGGAACGGATCTGGCCCTGGCCTTTAACGATGTGGTGATCGGCGCCACGGTGGTGGGCACTCTGGCTGGTGAGGTCTGCGATCTGGATGCAGCTGCCTTTTGTAGAGGGGAACGCATCTTGGGTCATCCCCAGCCCGTGGCATCTGCCATGACTGGGGTGATAAAAATGGTCGGGGATCGGGCAGTGCAGGTGGCTCAGGGCAGCCAGGTGGGGACGGTGGTAGTTGGCTTTGCCCATTATCTCTGCTTCTACGGAAAAGCCATTGTGGGCGGCGTTGCATTGACGGGTCTGAGCGGCCAGCCGGCCGGCTGCCTGGTCTGCACTCAACCTCTGGTGCGCACTCGGTTGAATCGGCAAGAACTGGCCGAGGTCGAGCCCATTCGTTCGTCATACATCAGCCTGGCGGCCGGAGAAGAGATCCGGGCCACGGGTTTTGCTCCCCCCGCTGTCCTATGTGCGGATGGCAATCCGCTTCAAATATTAACGCCAGATGACGTGGCGCACGTCCGACTTAGCCCTGATGCCGTCCAGGTGTTGCGTATTCAAGAAGAGGCAGGATGATGGTTGATCACATGATCAGTTTGAACGATCGGGCGATGGGGATGTTGGCCGGTGTGGCTATTGGCGATGCCCTGGGCATGCCGACGGAGTTCTTGTCGCCTACCAAGATTCGGGATTGGTATGGGGAGATCCGATCTCTGGTTGCTCCCCATCCTAGTCATCCCCACCACCGACTGCCCGCAGGGTCCGTGACGGATGATACAGGCCACACCCTTTTGTTGGGAGACCTGCTTCTGGCCCACGGTCAAATCGAACCCAAGCGATTGGCCGAAAGCCTTTTGGCCTGGAGCCAAACGCCCCGGGTCCAGCAGAACCGCTTTGTCGGTCCGTCTACCCTGCGATCTTTGGCCGCCTTGCAGGCCGGGGAATCACTGGACCAAGCGCCGAGGGGCGGCACAACCGTGGGCGGGGCCATGCGGGTGGCAGCCCTGGCCATCGTCTTCCCCGAGCTGGATCGCTTGGCCGAGCAGGTTGTGGCGTCCTGCGCTATCACCCACTTCACCCACAACGCCATTTCTGGGGCCATGAGCATGGCCTTCGCCCTTTCGGCTGCCCTGACCGCCGCCCCGACTGATTCGGCCAGCTTGGACTCCCTGGTGCAAGCCGCCCAGAAAGGCGCTATCTTGGGCCGCACTTTTGGGAATTGGAGTTGGTCTCCGCCGATTGAAGAGCGTATTGCCTATGTGGCCCAGTGGGTGCGGACTGAACCAGAAGAGGAAGTTCTGGCCCGCCTACGTATCCTAATCGGGACGGATCTCACGCCGGAGCAATTGGTTCCCGCTGCCATCGGACTGGCCCTGCTGGCCCAAGGGGAACCCCAGAAGGCCATGATCTGGGCGGCCAACATGGGCGGAGACACGGATACTCTGGCCTCCATGACTGGGTCCATTTGTGGCGGGTTGACGGGCATTGAGGGGTTTAACCCCGATATGCTGGCCCAAGTGGAGGCTGTGAACCGCCTGGACCTGCGAGCCACGGCAAATAGTTTGGTCACCATGCGCTCTGCTCTACCACTACCTCTCAATTCTGCACGGTTCTAAAGGATCTAGACAGACTATGGCCCTCTCAGCTCGCCGTCGAGATATGATAGCCGGCCTCACCATGCTGGCCCCGTCCATGATCATCTTGTTGATCTTCGTGATCTTGCCTGTGGTTGCCGCCCTCTATTTGAGTTTCACCTCCTGGGAGGCACGGTCTACGGATGCCGCCTTTATTGGGCTGAAAAACTACCGAGACCTCTTTGCTGGCCAGGATCTGTGGCGGGCGTTGCGCAACACCCTGACCTTCTCCGTCCTGAAGATCTCTCTGGATCTGGTCCTGGCTCTGGGCATCGCGCTGTTGTTGAACATGAAACTGCGGGCCATTGGCTTCTTTCGCACCCTTTATTTTCTGCCAGTGATCACCTCTGTGGTGGCTGTGGGCGCGGTATGGCGGGTGATCTACAACCCCAACTTTGGTCTGCTCAACGGTTTTCTGGAAATGGTGGGACTTTCCACACAGCGCTGGCTCTCCGACCCCAATCTTGCCCTGCCCGCCGTGACGGTGGTGGCCATCTGGAAAGGGCTGGGCTATGACATTGTGATCTTCCTGGCTGGGTTGCAGGGCATTTCCCAGATCTATTATGAGGCGGCCATCGTGGATGGGGCCACGGCCTGGCATCGCTTTCGTCACATCACCTGGCCCCTGCTCTCCCCGGTGACCTTCTTTGTACTGGTGATCGGCGTCATCAACTCGTTTAAAGTCTTCTCCTTGATCCATGTGATGACGCCCAAGGGCGGGCCGTTGAAAAGCACGGAGGTCATGGTCTTTTACATCTATCGCCTGGCCTTTCAGGAGTTCAAGTTCGGCCTGGCCGCGGCGGTTGCCTTTATTCTTTTTGCCGTTGTCTTGGTCCTTACCGTTCTTCAGCGCCAGGTTATTGAACCAAGGGTACACTACGAATGAACAGCCTTTCGTCTCGTCGTCATCTGGCCCACGGCCTAAGCTACCTTTTCTTGACGGCCGCCGCGGTCTTCATGATCGTGCCCTTTCTGTGGATGATCACCACGGCATTCAAGGGCGCCGACGAAGTCTATCGGGTGCCACCCACCCTGTTGCCGACGCAACTGCACTGGGAGAACTTCCAGCATGTCTGGGAAACCGTGCCCTTTGCCCGTTTCTATTTCAACACCCTCTTTGTCACCAGCCTCATTGCCTTCAGCCAGGTGGCGACAGCGGTCCTGGGGGCCTATGTCTTCGCCCGTATCCAGTTCCCAGGCCGGGATCTGATCTTCTATCTCTATCTGGGCACGTTGATCATCCCCACCCAGGTCACGTTGCTACCCCTCTTCCTGATCATCAGCCGCCTGGGATGGATCGATACCTATCAGGCCCTGGTTGTTCCCTTTCTGGCCAACGCCTTTGCAGTCTTCTTTCTGCGCCAATTCTTTCTCACCCTGCCCACGGAACTGGAAGACGCCGCCCGTATGGATGGTTGCGGCCGCCTGCGCTACTTGTGGCAGATTGTCCTGCCTCTCTCCCGTCCGGCGCTGGCCACCATCACGCTTTTCATCTTCCTGGGCTTCTGGGACGATTATCTGTGGCCCTTGGTGGTAACCAATACAACCAAGATGCGCACCCTGGCCATTGGCCTGCGCTTCTTCATCGATGAATCCGGCGCTCAGTTCCACTACATGATGGCGGCGTCCCTGATGGCGGTGGTACCCATCCTGCTTGTCTTTTTCCTGGCTCAACGTCAGTTTATCGAGGGAATTGCCCTGACCGGCTTAAAGGGTTGAGACGGACGAGGACCTGCTTGTTGACAAAGCCAAAACCAGAGTTTGTTGCAAAAAGGTCAAATTCACCGCAAAGCCGCCAAGAACGCAAAGAAAAGTAAGGTTTTTCCCCACTGTTCTCGGCGAAATCTCTGCGATCTCGGCGGTTAAATACTTTTCACAGTAGACTCAAAACCACCAACCGTAAGTCCTGCTCAGTGAAACGTTCCAGGAGATCCAGCCTATACGACCATGAGGAATCAAGATAAGCCACACCATGCGCTCAATCGTTCAAATTTGAACACATTCACTCTAAGGAGGAGATCAAATGCGAAAACTCTCTGTCGTTGCTGTCTTTCTGATTGTTCTGTCCTTGCTGCTGACAGCCTGTGCCGCTCCCCAGGCCGCCGCCCCTGCTGCCCAAGCGCCCGCCGTTGAGGAACCTGCTCCCGCAGCCGAAGCTCCCGTCGGGGAGGCCCCCATGGCCGAAGCGCCTGCCGCCGAAGTCCCGGCAGCAGCCGAACCGGTTACCATCTCTTTTTGGTATGCCATCAGCGGCTCGCAAGGCGAGGCCATGCAGGCCCTGATCGACCAGTTCAACGCCACCAATACGGATGGCATCACTGTGGAAGCCACCTACTCCGGTGGCTATGGGGACACAGCCACCAAGGTGATCGCGGCCCTGGAGGGCGGCGGTCTGCCCAATGGCGGCTTGGTCCCGGCTGCTCCTCTGTGGACCTGTCGTGAAGGCAACTATCTGATCGAGGACTATATCAACGGCCCAGACGGCCTCAACATGGACGATTACTGGTCCGTGCTGTGGGATTACAACAAGTATGACGGCCATATCTGTTCCCTGCCCTTCAACAACAGTACCATGATCATGTACTATAACCAGGATCTGATGGCGGCCTCTGGCTTGGATCCAGCTTCTCCGCCCCAGACGTGGGACGAGTTGTACGCCCAGGCCAAGGCTATCGTTGACGCAGATCCTAGCAAGATCGGGGTGGAAGTGCGGGACGAAGGCTGGTGGCTCAAGGCCCTGATCCTGCAAAACGGCGGCCAGATCATGAATGAGGATTCCTCTGCACCGACCTTCAACTCGGAGGCAGGTTACGGTGCTATGGAGTTCTGGAAGAAGCTGGTCGATGACGGCCTGATGCCTGCTGCCCAGCATGGGGATTCTCGAGACCTCTTCATCGCCGGTCAGGTGGGCTTCTTCATGTCCTCCACGGGCAATGTGGGCCGGGTGAAAGATGGTGCGCAGTTTGCCTGGAACACGGACTTCCTGCCCGGCAATATCAATCGGGGTGCCACCGTAGGCGGTGCAGCCCTGGCCATGTTCCCCTCGGACCCAGCCCACGAGGACGCCACCTGGAAGCTTCTCAAGTGGTTGGTCTCGTCCGAAAATAGCGCTATCTTCGCCGCCAAGACCGGATACGTTCCCATCCACAAAACAGCCGCCAGCTCGCCAGAGGTCGCCCAGCTTTTCGCCGAACAACCCATCTACAAAGCCGGTTTTGACCAACTGTCCATTGCGTCCCAGTATCCACATTTCTGGGAAATGGGATCCATGGACGGCTATCTGGCCGGCGCCATCGAGCAGGTGGAGTTTGGCAATCTCTCCCCGCAGGAAGCGCTGGACCAGGCAGCAAACCAAGTTATCGACGAGATGGCCAACTAGAGCGGACAAAGCGACCCTAGAGAGCGCCATCGTCCATCGTTTCTGATTCAGATCTACCCCGGTTCACCCGTACAAACCTATTGATGCGGGTGAACCGGGACAGATCCTGCTGTTCATGCCACCGTTTTACTATTTTCAATCAAGGATACTGACTGTGACAGACAAACTACACCTTGGGGTTAGCACGGCCGCTTTCTTCCCCCATACCCTGGAAACCACATTGGACATTCTGGCCCAGCAGCCCTGGCGGGGCGTCGAGTTGATGCCCCAGACCGTGGATGAGTGCCGTCCCGTCTTTGCCAAGGAACTGTTGGCCTTGGGGGCTGATCGCTTCCAATTCTGCGCCATCCACTTTCCCCAGATTTTGGCTCCTTTTCTCTATAATCCCTATCCCGGTGCCTTTGCCTTCGCCCAAGAACTGTGCGCGGATATCGGCAAGTTGGCTGGCGCATTAGGATGCACCACTATCGTCATGCATGCGCCCTGGGACAATATGTCCAGCGGCGATTTTTTGCTGGCCACCCTGGCCAACTTCCGCCTGCTATGTGATACCTGCCTACCCCACGGCGTGACGGTGGCCCTGGAAAACACACCCACGGCCCCCCTGTCCAACTCTCCCCAGACCATGATCGACTTTGCCGCCCTGGTAGATCGACCCAACCTCGGCTTCACTGTGGACATCACCCACGCCTACCAGCTCGGCCAGGACCCCATGATCTATCTGACCGATTTGCCGCACATCGCCCACATTCATGCCAGCGACTTCGATACGGCCAACAATCAACGTCACGCTGCGCCAGGGGATGGGGTGGTCGATTGGCTCTCCCTGATCAACACCTTGCGGGATGGAGGGTTTCAGGGTAACTTTATTCTAGAACTCCTGCCCAAGACCCTGGGCGCCGATCCAGCCAGAACCCTACAACGCTGCACGGCCCTGCTCGATCCGATGTTCAGCGACTGGCCGTGATGCTCATGCCAACCAATCCCCCTCGCACATCCATCCCAAGGAGGAAGGCACGGTCACTCATGAAGGCATTCCGGTATTATGGTCCTGGTTCAGCCGAGGTGGAGGAGATGCCGATTCCCACCATCGGCCCTGGCGAACTCTTGGTTTCCATCAGCGCCTGTGGGATCTGTGGCACAGATGTCAAGACCTATCTGCACGGCCATGCCAAGATTCCGCCAGGGGCGGTGTTGGGCCATGAGATTGTGGGTATAGTCGCCGCCTCTAACAGCCCCAGATTCAGCGTGGGCCAACGGGTGGCGGTGGCTCCCTATGCCCCCTGCCTGACCTGTGAAACCTGCCAACGGGGCTATTACAGTTTGTGTGAACGGCTCTTTGATCTGTTTCCTGAACCCGGTGGCTTTGCCGACCTGCTGCGGGTCCCCGAGCGCATTGTGGCTCAGGGCGTCCTGCCCATCCCGGATCAGTTGGATGATCTATCGGCGACTTTGACCGAACCCCTGGCCTGTTGTCTACATGGCTTGAAGGCCTTGGATCTGCATCCCGGCCAATCTCTGCTGGTGATCGGGGATGGGCCTATGGGCTTGTTACAGGTCATGGCGGCCAAACAGATGGGCATTGCCCCAATCATCCTCAGCGGCATGACCCCCCATCGCCTTGCCTTTGCTCGTCAGATCGCCGATGTAGTGGTCGATAGGAGTCTGGAAAATCTGGCGGATGTGATCGCGTCTACCATCCCCGGTGGCGTCGACAAAATTCTGGTCTCCGTGGCCAACGAAGCCGTGGCGGTCGCGGCTATCTCCCTCCTGCGCACGGGCGGCGGCATCAATTTGTTTGCCGGTATGCCCCACAGCACAACCATCACCCTGCCGACCAACCGCATCCACTACGACGAGATCCGGATTCTGGGCACCTTTGGGTTCTGGCCGAGTCACTTCCAGCAAGCCCTGGCTATGTTGAGTACTCCCGATTTTGTTCTTCCGGGATTTATCACACATACGGTACACATGGATGGCATCAAAGATGCCTTACTGGCAGCCAGCCGCTATGAGGGCATCAAGGCTGTCATGGTGAGGGATGCCGTATAGGAGATATCAGTTTCAGCATACAGCCATGATTCTGATCTGGAAATTCGGCGATGCTGCTTCTGGCACCGCATTAACCAGGCCGCTAGGCCGTCCCATCGAGGCTGCTAGGCCGACGATCCCCCCCAGGCCCAGAGCTCCCCACTCCTCCCGTGGGGCCTGGACTCCAGGCTGGTTAGCATCATAATATTTCGGCCCCATCTATGAGCGCATCCCAACCCCAACATTCTGCCATAACCGCCTGGCTCGACCACCTGAACCGGACGGGCAAGAGTCCCCATGCCCTGGCTGCCTATCGTCGCGCCCAAGCCCACTTTGTGCAGTGGAGCGAGACCACCTACGGCCAGGCTTTCGACCCTGCGCAGATCATTGGGCGGGATGTAGCCGACTGGCGCGCCTTCCAGAAGACTGTGGAACAGGCCAAGCCCGCCACCATCAACCAGCGGCTTACCGCCCTCAGCCGTTTCTGTGCCTGGGCTGCGGCCGAGAAGATCATGACGTCCGATCCCTCCATAGGAGAGACAACCCTGGTTCCCGTTGGGGGACATCCTCTTTGAAAAGATGGTTGCAAAGAATTCCTCTTCATGATATTGTTGTGCAATCTTTTCGCCCCTCTACGTGCCACACTGAAGATGGTGCGCTCTGTGTCTCCTCGCTTCTCGCGCCTGTAGGTCTGCCCGTCCCTGATTTCGGGTCCATCAGGCCTCATCTGCAGAAAATTCGCCGACAAAAGAAGTCACACGCTATATCCGGTCCCCCTCATTTCCCATTCTGTCTTTGACCTTGAACTGCTTGGTTAGATTCCTTGGAGGTGAGATATGCCAGCACCCATGTTGCGGCGCGTTCTGCTGTCGACTCTTCTGATCCTTGCCCAATTGGGGACATCGGTTGTCCACGCCATGCCGCCCCCTATCGGGTCGCCCAATATCACACACCCCTCGGCTGTGGCCCTGACTGCGCCTGATACAAACCCATTCGCATCCATTCCTGGCCCTGCGTTGGCCGGATCATCCTTGGGGCCACCCCAACCTCTTCCCCCTGTTTCCCCCCAAACCACACAGGGACGGTTGCTCTTCGCGCCCGCTATCGACGCCGACGGCGACCCGTCCACCAATCCGGTGGATGGAATTTTTGTCCCCGTGGTCAATTGGGTGGGCCGAAAGGTGGGGGTGATTCAGTTGGCGGCCCAGATCATGCCCGTGGATCCTGGGGCGACAAAGGCCGGGGTTCCTGTGACCTTCCGCCTGTGGAGCGACCAAGACGAGCTTTTTTCCGAGACGGTTGTCTCGGATGGCTGGGGGGCAGTGGTGGTGGATCTGCCCCCACTCGAAACCCAGCAGGCTGTCAGCTATCAGGCCAGCGCGCCGGGCTATGGCAGCACAGAGGTGCGCCGGTTCCGCTTCGATCCCTTTTCAGCCAGCTATACGGTCCACGCCGATGGGGCTACGCTGACCGCCACCCGGCTGCCCGATCAGCGTCTGCGCCTGACGTTGACCTCCTCGCTGCCCTTGGACCCAACCCAGGACGAAGTGACGTTGACCATCGGTCGCCGCCCGCAGAGTGACGAGGGCGAGACGGGTGATTTGGCCGAGGTTGCCAGCTATGCCCAGCCTGTTTTTGATGCCCTCAACCAGAGCGGCGGACGGTTGCCCTTTCCCCCCGTGATCATGCAGATCATCGATAGCGAAACCGCCCAACTCGATCTTGAACTGCCCGGCGGGGCGTACCGCTTCTTTGGCGGTGCAGAGATCAACCGCCCCAACGCCAGCCACCAACTCTACTCCGCCCCCGTTGATTTGACGCTTGATCAGCCCCTGATCACCCCATCGACCCTTGACGCGGACGCCAAGCCCATCTGGGTGGCGAACCAGGAGCACGCGCCCCATCGCCGCCTGGTGCGCTATGCGGCCCCTGTGGGCCAAGCCCTCTTTGCCCTGGTGGATGCGGCCAATGTGCCGGATCTCACCCACCGCTGGCAGGGGACCAACCAGATGGTCAAGAGCTTCCGCACTGGCCCCTTTGAGGTGCGCCAGGAGATCTACGATGTCCAGGTGGACAACCAGACCGCGGACGGGGAGATCCAAGTCGCCCTGCAAAACCTGGACTACGACCCCATCGCCCGCAGCTATACCCTGGCCCTGCAATCCCAACTGGCCGAGACCGTGACCGAGACCCTGCATGTGGAGGTGATGGGGCCGGCCAACGTGCCCATTTGGAGCCAGGAAAGCCAGGTTGTCTTGAGGCCAGGAGAGCTTTCGCCCCAGACCATCGAAGTCCCCGCGGAACGGGGCCAGCCCTTTGGGATGAAGGTGACATTGGGGGGACAATATGCCGCGAACATGGATAGTTTGATGGCCGTCTCCATGCAGCAGGTAGCGGTCATGCCTGCGGCCATCGGTCTCGGCACCGAGGCCGAATTGCGCAACTGGATGGGAAGCCTGGCGATCGTCGCTCGGAATCTCGCCTATTATCCCCTCGAACGAGTGAAGGTCAGCATGAAGCTCTACCTGAAAATTTTCGAGGTTGATGTGGTGGCTTGGGGTTACGAAGCGCCCCCGGACGAATGGCATAGAATTCCCAAAGATATCGAGTGGAAGTCGTTGTTGCTACAAGTATTGGATGGCGCCATCTATCAATCCTGGCGCGATGCCAAGATCGCGTTGGCGACAGGTGGGATTCTGGTCTCCATGACGATGGATGGGCAGTTTACCGTGGGCCAGAAATGCGCGGACAAAACGGCCCAACAGGTGATGGAGGCATCCCTGAGTGCCTTTGTGGCCCAATTGAACAATCTGGCCGAAACCTTCCCCCTGGCAGACAAGGGCGGCGGTACGGAACCCAAATCAATTCGTTTTGGCCCAATTCCGGCCTTCTTTTTCCTTATGTGGTGGGCAGACGGGTCGGCCGGAATCCGGCTGACTTTTGGGGCGGAAGGCATGACGGTATCCGCCGGCGGGCAGATCTTTGGCGATGTGGGCGTCAACATTGGCTGGAACTCTACCCTATTTGGCGACATCGAGAGCTACCAAAATCTCTATGCCCTGGTGGGCGGGGCTTCTGCCGCTGTCAAATTGATCGCCATGTGGGCCTCAAAGGTTGGGCAACTCCTGCTGGGGGACTGCGAACAGATTAAACCTGATCCCAAACCCGCAGATGATCGCCAAGATGTGTGGCAAGACCGGCTGGCTTTTTATCAGGGCGACACCTATGACGAAACCATCAACAATCTGCTGGCCCAGATCGATCGGGCCAGGGGTTTGGGGTTGAGCCGTGCCGAGCGCGCCCTTGTGGTGGATTTGCGCCAGGCCGAGGCCAATCGCTTTGCTGCGGACACTGGCCGCTTCTTCTCCCATCAATCTGCTGTTCTCACGATTGCCAAAGAGACCAACGGCCAAGTGCGGGCGCTCTTGGATGGCTCGGTCCCCATCTCCCCCTCGCTGACCATGACCGAAGCGGTGGGCTTGGTCAACCAGCAAGGGGTGGACGCCATCCTGGCCCTGCCCTATGCCATCCACCAGCAGACCCTGTTGGACAACTTGGAGATCGCCCAGCATCAATACGCCGCCCTCTATGGCCAAGAGTTGGAACTTCAACACGAGTTGCGTCGGCTTTACATGGCCGGGGTGGTGGGGGTGATCAACACAGGCTTCCCCGACGGCACGCTGGATGCCCTGGCCCTGGCCGGCCTTTCCGGTCAGCTCATCAGCCTGTGGCCCAGCCGGGGAGATGCTGCCGGTTCCCCCGCGCCCTATCTGCCGCCCCAGGACGCGCCCCGGGCCTTGGTGGTTCCCACCGGGGGCATGACCGAACTGGCCGGGTCGCCCGAAGCCCGGGCCTGGCTGGAAAGCTATGTGGCTGGCGGCGGCATCCTGGTCGTCTTCACCCAGGCCTTCGGCGCCGACTGGCAAGCCCTGCCCGGTGGCATGGTGCGGGGTGTGGGCTACAACGAGGACCAACGCTGTGAGCAGGAGAGCGTGCGGGCTGTGCTGCCCTCGGATTGGCTGGTCTGGATGGGGGACACCACCCCAGACATCCAGGTGGACGGCGTCTTCACCGCCTGGCCGGCGGATGCCAATCTGCTGCTTCTGCGCACCTCCGGCACCTATCAGGGCTTCCCAGCCATGATCGAATATCCCTTCGGCGCGGGGCGGGTGCTGGCCACCTCAGCCTATGGGGATTGGGCCGTGCAGTCGGCCATCTCGTGGGGGGATGATTGGCAGATGACCCGGGCCCTGCTGATCCGGGCCTACCTCTTGGCCAACGGGCAAGATGTGGGGGATTTGCAACAGATCTCTGCCGACAAAACCTTTGCCGCCTCCTTCCCGGTGGTCAACAGCCTTTCGTTCACCACAACCTTGGTGCAGGCGCGCTTGGGCAAGGCCGGGCGCCCTGACTGGCAGGCTGTCCAAAACCCGGCTCCCTTCGCCCCCGGCGCCAGCGCAGTGGTCACCGCCACCCTGCGCACACCCCCAACCCAACGGGGGGTCCACAACTGGACCCAGACCGGCCTCTTCCCGGTGTTTGTCCGCACATGGGCCGCGGTTGATGACGGCTTTAGTGGCTGGGGACGTTTTGTGCGCGTGACTTCTCCCATCCAGCCCCCGCCTGTCTCCGTCAGCTTGTTCAGCCCCCAATCAGCCTACCGCCCCTTCGAGATCGCCACGGTCGATGCCCTGATCCGCAACAACAGCGGCACAGCCCAGACCGTCGTATTCCGAGGTACCGAGAATCTGCCCGCAGATCCCATCACCCACACCCTAGCCCCTGGCGCCACCGCCACGGCCAGCTTCACCGTGACCATGAACGTCAGCAAACGGCTGGGCGCGGCCCTCTTTGATCCCGCGGGCGTCAAGCTGAACAGCAGCCAGTTGGCCCTGCACATGGCCGGACCGCGCCTGCAAGCCTCTTCGACCCTGCCCGCCCCCCTGGCCGCCGGGACCCCCTTCACCGTCACGGCGGTCAACCAGCCCCGAGAGTTGGCCCCAGCCAGCCCCTCCCTGACCAGCACCCTGTTTCTCACCCTCACCCTGCCCACGGGGAACCCTTTTGCGGATCCCTTTGCCGCCCCTCTGTGGAGTGATCGACAGCCTGTGCCGCCCTTGGCCCAGGGGCAGTCGGTCCCCCTGGGCTTTACGTTGGGGGACATCGGCCCCATCCGCCTGGAGACCTATCGACTGTGGACTGAATTTCAGGAAGAGGGCGAGCCGCCCACCACTGGGTTATGGTATGTGCCCGCCCGGGTGACCTTCCAGGGGCAGTTCGGCCAGCCCAGCTATCGAGTGCGGGAGACGGCCACTTTCTCGGCCACCCTGCGCAACACGGGCTACTTTGACCTTGCCCCCACCATCACCGTCACCGTGCCCGCGTTGGGGATGACTCTGACCCGTTCCGTGGCCCTGCCTGTGGGCGTAGCGCGCACGATACCCCTCACCTTCACCCTGCCCGTTACGTTGACCGCGAGCAGCTACCCCGTGCAGGTGGAAGCCGAACAGGGTGGGGCCAGGATGGCCGGCGTCTTTGCCTTCCATCTGCCCCCTTCCCAGTTCGAGGCAAAGTTCGATCCAGTCAGCGCCCAGGCCGGTCAGCCCCTGGCCGTGACCTTGACGAACAATGGCGGGCTGGATTCCGTGGCCGCCTATACCCTGCGCCTGGGGGACAGCAGCGGACACATAATCGCCACGGCGACGGAGAGCCAAGCGGTGCAGGCCGGACAATCGGCCTCCGTGGGCTTGACCGTGCCGACCGGGGCCGCGGCGGGGGTCTATTGGCTCTCCGTGGGTGTGGTGGATCAGGCAACCCAGCGCCGGGTCAGCCTCTCTCACCGGCTGGCCGTGACGGGGAATGGGGCGGCTCTGGCCGTGACCTCGGACCGTCCGAGCTATATCAGCGGCCAGCCGATCCTGGCCCAGGGCGCTGTGACCGCCACCCAGGGAATCGTGGACGGCGTGCTGGCTCTGCGGGTGACGGGCACCGGGGCCACGAATGTGACCGTCGGGGCCAATGAACTCATCAACCCCAACGACGAGGTGGGCTTCCTGATCCAGACCAAGCCCGCCATCGCCCTGGACGGGGCGGGGAACGCCTATGCAGTCTGGCAATATGACGACCCCGTCAACGGCTTCCGGCGAGAGATCTACTTTGCCCGGCGTCCGGCAGGGGGGCAGTGGGGCACGGCAGAGCGCATCAACGACCTCAGCGGGCCGAACCAATTGCCCCAGGACCCGGCCATTGCCGTGGACAGCGCCGGGGGCGCATACGTGGTGTGGGATCAGGAGAGCGCCATCTATTTCACCTATCGCTCCCCGGCGGGGGTGTGGAGCGCGGACGAGCAGATCAACGACGGGGCCTCTGGGGATGTCTCTTTGCCGGGGATCGGGGTGTCGCCCGGCGGTGAAGCGACGGTCGTGTGGGTGGACAAGCGTACAGATTGGCGCGGCCAGATCTTCGCCGCCACCCGTGGGCCCAACGGCACATGGGGAAGCAACCAGCAGGTCAATACCACGGCGGCCACCTCGTTCTGGCAGGTCAATCCGGCGGTGGATGTGGACGATGCCGGGAATGTCTACGCGGTCTGGGTCAGCGACCGCAATGTCTACTTTAACCTGCGGCCTGCCGGGGGTGCCTGGGGAACTGACTATCGGGTGGCCACCTCCACCAACGACAGGCTGGGCACGGACATCGGGGTGAGCGGGGGCGGCGAGGCCGTGGTGGTGTGGGATGGTCTGTGGGCGGCCAGCCGATCCAGCGCCGGGGTCTGGTCCGCCAACACCAAGATCGGCAGCGGCAGCAGCCCGGCCATCGGTCTGGATGGGGCGGGGAACGCCGTGGCCATCTGGCACAACTACGGCGGCCCCGGCAGCCTCAGCAATATCTACTTTGCCACCCGCCCGGCAGGGGGAATATGGACCCCAGCGGCGCGAGCCGACGACGATCCCCGCAGCCGAGACCAGACCGTGCCGGACATCGCCGTGGACGCCGCGGGCAACAGCGTCGCCATCTGGCAGGACAAGCGTTATGGGGATCAGTTCGATATTTGGGGGGCAGACCGTCCGGCGGGGGGAAGCTGGGCGGCCAACCATCACGTCTCTACCCTGGTCGGCGGCGCACCCCAATACATGCCAGCCATCACCGCCGGCGCAGATGGCGCCCTCTATGCCATCTGGATGGACTATCGCTACGAGACCGCCACGTCGATCAAGTACGATCTCTACTTCCGCATGAAGCCCCCCGGGGGAGCGTGGGGCGCTGCCGAGCATGTGGACGATGACGTCGTCACCAACAACCCGAACGCCACCCAAAGTTGGCCTGCCATCGCCGTGGACGGGGCGGGCACGGTCTATGCTCTGTGGGTGGATTATCGGTCGGGTACGTACCAGATCTACTTTGCCTCTCGCCCGGCGGGGGGACCGTGGCGCGCCAACGAGAAGGTCAACGACGCCGGTGTCCCTACCGGCTTCCCGCCGGATCTGGCGGTGGATCAGACGGGTAACGCCTATGCCATCTGGACCGACTATCGCAATGGAAATCACGACATTTACTTCGCCTATCGCCCGGTCGGCGGGGCGTGGGGGACCAGCGTCCAGGTCAATGATGGCGGCGGTACAAGCATCGAATGGTTTCCCTCCATCGCTGTGGATGGGGCGGGCAACGCCTACGCCATCTGGCTGGATGGGCGCAGCGGCGGCCATATCTACTTTGCCTATCGTCCGGCGGGCGGGGTGTGGCTCCCCAACGAGCAGGTGGACGATGTGGCCAATGTGATCGTCACCGGGCCCAACGATCTGGCCGTGGATGGGGCGGGCAACGCCTATGCCGTGTGGGGGGATGGCCGGGGCGGTTCCAATATCTACTTTGCCCATCGCCCGGCCAACGGGGTGTGGAGCGCCAACGAGCGGGTTGGCGACCAGACGGGGCAGGTGACCCAAGAGAAGCCCAGCGTGGCAGCGGACAGCAACGGCACTGTCTACGCGGTCTGGCAGGATTCCCGGGGCCAGTCAGGACACGATATCTACTTTGCCTATCGTCCGCCAGCGGGGGGCTGGAGCGCCAATCAGGTCATCAGTGACCCCGCCACCACCGTGGACACCGGCTCTTATGGCCGCACTGCTCTCAGCCTTGTCGGTCCGGGCCAGATCTTCGCCGTGTGGCAGGGTGCCATTAACGATCAGATTTCGCCAGAGCGACAGGTGCGATCCTCTGCTGTTTGGCAGAAACTGGGGTCGATCAACCGTAGCCCGGATATCTACGGCGTCGGGGTCAACGTCTCCGGCGGCAGCGGGGTGGTGTGGAGCCAGGATCTGCCGGTCAATACGACCACAACTCAGGCGGTCAGCCAACCGATTGGGCTCGCCAATCCATCCGTGGGCAAATATTGGCTGTTGGCGGATCTGAGCAACGCCCTTGGCCAGCCCTTGGCCAGAACGGCGGCCCCTTTCTATATCTTCCCCGACCACACCGCGTTGACCGTGCAGACCGACCGCCGGGTCTATCGCCCCGGCCAGACCGTGCAGATCAGCGGACGGGTAACCAACACCTCGCCCGGCCCGGTCTCTCTGCCCCTGACGGTGACGGTCAACGGCACGGGGCTGTTCACCCAGACCTATGCATTGACCGCGGGCCAGGGCGCGGCCTATACCACCAGCCTGGTCGCCAGCCAGGATCTGGGGGTGCAGGTTTCGGCTGGCCTGGTGACGATCGAGGATTTTGCCACGGTGGCCGCGCCCCAACTGGCCGCCAGCATGGAAGTGCCGAGCATGGCAGGCTATGCGCCCTTCAGCGCCACGGTCTTCCTCACCAACACCGGGCAGGTTGATCTGGATCTACAACTCTCTGCGCCCAGCGATCCCCCCAGGGCCGTCTCCCTGGCGGCGGGTGAAAACCAAGCCCTCAGCTTTGATGTGGCCATCACCCGAACCAGCCCAATCACCCTCGCCATCGGCGGCGATGTCACCCGGACTTTGAGCGCAAATGTGGCCTGGGGGCTGGGGGGCGGGGTGAGCTTGGCGCCCCTGGTTGATCCCTTGGCCGGTCTCACGGGGATCACCTATGTGGTCAGCGGCACCGGGGGGCTGACCACCCCGACCCAACTTGTGGTCTATCTCGACGGCAGCGAGCGCGCCCGGCGGGATATTCTCCTCGCCCCCGGCGCGCTGATCACCGACAGCGTGGTGGTGGACCTGCCCGCGGGACCCCACACCCTGACCGCGCAGTTGCGGGACGAGGCGGGCGTGTTGTTGGCATCGGCCACGGCGCAGATGGGCGTGGGAGCGGTGGCCGCGCCCCAAAGAGCCCAGATCGAAATCCTGTCAGTTTCGGCCACGCCCATCACCTCTCGGCGGGGCAGCCAGCCCCAAGAACCGGCCCAGACCTTCCAGGTTGGGGTCACCCTGGCCAACCGCGGCCCGGCGGGGCAGGTGATCGCCGGGGTGCAGATCTTCGACACGCCGGTGCAGCAGATCATCACCCCCACGGCCTTTGCCACCCAGGACTATACCTTCACCCTGACCACGCCCACAGACATGCCCAAGGGCGACTATCCCGGCCAGGTCACCATCGACGATCAACTGTGGCCCTTTGTGGTGGCCGTGGCTGGCCCGGATGTGGGGCTGGCCCTGGCCACAGATCGGGCCACCTATGGCCCGGAAGACGACGTGCGCCTGACCGTCACTCTGCAGGAACGGGCTGGTCTGGCGGGGGACTATCACCTTTCGTTGCGCTATCTGGATGCCGAATCCTTCATCACGGTCACCCTGCCGGCCAACCAGTCGTTGGTGCATCTGTTCACCTTCCCGGCCCAGGAGAGCGGGCGGGCCAGTGTGGCCCTCTCCTTTGCCTCGGCCGCGGATGAGACGGGCCAGCGCACCCTGATGATCGACAGCGTACCCATTCTGGTGGCGGACGCGGGGCCAGGGGCGACGTTGCACCTGGACCGTGTGCACTATCGGGCGGGCGAAACCGTCCACCTGACCGTCAACGTGACCGGGACGTTGGACAGCGTGATCCTCATGGGGCCAATGGGGTTGGGGCTGCAAGGCGGAGATTTCCTGGTCTGGTCGCCGCCCTATGACGGATTGGGACGCATCATCACCGGCACCTATCCCCTGGCCTTCGCCCTGCCGGATGTGGTGCGCACGGGTCAGTACCCCATTCTCGCCAACATCAACGGCGAAGAGATCCGCTATCCCTTGGATGTAGCGGGGGTCAATGTAACCGTGCGCCGACTGACCGCGGATCGGGCCAACTATAACCCCCAGGATGTACTCACCGCCACGGTCGAGTTCTTCAACGAAACCGACACCCCGGTGCAGGGTCTGAACCTGACTGGCTGGCTCTTCCCGCCGGACGATGGGGAGGCCTCGCGCCTCACTCCGGAAACGCCCCGGCGGGTGGATCTGCAACCGGGGCTAAATGTCTTCACCGTCACCGGCCACATCGATACCCCTGTGGTCGGTCCCCACATGCTGGGGGTGATGGTGGGGATGCCGGGCAAGCCGTGGCAGGTGGCCAGGGGCTATGTACAGGTGGACATCGGCTCTGCCCACCTGGTAGATCTGAGTACGGATCAGGGCATCTATGCCCAGGGGGAGGCGGGCCAGGGGCGGGTGGATCTCTATGGCTTTGGCCCCACCACCCTGGTGGTAACCGCCACAACTGGGGCCACCCTCCTCAATACCACGGTCAACCTGACTGGTTTTGGGGCCTACACCTTCACCCTGCCCACCCAGACCCAGGGGGACCATCTCTTGGTGGCGACCAGCACGGACCGGGCTGGCAACCGGGACAGCCGGGTGCGGGCCTATGCCGTGCCGCCGCCATTGGACACCCAGCCCCCGGCCATCAGCATCACCACCCCGGCCACGACGACCTATCTCACCAGCGACCTGGCCTCGCTCTCCATGCCGGTCTCTGGGCGGGTGACGGACGACCGGGGTGCGCTGACCGTGTTGGTCAACGGCCAAGAGGCCGCCACGGACGGCGAGGGGAACTTCACCCTGCCCCTCACCGTGCGCACGGGCTTCAACCTGATCTCGGTGACCGCCTTTGACGGCGCGGGCAACATCGCCTTTGCGCCCATGTTGGCGGTCTATCTGCTGCCCAATCGAGGGTTGACGGTGACAGTGGACCGAACCAGTGTGGCCGTGGGGGGCAGCGTGGGTATTCAGGCTGTGATCACCGCCACCCGGCCCCTGAGCGATCTGCTTTTCAGCCTGATCCTGCCCGCCGGAATGATCACCGATGTGGTCGCCACGGCCAGCGTCGGCCAGCCGGTTATCAACCGCCTGGACGTGTCCCGTATCGGTGTGGCGTGGCAGGGAGATGTGACGGGCGGACAGCCGGTCACCGTCACCATCCGTAGCCGGGCGGTGAGTACGGGCACCCTGGCGGCCACGGGGACCGTCGCCTGGGGGTGGGGAAACAGCGATCAGAAACCCATCAGCCTCCGTGTGACAGAGGAAGGCGAAGGGCTGGAGATCTTCCTGCCGTTGTTGACCAAGTGGTTTGACTACTTGGGGCAACGCAAGATCTTCCTACCCATTGGGATTCGATGAGCAGCCTGGGGTACGCCTACAGACAATCATGTTGAATCATGTCCTCCTTTTCGGTCTTGAAGAGGGAGAACAGTTCAGTCTACTTACCCAGGTTGTTTCAGTAGGACAGACGAAAGAGGGCGAGATCCGAAGATCTCGCCCTCTTTTCGTTGACCATCCCACCACCATCCATCCTACCATCCCTGCATAAAACCCCACTGCTGCCGGCACGCTGACGCTGC
>CAZKEX010000033.1:0-22207 GCA_964551895.1 uncultured Caldilineaceae bacterium | reverse complement strand
CGCCGAGGGGCGCAGAGCGCCCGTTTGCGTTCCCACGCGGAGCGTGGGAACGAGAGTTTCCGTTTAGCGCAGGAGATGGGGCAGGAAGATGGCGTGTCCGCCGTCCTGGGCGGTGACCTGCACGGTGGTGGAGGCGACCACTTTTCCCGTGGCCTGGGAGACCAAGCCGACCGTCCACGCTCGCATCTCGTTGGCCTGCACAACCAGGGGGATGGTCACCCCCACAGGGACCGTGACACTGTTCCCCGGTTCCAGGGAAGGAAGCTGGTCGGCGACCTGGACCTGCCATACGTCCTGGTCCGGCCCGCTGAGGGTGATGGTGTAGGTGTCGCTGACATTGCCCGTGTTGCGGGCTGTCAAGGTCAGGGTGACCTGTCGGCCTGGCAGACCTTGGGCTGCATAGGTCGCTTCCCCCCACATCCCCGCCCGCAACAGACCGGCAGTCGTGGAGATCACGGTTTGGGCCTTGGCTGTGCTGTCCAACAGCGCCATCACAGTCAGGGTCATCTGGTCCGTGGCGTTGGCCGGGGCGGTGATGGGGACACTCACCTGTACCTTGACCGTGGCGCTGCCATCGTAGGCGGCCAGGGGGCCCACCTGCACCGGGGCCCCCGTCGGCCAGAGATTTCCTGTCCAATCCAACGAAAAGCTGGTGGCCAGATTGCTCTGGTTGGTGATCACCAGGCTGTAGTCCACCTGGGCGCCAGGAAGACCGGTCTTTGCGGTCACGCCGCTGGGGGCCATGCTGACTTGATAGAGCGCTTTGGCTGTGGTTCTGAGGACGATGCTGGCCGAGCGTCGTCTGTCTGCCATGGAGGTGGCGGTCAGGGTGGCGTTGTTCATGGCCCCGGCTGCCGTGCCGGCCGGGATCTCTACGCTCACAGGGACCAAGATCGATGACCCGGGAGCCAAGGGGCCAACCGTGGCCGGCATGGTGGTCTGCCACGTGGCCCCCGCCTTGGAGAGGGCGAAGCTATCCGTGACCGTGCCCTGGTTGGTGATGGTGACCGTGTGGGTGGCTGTGGCGCCGGGGTTGGCGCTCAGGCTGGACGAACCGGGGGCAAGGGCGACGGCAAAGGTACCCACAGTGGTGGTCAGGCTGCCCTTGATCTGGGCCTCGGGGTCGGTTTGGGAGGTTAGGTTGACGGTCACTGTATCCCGCTCCCCAGGCGCGGCCTGGGCGGGGATGGTGACGCTCACCACCACGCTTTCGCTGCCCCGCAGGGGGATGGGGCCGACGGTGGCCGGACCTTGGCTGCTCCAGTTGTGTCCGCTCAAGGTCAGGGCATAGCTGTCGGTGACCGTGCCGCTGTTCTGGACAGTCACGGTGTAGGTCACCACCTGGCCGGGCAGACCGGACCGATCTTGGGTGGTTTCGGCCAGGGAGACCCCATAGGCATTGGCGATGGTCAAGGTGACGGGGATGGAGAAGATGCCATAGGGGGTGTCCGTGCCCAGGCGCACCGCGCCCACGGCCACACCTGGGCGCAGGGTCTGGGGGTTGAAGGTGAAGGTCAAGATCTTCTGGCCGCCAGCGCTGACGGCCCCGGCTGTGGGGGTCACGAGCAGCCATTCGGACGCCGTCCAGGCGCAGACATCCGTCTCGCCGGACGCGGCCTGCAGCACCGTGCCCGCCACCTGATCCACCGCCCACAGGCTGCCATCACAGCCCAAGGCCAGCCCAGCCTGATCCCAGCCCCCCAGCCCCAGGATGTCGTAGCCGCCCAGGATCTCATAGCCCCCAGGCCCGTCCCCGGCCACATCCACCACATAGACATCGAAGCCCGTGTCCGCGTTGGTGAGGACGAAGAGATGGTCCGTGGCTGGGTTGTAGGCCAGGCCGGAGATGGCCAGCCCCAGGTTGGCCGCGCTCACCACCTGGCCCTGGCGGTCAAATTCATAGACGATCTCGTTGGTCCACGAGCCGGAGAAGAAGGTGTCCCGCAGGGGATTGTAGGCCAGCCCCCGCTGGGTGACGGTGAAGTCCGGGCAGATGCGGTCGCCGTGGTCCGCGCCTGTGCTTGCATCAAAGGCGTGCAGACAGTTGTCCCCGCCCACGTTCACCGCCCACACCTGGCGGCTGACCGGATCATAGGCCATGTCCGCGGCAAAGGCGGTGACCCAGCCGGATAGATCTGCCACCTGCCCGCCGCTTGTGCCGCCAGGCTGGAAGCGGTGGGCGCGCTCGTCGGCCCGGCTGTTCAGCCACAGGCTGTCCGTGTCCATGTCATAGGCGATGCCCCAGGCGTCCGTCAGCCCGCCATCCCAATAGCCCAGCAGATCGCCGCCGGACAGGGCGGAGACCGTTGGGGCCGCATGGGTATAGACATTGATCGCCGTGGCATCGTTGAGCAGTTTGGACGGGAACTTGCGTTTGCGGGAGGCATAGGCCAGGGCCGGGTCAGGCGGCAACTGGGCCCCCTCAATGGTCACCAGGTTGAAGTTGACCCCCATGCCGCCCACATTGTCCAAGGCCACCTGCATGGTTTGGGTGGCTCCGTTGACCGGCAAGGTGAGGTTCACGCTGTCGGCCACGGCCAGCCGCCCGGCTGGCATGTTGAGATCCAGCTCGGCCAGGGCCAGGGCGGTGATGGTGAGGGGACGGGTGACGACCCCATAGCGGTTGGCTGTGGCGGTCATGGTATAGTTGCCCTGGGCCAGGGGCATGAGATAGAGGCCCCCGTCCAGGTTGAAGTTCTGGGGGGTGTCAAAGGTGGTGGCTGTTTGGCCCGCCCCGTTGTTGACTCTGGCCCCGTTGACCGCCTCGCCCGTATTGGCATCGTAGACATGGCCCAGGGCCAGCCCCTCTCCTGTGGGCACGCAGGACTGCACTCCCACCAGCACATCGTCCACCTGCCAATACCATTGATAGATGGCATCGAAGTAGTGGAAGCGCACCTGCACCGCGGCTTGATTGGCCGCCAGGTCAGAGATGTCCAGATTCACCCGCACGCCTTCCGGGGAGTCTGTCGGATGGGAGATCACCGTGGTCCAGGTCAGGCCGCCATCGTTGCTGACATCGACCTCGGCCGTGTCCGCGCCGGTGTAGGTGCGATAGTAATGGTTGTAGGCCAGGCGCACCTCGCTCCGTTGGCTGAAGTCGAGGATCGGCGTGCGCAGCTCTGTGTCTTGCAGCCCGCCTGTGCCATAGGCATCGCTGTCCACTGTGGCAAAGTCACCCCTGGCCCCGGTCAAGTTGCTCCGATCCCCAGGGTCTGTGAACTGCCAGACCTGGCCGTTCCCCGAATTGTCAACCAAGCTCCACCCGGCCGGCGCTTCGCCTTCGGGGATGGCCTCAAAGTCCTCGAAAATGCCGCCGCCGTTGGTGATGGCATAGCCCGGCGCCGTGCAGGCGGAGCCATCCACCAGCAGGGTGAAATCTTCTGGCGGATGGGCGGCCGTGGGGGTGATCACCCGGCTTTGGGGCTGATAGCCGGGCAGGGCGGAGCGAACCGTAAAGGTGACCGCCACCCCATCCAGCAGATCCACCGCATAGCGCCCGGTCAGAGGGTCCGTGTAGATCGGGCTGTTGGGATAGCCCGCGATCAGGATCTCGGCATAGAGGGGCCAGCCTGTGCCGGAGCCATCCACAACCGTCCCCTGCACCGGGACCAGGGGGATCTTGGCCAGGTTTTCATTGAAGGTCGTGGTCACTTCTGTCGCCACCTGGATATTTGTGGTAGTGGCCGGCTCGTAGCCATAGGCCGTGACCGTGACTGTGTAGAGGCCCGAGGGCATGCGCATGGCATAGTTCCCGCTGGGGCTGGTGACCGCGCCGAAGGAGCCTGCCCGCACTTGGGCATTGCGGATCGGCTGTCCGTTGCCCGCTTCGGTGATGCGCCCGATCAGGGTGCCGGCCTCAGTGCCGGTGCATTCGGGCAGGCGGAAGGCGCCCACGTGGGTGCGCCAGGCCGCACTGCTCGTGGTGGCGAGATACTCTGTGGTATACCAGAAAGTACATTCATCTATCGGGTCCACGGACATCTGGCTATAGTCCCCCCAGCGCGCCGCCGAGTGGGTTTGGGAGCCGGTGCCCGCCTTGATCTCCTGCTCGTTGGCGCTCAAGGCGCCCAGGGCATCCCCCGCGGTCCGGGCCGTGTAGCGGATGGAGGGATAGAGGCTGCTGCTGCTGATACTGTAGCCCAGGGCAATATTGCCCGACCCATCCATGGCCATGCTGCCCATCCAGCGCTGGTTGGCGTCTGGGGCATAGGTGCCCTCTTGGTAGATCTGCCAGCCTCCGCCCGTGTCCCGCAGCTCATACCAGCGGATACCGGCCTGTCCACCCACGGCCACGGTGTGGTTGACCACCAAACTTTGGTGGGTGCCAAAGTTGCGATATTGCAGCCGGTGCATCAAGCGGTCGGCGATGGCATCCAGCCGTACCCCTGTGCCGGGTTGGGGGATGTTGGCGACATTGGCGCTGAAGGGGGACTGGGTGGGCAGCAACAGGGGCCCGGTGAAGCTGCTGGCGGCCACATTGTTCCAATCCACATGGAATTCCCACACCTCCAACTGATCCACCGGGTAGCTCTCATCCCAGTCGTCGTCGTCGATCATGACAAAGGGATTGGGCGCGCCGTTGGGCGGCGTGGACATGCCATCCCAATCGGCGGGCAACATGCCCCCCAGGAGATCGCTGACCCCGTAGAGATCGAAATAGACCATGCGGGCGGGCAGCCCCTGCAACATCTGCTCCCGTTCGAAGGCCACCACGCCCTGACCCTGCCAGGAAAAGGTGGTGCCGTCAAACTGGTTCACCCCCATATAATAGGCGTCGGGCCAAATGCCAAAGTGGGGATAGTCGTTCATCTTGGCGCTGCTGATCTTGAAATCATACCGATACCAGGCCCCCGTGGGGTCCGGCGTCTGGCTGATGGCAATACACTCGTGGAAGTTGTCCGGGAAATCCAGGGCAAACTGGGAGATCATCCAGCGGTCGGCCATCTGGTCGTAGAGTACAATGGGATCCCCATCGTTCAAGGTCTGGCAGACGCCGCCAAAACCGCTCCACACCGTGTTGGTGTTGGCCGGGCCATAGAGGGTGTTGCCCTGTTTGTCGAAGACGGCAAAGGAGAGGTTGACCATCTGCACAAAGTGGTTTGGCCCCACATCCCCCGTGGGGTCCGGGGGCAGCACGCCGTTGACATTGTTGATTCCCTCAAAGGTGATCAGGGGACCGGGCACCGAGGTTGTGCTGAGACCGGCCAGGCGGTCCGGGTTCTCTGCCACCCCCATTTCTTGGGGACCCATCAACTCGCTTTTTTCCGCCTTGGGCAGGGCGAAGAAGGGCTGCACCTCCGCATTCTGGGCCGGGGGCAGGGGAGCCATCTCCCGCAAGGGCGGCGACAGATCGTGCCGGGCGGCGCTGCTGACCGTGGGGCGCAGAGCGCGCACCCCCGCGGCCACGCTTTCCGGCGTCGTGGGGGTGGGTCCCTGGGCAAAGCTGCTGCCCGGCACGGTCAGCAGAACGCCGACGACAAGCAAGGCAGAGAAGATTGTGGTGATAGTGGCACGGGCGCTGGCCCTGTGCAATGGATGGGGCATGGATGACTCCTGTTGAAAAGCTAACGCTACGGCCCAAAAACGACTGGGAAAAAGGCGTGCTGCCAGACTACGAAGAGGTAGACCGGCACGATAAATTCAATGTTCGGCTGCGTGGTACGGAAGATGTGGATCTGGCCGGAATAGTAGCCTTCGGGCGTGGCCGGCGGGATGGATAGGACGACTTCTTGTACCACTGCCATGTCTGGCCCCAAGGTGAGGGTCATGGGCAGGCTGACCAGCCAATCCGCCTGCTCCGTGGTGGTGGAATAGGTCAACTCGACCGTTTCGGTGACATTGCCCGAGTTTTCCATCCGCAGGGTCACAGTGACTGCACGGCCCGGCGCGCTGGTGATGCTGTTGGTGATGGACGTTGCCGTCACCGCGTGAACCACTTGTGCGATGGCGGTCACTGGCACGGTGATGGCCTGGATTGGATCGTTCATGGATGCAACGGTGACGGTAAAGGTGTATTTTTCATGCTCCGTGACCGTCACCGGGGGGGTTACGCTCAATGGCACATTCGCCAAGTCGCCCGCTGCCACCGGCCCAACGGATGCGGGCAGAGTTACCGACCAGGTCGGCCTGCCGCTCACGGTCAGGGTATAGCTGTCCGCCGCGTCGCCCAGATTATGAATGGTCAAGAAACGATTCAGCGTGACCCCTGGCGCTGCAAGCAAAAACGGCAGTGCGTCCACACTCAGGGTATGGGGTGGCGCGGCGATGGTCAGAAAAACAGCGCTGGGCACGCCCCAATTCCCCAAGCTGTCCTGGGCCTGGAGATAGACCGTGTGGCGGCCAGAGGCCCAGTCCGTTGTGTCAAGGGTCGCGGTCAGGTTTTCCACCGGGCCGTCAAAGTTGCCGTCCGCGGCCTGGATGGGTTCAAAAACGACGCCCTCTGCCCAGGGGGGCGCGTCCACGCTATAGCGGGCCGCGCTGATAGTTTGCACCGGCTCGTTGCCGTAGCCGTTGCTGTCGTAGCGGCTGTCGTCCGCCACCCCGGTCAGGATGACGGTTGTCCCCGAAGAGACCACGTTCACCGAAAGCGCCGGTCCCGTCACCTCCGGTCCCATTGGTTCCTGATAGGGCAGTCGGGCCGCCTTGAGGGCATAGAGCAGGGCGGGCATATTGCGGGGAACGATGTTTTGCTCGAAAAAGGCACAGCTTTGGAAGAAGGTGGTGCCGATCTCAAAGGTGTAGCTGGGCACGCCCAACTCGCCATAGACCCAGTCGTCCGTGCTGCCGGAGACGGCGTAGAGGCAATCCTGACAAACGGTGTAGTTGTTGAAGTAGCCGAACTTGCGCCCCAGGGTGGCCAGGGCCGGGCCGTTGGGCGCGTCCACCGTGGTATAGCCCCAGGGATAGAGGACCAGTTGACCGTAGCTGTGCAGGGTCAAAAAGACCCCGGTGGCCGTCTCTGGGGCCGGGTCGCCAGGATCTGGCCCCCTCTGATCCGGGAAGATGGCCGCGGCGTAGGTCTGGATGGCCTGCACCTCCGGCTCGGACGCCGCGCTGGGGCCGCGGTAGGTTTCGTCGCAGGCATAGCCGCTGCTGCCGCCGATGTTCCACATAAAGCTGCTGTTGCGGTTCAGGTCCGTGCCGTAGTAGGGGGTGGTGGTGCAGCCGTTGGCGTTGTTGACATTTTTGCGCCAGGAGTAGCCGCCCTCGGCCTGTTTGCGCCCGTCCGGGTTGGCCTGGGGGATCAGGTGCAGCTCGGTGGTGTCCAGCAGCCAGGTGATCTCCGGGTCGATGCCATAGTTGGCCACCAGCAGTTCGGCGAAGCGGGTGGCCAGCTCCGCCGTGGCATACTCCCGGGCGTGGATGGCAGAGATGATCATCAGCTTGGGCTTGGGGCCGGGGACGGCACGGTTGGTGAGGACCAGGGCGTTGATGTCGTAGCCGGGATTGCCGCCAGGCGTCGCCTTGTCCCAACTGTCCCCCACGTCGCTCCACGCGGCCAGGTCCGGGTGGGCCACGGCCAGTTGATCCAGGCTGGCGAAGGTCTCCTCCACGGTGCGATAGCAGGCGTAGCCGGGGATGCCGCTGACCTGGCCGGGAGAGAGGGTGCGGGGGGCGTTGAGTTGGGCGCTCTGGGCCACATCCACCTGCACAGCCCGGCCTTCGCCACGCAGGGCGGCCAGTTGCTCCGGGCGCAGCAGGGCATCAAAGGTGCCGGCGGCGTGGTCCACGGAGAGGATGTCCAACCCCTCGGCCAGCTTGTCCAGCTCCATCCGGTCGCGGAAGGAGACCGTGGCCACGGTGACTTGGGGCCAGGCGCGTTCCGTCGCCACGCCTTCGTCAATCGGCCCAGCCATTGCCGCTCCGCCCCCCAGGGCCAAGACCCCAAAAAGGACCATCAACGCCACCAACCGCAAACCCCTACCCTTTCCATTTTTCATCATTGCACCTCGAAGAACTGATCCACGAATTTTCAAATTATCCACGAATCTGCACGAATCTTCACGAATCTTTTCTTTTTGATTCGTGTAGATTCGTGTAGATTCGTGCCGAATCGTGGATAAAAGCTACTGCCCAAAGCCGAACTCGGTGACGCTTAAGAAGAGGGGGATCATCAGAATGGCCCCCACGAAGATGGCGGCGATTTCGAGATAGACCCAGCCCTGGGCCGCCCGCAGCCAGCGTTGGGACCAGGTTGTGGCAGCCCGGCGGCGCTCGACATAATCGTAGCGCACCAGGTAGATCTCGCTGGGGGAGACCGGTTCCAGGGGGATCACGTCCCAGCCGCTCTGTTGAAAGAGGCGGGGGAAGGCGGTGACCAGCCGGTGGGCGAGGATTCCGGCGGGCAGGACGATCAGAAAGATGTAGAGCAGCCCGCCCAAGATCAGATCCAGCCAGCGCCAGGGGATGGGGCTGAGGGCGGCGAAGATGTCCACGGCCAGCCAGCCGGCGAAGACGATCATAGGCGAGGCCAACAGCCAGTGGCCCACCCCCCGGCGCTCCGGGGTGGACTCCATCAGCTTGGCAGGCACAGTGCGGCGAACAGCTTTTTCATTTGTCATAAGGTTGTGTTCCACGAGTTTTTATCCACGAATCTTCACGAATCTGCACGAATCGGCACGAATCTTTTTCTTTTTTTCTTTGCGCTCTTCGCACCTTTGCGGTAAAAGCTTTTAGATTCGTGAAGATTCGTGCAGATTCGTGGATAGCTTTTATCTCTTCTTCGTTGTCTTCTTCTTTTTCTTGCGCCGTTTGCCAAAGAGTTCCATCCACTCATCCACCTCGTCGGCGGAGAGCTGGACGTGGGCGGCAGCGCCGGGGTCGGTCTGGGCTGGGGTGACGGCGGCGGTGGGCGGCCCCAGCTTGGCGGCGAAGTCGGCGCTACCCCAACACTCAACGTTGTGGATCTGGGCTTCCCGCCGCAGGGCAGCGTCGTTGCTGACCAGGATCAGCCCTTGGGTGCTGCGCCGCAACCGGCGGCGGATCAGGTCATCCGCCTGGGTGGGGGAGGTGGCGAAGATCACCTCCACGCCGCCGCCGCCCAGCTTCACATCCTTGCCGCCGGGGATACCCCGGTCAAAGATGATGATAAACTTGCCCCGATAGCGGCTGCGCCACACCTTGAGCCGGGCGATCAGTTGCAGCTCGTCATCCTCCTGGGCCAGGTTGATGTCGGGAAAGATGCCGGAGCCGATGAGGTTGTGGCCGTCGATGAGTATGGGCATGGTGATCAGGGATCGGTGATCGGGGACTGGGGATCGGGGACTGGGGATCGGGGACTGGGGATCAGAGGGCGGATACAAGTCCGATCCCCAGTCCCCGATCCCTGATCCCTGATCCCCGATCCCCGATCACCGCCAATGGAGTTCGGGACGGTGGCGGTTGCGGCGACGCCAGAGCAGGCCCACGGGATAGCCGACCATTTTGGCCACGTCGCCCACGACCCGCAGGAGGGGGACGAGCAGCGCCGCGGCCAGGGTTCCTGCGGCGGAGAGGTTTCCCCGGCCCAGGATGATCAGCCGCTGCCACGGGCGCAGACAGTAGGCGATGCCCCCGGCGATCAGGCCCAGGCTACCCAGGGCGGAGGGCCATCCGCCGGCAAAGGTCAGGATCAACAGGATGGGCAGGGCGATCAAGTAGATGACATACCGCACGGCGTGGCGTTTGCGGAAGAGATCCGCCTTGCCGTCGCCCCGGGCGTAACGGTAGTACTGGGTCCAAAAGCCCTTCAGCGTGGTGCGGGGCTGGAAATAGGCGATGGCGTCCGGGGCAAAGACGAAGCCGCTGACCACCACTGCTCCTCCCCCACCCTGGGGGAGGCTGGGAGGGGGTGTTTTTGCCTGCCGGTTGATCCCAAAATCAAACAACAGATCCTCGCAATAGTCCAGCCATTCAGGATAGCCCCCCGCCACTTTCCACGCCCTCTTCGTGAAGGCCACCGAGCGGCTGCTGGGCAAAAAGGTGGCCGGGTCGATGTCCTCCACCAGGGGCAGAACCGTGGCCGCCATGCTGGTCTGGAAGATCCCGCTCACATCCGGCACAAAGAAACCGGCCACGGCCAGGGGCAATGGGTCGCCCTGGGCATGGGCCGTGCGCCAGGGAGCGGTCAACCGGTCCAGCCAGTCGGAATCCAGGCGCACCCCGGCGTCTGTGGCCGCGATGATCGGCCCGTGGGCCGCGGCGATGGCCAGGTTGCGTCCCCGGCTGATGTTGGCCCCGGGCTCCACCAGCGCCCGCAGGGGGGGGAGGCGGTCAACGTGGGCCTGGGCAAAGGCGTGGATAGCGGCCACCGTGTCGTCCGTGCTGCCCCCGTCGCAGATCACCAGCTCGTCCGCCCGCAAGGTCTGGGCGGCGATGGTCTCCAACAGGCGGTGGATGGCTCCGCCTTCGTTGTAGACCGTGACGATCAGGGAAATGCCCAGGGCGGGGGGCATGGGGGATGATTGGGTTGGCTGGGCAGGAACAGAGATAGACATAGGCATTTGGTTGATAGACCTTCGATGGCGACCACGCATTATACGCTCTCTCCATTGTGCCCCAAAAAAGAGGATGGGGCAATTTGGTTGGATCCGGGGGGGGGGTAGCGAACCTTCCAGGAAGCTTCAAGCTTCCTGGAAGGTCGGACCGGGTGGATCATTTGCGTTGAATGTGCTTGGGCATTCCGGGAAAGGGCCGGATCTTTTTGGGTCGAGTGAATAGTCTTGGCCCATTCCCGGAAAGGTGGAGATCCGCCCGCCAATCCCGGAATGGGCCAACGCTATTGGCATAACCCAAGAAGAACCGGCCCTTTCCGGGATTGACCGGTTCCCTGTCCAAAAAGATGATGCGCACCCCAAACCCCTGCAATGGTTCGCCAACCCTCGCCCCAACTGGTATAATATCCCGGCGTCAATGTCGGTGCCAGCGTCCCATACCGCCCACCGCACCATTACTCATCACTCATTACTCATCACGCCCCTCCCCCCTAGAAAGCAACCCCATGCCCTTCAACACCGAGCGCATTTTTGTCGCCGTGGATCTGGAAACCACGGGTTTGGATGCCAAGAAAGACGCCATCATCGAGATCGGCGCGGTGCGCATCCAGGGCGATCAGGTCATCGACCGCTTCTCCACCCTGGTCAACCCCGGACGCAAGATCCCCCTGCGCATCGAACAGATCACCGGCATCACCGACAAAGATGTGGCCGCCGCCCCCACCCTGGCCGAGATCGCCCCGGAACTCCTGGCCTTTGTGGACAGCGGCGTCACCGGGGTGATCGCCCACAACGCCGGGTTCGACCTGGGCTTTTTAGAGGCGGCCAACATCCGCTTCCACCGCCCGGCCCTGGACACCTTCGAGCTGGCCACCATCCTGCTGCCGGGGATGCCCAGCTATAGTTTGGGCGAGCTGTGCCGGGGACTGGGGATTGTGCTGGAAGACGCCCACCGGGCCTTGGACGATGCCGAGGCCAGCGCCCGGCTCTTCATGATGCTCAACGGCCAGATCCAGCGCATGGACGGGCGGATTTTGGCCCAATTGATGGCCGCCGGATCCCAGGTGGACTGGCCGCCCATGCTGCTGATCCAGGATGAGATCCGCCAGCGCCAGGCCGAGTTTGGGGATGACTGGGTGGCCCAAACCCAGGCGGAGACCTCCACCCCGGATCGGCGCATGGCCGCCGGCGCGGCCTTGGACCAGGGCGGCGGTTCCGGCGTCCAGGTGGACCCGGCCCAACTGAGCCGCATCTTGGAGCCTGGGGGCATCCTGGCCCAGCGCTTGGGGGATCACTACGAGCATCGGGTCGGCCAGAGCGAGTTGGCGGGCCACGTGCTGCACGCCCTCAACGTGGGGGACCATCTCCTGGCCGAGGCGGGGACAGGCACGGGCAAAAGCCTGGCCTATCTGCTCCCCGCGGCCCTGTGGAGCGTGGCCAACGAGCAGCGGGTGGTCGTCGCCACCAACACCATCACCCTGCAGGACCAGCTCTTGGACAGCGAGATCCCCCGCATCCGGGAGTTGCTGGGCGACATGGGCCTCTCTGGTCAGCACTGGCGCACGGCCTTGCTCAAGGGGCGCAGCAACTATCTCTGCACCCGGCGGCTGCATCTTTGGCAGCAGAACCACCAACTTTCCGCCCTGGAAATGCGCGTGCTGGCCAAGGTGCTGGTCTGGCTCAGCATCACCCAGACCGGGGACATGTCCGAGCTTCTCCTCTACGGCAGCCAGGAGCAGGCCATTTGGTCCCACATGGCGTCAGACCCGGCCACGTGCAGCCGGGAGCGCTGTTTTGGCCACGCCCGCTCTCGGGTGGACGGCAGCCGGGAAGATTTTGTGGACTTCTTTCTGCTGGCCAAACAGGAGGCCGAGGCCGCCCATCTGGTGGTGATCAACCACGCCCTGCTCATGGCCGACATCTCCGCCGGGGGCCGGGTGTTGCCCGCCTACGGTCACCTGATCATCGACGAGGCCCACCGGCTGGAAGAGACGGCCACGGATCAGATGACCTATCGGGCCGACGCCCAGAGCATGGAGCGGCTGTTGGCTCGGCTGGATTTCCGGGGCGAACTGGCGGATCTCCTGCGCCGCCATCCGCCCAGCGCCGAGGCCGCCGCCTCTCTGGCCGGCAAGGCCAAGCGCATCCTGCCCCGACTGCAGGAGTTCACCGCCGCCCTGGCCCGCTTCACCCTGCGCCAGCCGGGTATGCGCAAAGAGAGCAAATATACCCAACGGCTGCTCCTGGACGGCGGGGTGCGCAGCCAGCCCCGGTGGAGCCAGATCGAGGTGGAGTGGCAGTCGGTGAGTACAGAATTGGGGCGGCTGGCCGACGGGCTGAAGACCCTGGGGGATCGCTTGCGTCAGGCCGGGTGGGACAGCATGGAACCCCAATCCACCCATCTGGGCGACCTGTTGGGGTTGACCGATGCCTTCGGCGACCTGCTGGGCAACATGGACGAGATCATCTATCAGCCCAGCGGCCATCGGGGGGATGTCAACGGTCAGCGGGTCTGCTGGCTGGAGCTGGACACGGACGGCGAACGGGTGACCCTGTGCAGCGCGCCGGTCTATGTGGGCGAGTTGGTCAACACCAATCTGGTCAACAAACTGCGGGCCACCATCCTGACCGGGGCCACCCTGCGCACAGGGGACGGTTTCGGCTATATGCGGGAGCGGCTGGGGTTGTGGGATGTGAACTGCATCACCATTCCCAGCCCCTTCGACTATAAGCGCAACGTGCTGCTCTGTCTGCCCACGGATATGCCCCTGCCCAACCAGCCCGCCTATCAACAGGCGGTGGAACAGGCCATCGTGCGGGCGGCCCAGGCCACGGACGGCCACACCCTGGCCCTCTTCACCAGCTATGCCCACCTGCGTCAAACGGCCAACGCCATCCGCGGGCCGTTGGATCGCAGCGGCATCGTGGTGTTGGAACATGGGGGCAGCAGTCGGCGGCGGCTCCTGCGGGAGTTCAAAGAGAGCCCCAAGGCCGTGCTGCTGGGCACACGCAGCTTTTGGGAAGGTGTGGATCTGCCCGGAGATGAGTTAGAATGTCTGTTGATCGTCAAGCTACCTTTCAGCGTGCCCTCGGATCCCCTGGTGGCCGCCCGCAGCCAGCATTTCGACGATCCTTTCAGCGAATATACCCTGCCAGAGACCATCCTGCGCTTCCGTCAGGGCTTTGGCCGCCTGGTGCGCCGGGCCTCGGATCGGGGATCCGTGGTCCTGCTGGACAGCCGCATCTGGCGCAAGGGCTACGGCCAGGGCTTCTTGGACGCCCTCCCCGACTGCACCGTGCGCCGGGTGCCGGTGATGAATCTGGATGGGGAGATCAAGAAATGGTTAATGGTTGATGGTTGATGGTTAATTTTTAATGGGCGTGTCAAGCGCCCTCAAATTAACCATTAACCATCAACCATCAACCATTAACCATTAAAACGAGGCAATCATGACCCAACTCACTTCATACAACATGGAATCCCTGGTCCAGCAGATCACCGACCAGGTGCTGCAGGCCATGAGCGGGCAGAACGGGAGCGGCCAATTGGGCGCGGCGTGCAGCGGATGCGCCACCTGCGCGGGCAATTGCGCCGGCAACTGTCCCGATGTGGTGCGCCAGGTGTTGGACTCTGGGGCCAGCCGCATTTCCACCCGGCTGGGGGTGCAGAACGTGGCCGCGGACATCGCCCGCACCATCGACCACACCCTGCTCAAGCCCGACGCCACAGAGCCCCAGATCCGCCAACTGTGCGCCGAGGCCTTGGAGTACACCTTCGCCAGCGTCTGCGTCAACCCCACCTGGGTGCCCCTGTGCGCCGAGCTTTTGCGGGGCAGCCCGGTCCTCACCTGCACGGTGATCGGCTTTCCCCTTGGCGCCACCCTGGACACGTCCAAGGCATTTGAGGCCGAGCAGGCCATCCGCCAGGGCGCCCAGGAGGTGGACATGGTGATCAACGTGGGGCGGCTCAAGAGCAGACAGTACCGGGCAGTCGAGGACGACATCGTCGGCGTGGTGCGGGCCGCCCACAGCCACGGCGTGCCGGTCAAGGTGATCATCGAGACCTCTCTGCTCTCCGACGAGGAAAAGGTTGAGGCCTGCGCCCTCAGCATGGCCGCCGGCGCGGATTTTGTCAAGACCAGCACGGGCTTCAGCGGCGGCGGGGCCACGGCGGAGGACATCGCCCTCATGCGCAAGGTGGTGGGCGCGGGCCTGGGCGTGAAGGCCAGCGGCGGCGTGCGCAACGCCGAGGACGCCAAGGCCATGATCGCGGCCGGGGCCACCCGTATCGGGGCCAGCGCCGGGGTGCGGATTGTGAAGGAGGTCTCCGGCCAGAAGGTGGGGGCGGACGGCGGCGGCAAGTATTGACAACAAACAACAATCTTGATATACTGGCCTTGCCGATTCCAACAAAAATCAATAAAATTCAACAAAATGCTCTTTGATCACGCATAAATGTTGTCCGCCCCTGGGTTTCGTATTGCGCAAGCGCCGGTCTTTTCGCATACCTCACAAGCAGTTGTGTTTCCCCCACCCCACCAGCCCCATCATGTAGGATTCCACCTCTTCTAAAAGGAGAAGACACCATGCACAACAAACCACGTCGGTCTGTCATTTTTGTCATTTTGGTCGGGTTGCTCCTGCTGTTGATGGCAGCAGCCTGTGCCCCGGTCGCCGCACCCGCCCCGGCTGTGGCGCCCGAACCAGCCAGCGCCGAGCCGGCTGTCGTCGCGGAGCCGGAAAGCCCAGCCTTGGAGGGCGAACTGGTCCTCAACACCTGGCGAGATATCGGGGCGGACCCCAACCACCCCAACTACACCTTCCATCTGCTGATCCAAGAGTGGGCGGCCGCCCACCCAGAGGTGGATCTGACCTATCAGCCCATGTTGGGCACCGTGCCGGACATCTTCGGCTACATCGCCACCAACCTGCGCAGCGAGACCCTGGCCGATGGTGTGGTCATGCTCTACCCCTCCCCGGCCCAGTTGGACGTGGACCTGGAATACGATTTCGCCCCGGATCTGGCCAAGCCCAGCCCCTACAGCGCCAACCCCACCTGGCGGGACGACTTCCCCCTGGACGGTATCGCGCTGAATACTGTGACCGTCGGTGACAAGGTCCTGATGGTCTCCAACACCTATATCGGCAACCTGGCCGACGGCGCCCTGCTCTACAACCAGGACATTCTGGACGAGGCCGGTGTCACCGCCCTGCCCAGCACCTGGACCGAGATGGTCGATGCCATGCAGAAGATCAAGGATGCCGGCTACCAGCCCTTCTACATGCCTTCTGTGGGCAATGAGGCCTACATCTTCACCTGGCAGATCGGGATCTGGAGCGATCAGATGTTGGGCGATATTGTGGCGGCCTGCGATGGCCAGGTGGGCGAACCGGTGGACGGCCGTATCTCCCAGCTTGAGGCGGTTTGGTGTCTCAAGAGCGGCACATGGTCCTCGGAAGATATGCGTCCTGTCTTTGAACTGACCAAGGAGATGTCCCCGTACTTCAACGATGGCTACCTGGCTCCGCCAGCGCCCGGCGAACCCTTCACCCAGGGCCAACTGGCCTTCCGCTGGATCTCTCGCCTCAGCGTTCCTGCCGTGGCCTCGAATCCTGATATTACCTTCAATTGGGGTTCCTTCTATGAACCGGCTCTGACCGATGGGGCCAGCAAGGTTCGCTATGGCTTCTCCGCGGCCGGCGGGGGCGGACAGTATTTCTTCATCCCCATGACCGCTGTGGACAATGGCAAGCTGGACATGGCCCTGGATCTGGCCCAATATGTCACCAGCCCGACATCCAACGAGAAGTGGTGTGCGATTCAGCCCGTGCCCTGCTTTGAGGAAGGCACACCTGTGGAGCAGATCTTCCCGGACGATGTAGCCAAGCAGAACCTGTGGCGGGGCTTTGTGGATTCCGCCATCAGCTTCAGCGGTCTGGACATCAACAACGCCTTTGGCCCGGCCAACAGCACCCAGGAAGTCAAGGTCTATCAAGACTATCTGGGCGGCACCCTGGATCTGGACCAGGCTCTGGAAGCGTGGCAGCGTTTGGCCGATCAGCTTGTGGACAACACCATCCGTCAGCACCCGGAATGGAATGCAGATAGCTGGTAATCGCCCTGGTCCCCTGCCTGGGAGCGGCCAGCTTCCAGGCAGGGGAGGCCAAGTTTCTCTTGCGGAGCGCAGACAGTGGATGGGACCATCGGCGGACAACACCGGACATCCACCGTCTGCGCTCTTGCATGCTCTGAGATTGGATCTGACCTATGATTAGCAGTCCAACCCGCCGGGCCTCTTTTGCCCAAGCCATCCGCCGCCACTGGGAGATCTATTTGCTCTTGCTCCCCAGTCTGTTCGCCGCTGGCGTCTTCTACTATTACCCAATGGTCTCCGGTTTCTACCACTCCTTCACCTATTGGGACCTCAAACGCACCATTTGGATCGGGCTGGAAAACTACCAGCGCATGTTCACGGATCCCATCACCTTGATCGCGTGGCGCAACATGGCGACCATCTTGATCGCCAACATCGTGATCGTACTCACTCTCCCCCTGCTGGGCGCCACGTTGGTGGCCCATGTGCGGTCAACCCGGCTGCAATTCTGGTGGCGCATCATCTTTGTGCTGCCCATTGTGGTGCCCGGCACGGTGATCGTCTTTGTGTGGCGCTGGTTCTACAGCATTGACGGCGGACTGAACATCATGCTGCGGGCCATCGGTCTGGACAGCATCACCCGCTGGTGGCTGGGGGATCCCGACACGGCTCTGTGGGGGATCATCTTTGTGGGGTTGCCCTGGATTGCCGGGCTGAACTTTCTGGTCTATTTGGCCGCCCTCCAATCCATCCCCAGGGATCTGATGGACGCGGCGATGGTGGACGGTGCGGGTCCCCTGCGGCGTTTTTTCGCCATCGAATTCCCCTTGATCCGGGGACAGATGTTGGTGTTGGTGGCCCTGACCTTCATTTTTTACATTCGCTCCTTCGATGCCCCCCTGATCATGACCAACGGCGGGCCTGGATCTGCCGGCACCCTGGTCCCTGGCTTGCAGATGTATCGGGCTGTGCGGGATGATCTGGACCTGGGCTATGGCTCGGCCATCGGCAGCGTCCTCTTCGCCGTCACCTTCGGGCTTGTGCTTCTGCGCTCTTTGATCGGCTCGCTGTTCGCCGCCAAACCAGAGGAATCGAGATCATGACCTATCTACGCCGCAACGGGGGTCAGATTGTGATCAACACCATTCTGGCCTTTTTTGCCATCCTCACCTTTGTGCCGATTTTGACCCTGATCAACCTCTCCTTCAAGAATATCTATCAGTTTGGCTCGAATCCCATGGGCATTACCTTTCCCCTGGTCTTTGCCAACTATGAACTGGCCTGGCAGTTTATGCGGGATCCCCTGTGGCACAACGTGGTGGTGGCCGCGGTCTCCATCACGGCCAGCCTGGCCATGGCCGCGGTGACCGCCTTTGTCTTCGCCCGTTTCGAGTTCCCCGGTCGGGATACGATCTTCTTTTCCTTTTTGCTGATCCTCTTTGTGCCAAGCACGATTCTGCTTGTCCCCACGTTTCAGCTTGTGATCCATTTTCATCTGCAAAATACCCTGTGGGCCTTGATCCTGCCCTATGCGGCCCACCAAAGTCTGATCATCTTTGTGCTGCGCAGCTTCTTTGCCGACCTGCCCGCAGAGATGTTCGACGCCGCCAAGGTGGACGGGGCCAGCACCCTCCAGCAGCTAGGACGCATCGCCATCCCCCTGGCCCTGCCCGCCCTCAGCGCCATGGCCATCTTCCAGGTGTGGTGGATCTGGAATGACTACGCCTGGCCCACGCTGATCGCCAACTCTCCCTCGGCCCGCACGGCTGTCTCCGCCGTCATCTTCTTCAACGACGGCCTGGCCCAGCCCGAGCCCGGCGCAGGCATGGCCGCCGCGGTGATCGCCTCCGTGCCCATGGTCTTGCTCTTCCTCTTCACCATGCGCACCTTCGTCGCCGGTCTCACCGCCGGGGCGGTCAAACAATAGACTGATTCAACTGTCCACCGCAAAGACGCCAAGAGCGCAAAGAAAAACAAAGCCTCCTTTTCTTTTCTTTTCCCCTTTGCGTTCTTTGCGTCTTTGCGGTGAAAACCCACTTTTTCCTGCGAAAGGATCGAATTGCCATGACAGACCTCTCCCTGCGTGTGCCCTCGGATGGCATCGAGCTGCAAGTGGAGACCTTTGGCGATGGTCCGTGGCTGCTCTTCGCCCACGGACTGACCGGCAACCGTCACGTCACCCGCCGCCAGTTCGCCCCCTTGGCCGACCGCTACCGCATCGCCATCTACGATCAGCGGGGCCACGGCGACGCCACGCCGGTGACCGACCCCTCGCTCTACGATCTGGACCGCATGGCCGAGGACATGACCGCTGTGATGGACGCCCTGGGCATCAACAAAGCCATCGTCGGCGGCGAGTCCATGGGCGCGGCCACCACTTTGCGCTTCGCCATGGGCCATCCTGACCGGGTGCGCGCCCTGCTCTTGACCGCGCCGGCCTTCAGCGAATCTACCAACGAGGCCGCTGACCAGATTGTGGGCATGGGCCGCGAGATCCGGGAGCTGGGCATGGCGGGCTATCTGCGTCTCTCCGGCGAGCGTATGCGGGGCCGGGGCGCGTCCGACGAGGTGGTGCGCATCGTGGCCGAGATGCAGTCGGTCCACGACCCGGCCAGCCTGGCCACGGCCTGCGAGACCTGCATCAACTGGACCCTCGATGACATGGACCTGATCGCCAGGCTGACCATGCCCGCCTGCATCATCGGCTGGCCGGACGACCTCCTGCATCCCCTGGCCCTGGCCCAGCAGGTGGCCGCCACCCTGCCCGACGCCCGCGTGGAAACCCTCCCCGCCCTGGGCCTCCTCTTCACCCACCCCGCCGTCGTCGGCGAGATCTATGGGCGATTCTTGGCGGAGAGAATAGAACGCGGAAAAAATAGAACACGGATTTAACGGATCGGACGGATCAAAACGGATCAAAACGATTCTAAAAAAAATCCGTAAAAATCCGTCAAATCCGTCCAATCCGTGTTCTATTTTTTGTCTTTCTAGATCGAAAGGTTGTCATTTTTATGCACCGAATCCACTATCGCGCCGAATGGATCTGGCGGCACCGGGGGTTGAGCAAGCTGCCCTTTGCCGGAGGGCCGCCCAACTACGCTGGGGAGGCCAACCGCTACGTTTTCTTTCGCAAAACGGTGGACGTGGCCGGCGAGGTGAGCGCTGCCCCGGTCCACGTCTCGGCGGATGGCCGCTATCAGCTCTTTGTCAACGGCCAGCGCATTGGGCGCGGCCCGGCCCGCAGCTCCCCGGCCCGCCAGTGCGCGGACCCCTACGATCTGGCCCCCTTCCTCCACCCAGGCCGCAACGTGATCGCCGCCCTGGTCCACTCCTACGGTCGCCCCACCTCCTGGTACGAGCTGCCCCGCTGGGAAGCGGCCCGGGCCTTTGGGTGCGGTGGCTTCTTTCTGCAAGGCGACATAACCACAGCCACCGGCCTTGTTTGCCTCGACACGGACGACACCTGGCGCTTTCAACAGGCCGACGCCTGGGAACGGGAGACGCCGAGATGCAGCCTGGGTTTTGTGGAAAACTACGACGCCCGCCGGGCCACCAACGGCTGGGCCGAGGTCGATTTCGACGACAACGACTGGGGGGCGGCAGAGATCTTGCGGGTGCCAGGACGAAATTTCACCGGGGACGTTACCCCCTTCCCCGTGCTGGTGGAGCGGGACATCCCGCCCCTCTTCGAGGAGATCCGCCGCCCCGCGGCTGTGCTGAGTTGGGGCGAGGTGGTCAACGCCCCGGCAGGCGGCTCGGTCGGTGACCGCATGGCCCAGGAACTCTTGGGCGATCTGGCCCACTGCCAAATGGATAATCTGGCCGGTCTGATCACGGAGAGCGGTCCCGCCCAGATCGTCACCGCCGACGACCACAGCGTCTCCTTTGTGCTCGATTTTGGCGCTGTGGTCTTTGGCCGGGTGATGTTGGCGCTGGACGGTCCCGCCGGGGGGATGGTGGATTTGGCCTACGGCGAGTTGCTGCAACCCGATGGCCGGGCGCTGGTAAACATGGGCATCCTGGGCTACGACAGCGTGGCCCAGGCCCACCGATACATCCTGCGGGAGGGCGTCCAAAGCTGGGAGCAGTTCGAGCCGGCCGGCTTCCGCTATCTGCAAGTGACCGTGCGCCACTGCCCCCGCCCCCTGCGCCTCGCCGCCGTGAACATCAACAGTACCGGCTATCCCGTGGCGGATCGGGGCCGCTTCGCCTGCTCCGATGACCTGCTCAACCGCATCTGGCAGACCGGCGTGGACACCCTGGGCCTGTGCATGCACGACGCCTATGTGGACTGCCCGACCCGGGAGCAGCGCCAGTGGGTGGGGGACGCCTATGTGCAGATCCTGGTCAACTTCGCCAGCTTTGGCGACCCCCACCTGGCCGCCCGCCTCCTGCGCCAGACCGCCGAATCCCAGCAGCCCGACGGCCTGACCATGCCCTCCGTGGTCAGCGACTTCGCCGTCAAGGATTTCTTCAACATCCCCGATTTCTGCCTCTATTGGATTTTGGCCCTGGATCGAACTGTCCTCTTTTCCGGCCACACCATTTTGGCGGAGGAGTTGTGGGCCTCCGTGGTCAAGGCCGTGGTCTGGTTCGAGGGCCATCTCGACGCCGACAACCTGCTGGCCCAAGTGCCCCATTGGGTCTTTGTGGACTGGGCCGACGTGGACAAACAGGGCCAGGTCACCGCGCTCAACGCCCAGTTCGTCGCTGCGTTGCGGGCCGCCGCCCGTTTGGGCCACATGGCTGGCCATCCACCCCAGGCCGAGCGCTTTGCCGCCCTGGCCGACCAAGTCGCCGACGCCATCAACCGCCTGCTGTGGGACGAAGAACGGGGCGTCTATGTGGATGCCCGGCGGCGGGGCGTGCAAAGTCGCCGCATCAGCCAGCAGACCAACGCCGCGGTCTTCGCCTGGGAGGTGGCCCCCCTCCAACGTTGGCCCGCCGTCTTCGCCACCGTGATGGACGACGCACGCCTGGTCCTGACCCGCACGGGATACAGCGACCCAACCACCCCCACCTTTGACGAAGAGACCCAAGTGGTCATGGCCCAGCCCTTCTTCTGCCATCACCTGCACCGGGCCTTGACCCAGGCCGGCGAACACACGGCCATGCTGGACAACATCCGCCGCGGCTGGGGGCCGTGGATTGCCGCCGGGGAGCCGACCTTCTGGGAGCTGTGGCAGTTGGGCGCGGCCACCAGCACCTGCCACGCCTGGGCCGCCACCCCCACCTTCGATCTCTCCACCCAGGTGTTGGGGATCGCCCCTTTGACCCCTGGCTTCCGCCGCTTCCGGGTTGCCCCCCACCCCGCCGGGCTGACCTGGGCCGAGGGCGTCTTTCCCAGCCCCCTGGGGGACATCGTCGTGGCGTGGCGGCAAGAGACGGACGAGACGGACCGCTTCGAGCTGGCCCTCACCGTGCCCCCCGGCGCGGAGGCCGACGTGATCCTCCCGGCCGGCCCCGCCCCAACCGGCTGGCAGCGTGTCGAACTCAACGGTGACACGACCGCGCCACAGATCCCGGCGTTGGGACCGGGCACCCATCGCATCGTCGCTTTCACGTGAGATCGGGAAGAAACGTCCCCGGCACTTTCCCACCAAGCGAGCGGACACGTCCTCATCCCAACACGGATGT
>CAZKEX010000032.1:0-22293 GCA_964551895.1 uncultured Caldilineaceae bacterium | reverse complement strand
GATCTCCACGGATTTCTCTTTGGTAGAGAAATCCGTGGAGATCCGCCCAATCCGCGCCATCCGCGTTCTATTTCGACATCTATGCGAAGAACTTTTTCTTGCGCCAGGACGGATCCGGGTTGACCGTGCGGGCGAATTCGCTCTTGGCCTCGGCCAGAAGTTCTGGCTGGATGAAGAGATCCACGGCGGTCATGGCCAGGGCTTTGGCGCTGCGGATCAGGGCTTGGTGTCCCCAGAGGCTGGCCGCGGCCGCGGCGAATTCGGGGGTGTGGCCCCCTGTCCCCGGCGGGGCGATGGTGACATAGGGGTGGATGGCGGGCAGGATCTGGCTGACGTTGCCCATGTCGCTGGACCCCCGGCGCTCGTTGGCGTCGGGTGTCTGCACATCTTCGCCCAGGGAGCCGATATTTTCGGCGAAGAGGTCGGCCATCACCAGGTTGGGGATGCGGTTGGCATAGTGGCGCTCGTGGCTGATCTTGACCGTGGCCCCCATTGCCGCGGCGGATGCCTCCGCGCAGGCCACCACCTTGTCCACCACCTGGAAGGAGAAATCCGACTCTGTGGCCCGCACGCTGAAGCGGGCGGCGGCATATTCGGGCACCACGTTGACCGCGGTGCCGCCGTGGGTGATGATGCCGTGGATGCGCACGTCCTGGGGCAGGTGCTGGCGTAGGGCGTTGATGCTGTTGAAGGTCTGGATGCAGGCGTCCAGGGCGTTGATGCCGGCGTCCGGGGCGGCGGCGGCGTGGGCGGATTTGCCAAAGAATTCCAGGGTCACGGTATTGGAGGCGATGGAGCCACGGGCCACCATTGCCTTGGTGCCGGGGTGGATCATCATGGCGGCGTCCACATGCTCGAAGATGCCCCGCTCCACCATGATGGCCTTGCCGCCGCCATTTTCCTCCGCCGGGGTGCCGATGAGCTGCACCGTGCCGGGGATGCGATCCCGGATGGATTGCATGGCCAGGGCCGCTCCCGTGGCCGCGGCGCCGATGATGTTGTGGCCACAGGCATGGCCCAGGCCGGGCAAGGCGTCGTACTCGGCCAGGAAGGCGATGGTGGGGCCGCCCTTGTCCGGATCGATGGCTCCGCCGGCCAATTGGGCCAGAAAGGCGGTTTCCAGTCCGGCCACCCCTCGCTGCACGGCGAAGCCATACTCCTCGGCCAGGTCCGCCAGCAAGGCCATGGACTCGTACTCCTCGAAGGCGATCTCCGGGTTGGCGTGCAGGGTGAGGCTGGTCTGGATCAGCATGTCGGCAATGCCGTCGATATAGTCTGAGACCTGCTGTTTCAGTTCGCTGGCTGTGGATTCGGCTGTTGACATATCGTGGATCTCCTTGGCTTGAGAATTAAAAACGTGTTGCGTGTTACGTACCACGCAACACGTTCCGTGTTGGTTTGTTCGATTGTATCTGTCAAAGATGACGGCAAAAGATGGCCCAAGTTGCGCCCGACCTGGGGATCAGCGTAATTTGCGTGGGTCCAGGGCATCTCGCAGGCCGTCGCCGATGTAGTTGATGGCGATCACGGTCAGGAAGATCATCAGGCCGGGGAAGAAGGCCATCCACCAGTTGCCCTTGCGCATCTCGTCCTGGGCGGCGTTGAGCATGTTGCCCCAGGTGGGGGTGGGGGGTTGCACGCCAAAGCCCAGAAAGCTGAGACCCGATTCGGAGATGATGGAGCCGGCCACCAGCAACGTGGCGGCCACGATGATGGGGGTGGCCGTGTTGGGCAGGATGTGGCGGAAGACGATACGCAGGTTGCCGATGCCCAGGGTACGGGCGGCCTCGACAAATTCCTTGTTCTTCAGGCCGAGAAACTGGCCCCGCACCAGGCGGGCCACCCCGGTCCACGAAAGCAGGCCCAGGATCAGCACAATGCCCCCAATCCCCCCGTTGCGGCTGAGGATGGGGACATCGTATGTTCGTAAGAGCAATGACATGATGATCAGCATAAAGATGCGGGGCAGGGAGATGAAGAGATCCGTGAAGCGCATGAGTGCATTATCTACCGCCCCGCCGTAGTAGCCGGAGAGAGAGCCGACCAGCGTGCCAATCGTTACCCCCAGCACCGTGGCCATCAACCCAATGCTCAGGGAGATGCGTCCGCCGTACATGATCCGGGTCAGCACATCCCGGCCCAGGGTGTCTGTGCCCATGGGGTGGATCAGGCTGGGGGCCTCTCGGCGCTCTCGCATGCTGCTCTTTTCCGGGCTATAGGGGCTAACGAAGCTGACGGAAAGGGAACCAAAGATCAGCACGAGCAACACGACCATCCCCACCATCGCCATGGTGTGGCGGCGAAACTGATTCCAAATGATGCTGCGCATGGTGCGCTCTCGCACAGTCTGAGAAGTCAGATCAACCGTTGTGGCGGATGTTGCCATGAAACACTCCCAAGCAAAATCGAAACAATGAAAAAAAATGGAACACGGATTGGACAGATGCGACGGATAACAACGGATTCTTTTGATCTGTTTTGATCCGTCCGATCCGTTAAATCCGTGTTCTATCTGCCAGCAGTTTAGCTCATTCGTAGCGCACCCGGGGATCCAGGAAGGCGTAGGCCAGATCCGCCAGCAGGTTGAAGAAGATGATCAGGGCGGCGTTGATGATCACAATGCCCATGAGTACAGGATAATCTACCCGCTGGGCCGATTGATAGAAGAGTCGGCCCATGCCCGGCCAGGAGAAGATGGTCTCGGTGAAGAGGGCGCCGCCAAAGAGGATAGGCAGTTGCAGGGCCATGATGGTGATGACCGGGGTGATGGCGTTCTTGAGGGCATGACGCCAGACCAGCGTGGACTCGCCAAGCCCTTTGGCCCGAGCCGTGCGAATGTAATCCAGGTGGATCACCTCAAGCATCTGGCCGCGCATGTAACGAGTGTAGGTGCCGGCCCCAAAGAGGGCCAGCATGATCACGGGCAGCACCATGTGCTGGATGCGCTGGCCCAAGGTCGGATCATCGACCCCATAGGGGGCCATACCGCCGCCGGGCATGAGGGGGGTACAGTCCAAACAGTCGGTCAGATTTGACCAGGCAAAGCCGGTGGTGGGGCTGGTCGGGTTCTTCAGCCACACATTGAAGACGATGATCAGAATAAGTCCAAACCAAAAAACCGGGATGGCCTGGCCCATAAAGGCGATAAAAGTGGCGATATGGTCAAACAAAGAATACTGTTTCAGGGCCGATAGGATGCCGATGGGCAGGGCGATGACCAGGGTGGCCAGAAAGGCCACGACCATCAACTGGATGGTGTTGGGCAGTCGATCCCCGATCTCGGTCAGCACCGGGCGTTTGGTGGCATTGCTGTAGCCCCATTCCCCCCGGATGATGCCGCCTTTGGAAGAGTTGCAGACGGTCAGGTTGACCGATGACCAGTAGCTGCACGTGGTATCCCGCCCGGCCATGTCCGCCGCCTCGTCACCACCCCGGAAGGAGAGACCGGAAAACCAGCGGATATAGCGCGCATAGACCGGCTGATCCAACCCCAACTGCTTTTCCAGACGCGCCATATCATCCGCGGTGATATTCGGGTTTTCCTCCAGCGCGGCCATCGGTCCCCCTGGGGCCAGGGAGATCATGCCAAAGACGATCATGGAGATAACAAGCAGCAAGGGGATCGCCTGTAGTAACCGACGAATAAAGTAAGCAGAAATCGCACACCTCCCACCTAAAAACGAGGCTCGATCAAACTACGTCTGGAGAACATTGCAACTGGAAACCACAAAGGCGTGGACGGACAACAAAGCTCGTGCCGGGGCGCAGTTTTTGCGCCCCGGCACGAGGGAAGAAGAGACGTTAGTCGATCACGTCCCACTCTGCGGCGTTCCAGCCTTGGCTACCCCAGGCATTCACTTCGTAGCCGACCAGACGGGTGCGGCTCATGTGGATTTCGGCCCGGTCATACAGATAGATGTGGGGCAGTTCAGCGTCGATCTGCTCACAGGCGATCTGGTAGGCGGCCTTACGCACAGCGGTGTCAGGACTGGCCCCGGCCTCAACGATGGCCGCGTCGGCTATGGGGTTGATCCAACGGCTGTAGTTGAAGCCATTGCCACCGTTAGCTTCCACGGGGATCTTGGTAGAGCTGAAGTAACCGTCCATCTGGCTCTGGGGATCCACACCGTCGCTGGTGGTGTACATGAGGACATCGTACTGACCATGCTTGCGGAAAGCGCCGCTGGACCAACTGCCGAAGAGTTCGGCGCTGGGCACGTTCTCGATATAGAATTCGATGCCGATCTCGGCCATCATCTCCGCAACCAATTGTTGGGACTCTTCCCGCAGTTGGTTGCCGCTGGTGGTCTGGTATTTCAGGCGTATGGGGGTACCCTCTTCGGCATACAGACAGCCGTGGCACTCGCGCACGCCGTCACCGTCCTGATCTGTGAAGCCGGCCTCGTCCAACAGGGCCATGGCCTTTTCCGGGTTGTACTCGGAGGGGGCGATGTCACATTTGGCCCAGCCCAGGCTCAACTCGCTGACGCCCACGGTGGTGGCCCCGTAGAGGAGCTCGTCCACGATGAACTGCTTGTCGATACCGTACTGAATGGCCTGACGCACCCGCAGGTCGCCCAAGATCGGGTGGGGATTGTTGAGGGGATCGTCCGTGGCGTCGATGGTCGGGTCGCCCAAGTTCAGGACCAGACGCTCGGTGCCCGCGCCAGAGGTGGCGTTGACATTGACGTTGGGATTGTTGGCAAATTCGGGCACATCGGCCTCGAGCAGATTCCACAGGAAGTCGATCTCACCCGATGTCAACAGGGCCTTGCCCACCTCCACACTGGCGATCAAGCGAATCACGACCTTGTCCAGATAGGGTTTTTCGGGATAGTCGCGGTAGTTGGGGTTCTTGACTAAGATAATCTGGTCGCCGGTCACCCATTCCTGGATCATGAAGGGGCCTGTACCGATAGCGTTGCGATTGTAGTCCCATTCCTGCATGGCGGCCAGTTCGCCCGTGGCGTGGCGGGGCATGATGGCATCGAAGAGAGCCAAGAACGGGGCGTAGAATTCGGAGAATTTGACGACCACGGTCAGATCATCTGGGCACTCCACAGATGAGATCTTGTCAAAGCCGGTGGTGTTGACAGCCCCACTGTCCGGGCTGACCGCGGCCTCGTAGGTGAAGAGGACATCGTCGCAGGTGAAGGGGGCGCCATCGCTCCACAGCACGCCCTCTTTCAGATTATAGGTGACTTGCATACCGTCCGCGGAAACCTGCCCGTTGGCCGTGGTCGGCACTTCCTTGGCCAGGGACGGAATAAAGCTGCCGGAAGGATCCACATTCAGCAGACCTTCCATGATAAATGCACCCACATCATTGGCCGCGGTCTGGGTGCGGATCAGAGGATTCAACAGCTCCGGCTCTTGGGAAAGGCCGAAGATGATGACCTTTTCGGCGGCGGGGGCTTCCGCAGCAGCCGGGGCTTCCGCGGCGGGGGCCTCGACGGCGGCAGGGGCGTCTGCTGCCGGGGCGGCGGGTGTAGCTGCCGGTGTTGAACAGGCCCCAATCAGCAGGGCCGTCAACAGCAGCAGTACCGTCAACACATAATGCTTGCGAATTCGAAGATTCATCTTTCCTCCTTGGAATGGTGATTTCAGAACTTTGGCAGTCAAAATTGATGTTACAACACCGGATTGTGTCAGATGGGTGACGAACAGATGGGGTATGGAAGAGTGATTGTGATACGCGGAGAGACGGATTCAGGCCGGACAAAACCGATCAACACCATTTATCGCCCGACGGGTGGGTAGCCGAAAAACGGTTTACACTAGATTTGCGATTTGCTAGGGGTTGAAATGAGATGACTACAGGTGTCTGGCTGTCGGAGGAACTTTGCTAGCCTATATCATAATAGCAGATGGCCGGACTGTCAACCTGGGACCTTGATCGGCAGCAATTCTCAAATTGGCTACAAATGGGACGCAGATTTTCAGGATGCACGCAGATTTTAGCTGATTTTCGACAAGATCAGAAAAAATCCGCGTTGATCTGTGTGCATCCTGAAAATCTGCGTTCTATTCCACCAAATTGCAAACCACTGGCCGAACCCACCCTGCTCTGACAAAGCAACGGGAATCTGCTATACTGAGACCTGTTTTGTGGCTGCGGAGAACCAGCCGCATTCCCAATGAACCCCGATCGATTCGCCCGAAGGAGGGCACATGGCGCGCTCGTTCAACGATCTATATGGTCCCTTGCGTATAACCCTGCGGCTGCAAGGGGTGATGGTGGGGTTTGCCCTGGGCGCGCTGTTGCTCACCATCCCGGATCAGTCTATGGGCATGTGGGGCCTGGTGATCGAGCAGACCAGTTGGCCGGCCCGCATGGCCGGGGCGGCGCTGATGGGCATGGGGATCAACAATCTGGCCTTGGCCGGGGAAGAGACCATGCGTCTTGGCCCCATCGCCGCGGCCATGACGGCCAGCGGGCTGTTGGTGGCGGTCTTCTTCTTCTCCTATCTCCAAGGCGACTTGAGTGACCTGACCCGATTGGGGCAGATCGTCCTGATCACGGCCTTTGTACTCTGTTTGGCCACGGCCTTGCTGCCCATTCGCTATTTTCGACAGGATCTCATTTATTGACAATCGCTTATCGATTTGGGTTGAGATTGGGCGATTAAGAGATTGAGAGATTGTGGCGCGGCAACATGAGGGAAAAAGTCTTTTGCCTTCGTGAATCTTCCCGTCTTCCCGTCTTCGTGGCTGCTTTTCAAACAACTTCTGAAACCTTCTGCAACCCGGGTGCATCCAAATGACAGAACTTCTGCCCATCGACCTGCATATCTATGACGAAGAAGAGGCCTTACTTGAGGGTCTGCGCAGCCACGACAAATATGCCTGCGCCTGTATGCTCAAACGCTACGCCGGCCAGGTCTATGCCCTGGGCCTGCGCATGATGAGCGACGAAGACGAGGCCGAAGAGGTGATGCAGGAGACCTTTATCAGCGCCTGCAAGAACATTGACCGCTTCCAGGGGCGCAGCAAGTTGGGCACATGGCTCTACCGCATCGCCACCAACGCCGCCCTCATGCGCTTGCGGCGCAAAAAGCACACGGTTCCTTTGGACAGCGTGTTGAACGACGGGGCCTTTCCTCTGCCCGAAACCATCGTCTCCTGGCGCAATGGGCTGGAAGAGTTGGCCATGCAGGGGGATCTGCACGATGCGTTGGAAAACGGGTTGACGGCGCTTTCGGAAAATCTGCGGGTCACCTTTGTACTGCGGGACATCCACGGTCTTAGCACCGCCGAAACCGCCCAAAGCCTGGATATTTCCGAATCTGCCGTAAAGGTGCGCTTGCACCGAGCCCGTCTGCAACTGCGGGAGATCTTGAGCAAGAATCCAGACATCTCTCTGGAAGAATATGGAATTCAGCCATGAACCAAGCCACCTCTGCGCCATCGGGTTCGCCAACAAGCCACGCCCATACCCACACCCACACCCATAACCCGGCCGATCCGTGTGGCCATCTCCACGAGCTTTCCGACTTCATCGACGGCGAATTGGCCCCGGATCTGTGCGCCAAATTGGAGCAGCACATGGCCGACTGCGACAACTGCCGAGTGGTGGTGGATACCCTGCGCCGCACGGTCTCCCTCTATCGCACCCTGCCCGCGGACCCGGATCTGCCCCCGGATGTGGAGGAGCGGCTGTGGCGGAGTTTTGACATGGGCGAGTTGTTGCCCTTGGCCCGAGGAGAGTGATGCACAATTTTCAATGCACAATGCACAATTCACAATGCACAATGGGGTGCATTAAATAAGAGAGGGTGATGTCGCACAGGAAGCGATGTCACCTTCTTTTTTTGTTCACTCCTCGCGTTTGTGTGCTAAAATCCTGTGTACACCCATTGATTCGATTCAACAAAGGAAGATTCACATGAGCTTTCTACGCAATATGTTTGGCACAAAACTAGATGGTCCGGCGCTTGCCCAATCTCGGCAGCCCCATGACTATGCGCAAATTCATCTGTTGGCCCGGCTTGGGGAAGGCCAGGCCCTGCCCGATGCACGGGAGCAAGGGGCGTGGACCAAGGCGCTGCCCCGTCCCTACGAACAGCAGATCAGCGTGATGCAGAAACAGGGCTGGCTGACCCCGGAGGGAACGCCCCTTGGCCTAACCCCCGAGGGGGAAAAGGTGGTGACGATCTATCGGGCTCGCCAGGCCCAGGACCGGGCCGTGGCCATGCAAAAGGTGCGCCAGGCCCTGGCCGAGCGGGACACCAGCACGGCCCTGACCATCCGCCGGGAGTATGAGGCGACCTTCCTGCCCCTGGGCAAGGCGGACTGGACCGGCCCGGAACCTCAACTCAGCCACAGCGCGCTGACCCGGCACATTCTCTTTTTGGAACATTGGCTGCTGGATGGCATTCCCGCAGATGTGGTGGCGTGGCTGAAGATGGTCGCGGCCGAGCAGCACATGTGGGGGGCCTATTGGCGATTGCCCGGGGATCAGATTCCCGATTTTGTGCGTACCGCCCTGGCCAAGCCGGGCATGGACGCCGTGGAAGCCGTCTATTGGAAGGCCTATCAGATGGCCCTCTACGTGGATAATCAGGAGACGTGGCAACGCTGCAAGGGCGGGGATCATGTGCGCCGTCTGGCCGTGGTGGGGCCGGACGACGAGCATACGTGCGATGAATGCCGCACAATCTTGAACCAGCAAACCTTGGTGGCTCGAGCGCCGGAGCTGCCCCACCGCACCTGCACGTCCATCCTGGGCTGTCGCTGCCGATACGACCCGGTGTTGGAGATGTACGATGGGCTGGAGGCGTGAGATGAGGATCTCGCTCCCACGCTCCGCGTGGGAGCGGTTAATCGGCGCTCTGCGCCGAGGGGCGCAGAGCGCCCGTTTGGGTTCCCACGCAGAGCGTGGGAACGAGGAACCGTGAAACAAAAGAGAGGGGGATGTGGCCGAAACCACATCCCCCTCTTTTTTGTTCGGTGATTACTTCGCAACCGTGGGCATCACCCGCATGGTTGCGTCCAGGGGCGAGAGCAGGGTGTTGGCCCGGCTGCGGTCGATCCACCAGAGGCGGCTTTCCGTGGCCCCGGCACCCAGGGGCGTGCTGCCCGTGGATGATTCGCTGGCCTTGGCGCTCTGCACGGCCAGGCCAAAGGTGGGGGCGAGGCGCAGGTCGTCCAGCCGCCCGGCATAGGTGCGGTCGGAGAGGCGGAAGGTTTCGCCGCCCACCGAGGCGCTGACCACCAGCAGACCGGCTGCGCTGTCCACGGCCAGGGCCTGGGCGTTGCGTAGGGTGCGGCTCAGGTTCGGCTCGATGCGGTCGATGATACGGCCATCCCGGCCATCCATCACCGCCACCTGGCCATAGTGGGGGGCCAGAAGATAGAGTACATAGAGCAGGTCCGTGGCCGCGTCGTAGGCCAGGTTTTGGGGTAGCCCCAGGCCGTCCAGCTCGGTTTGCCAGAGGATGGCGCCATCTCCGGCCACGGCGGCCACTTGGTTGGCCCCAGGCAGGACGGCGAAGACGCGGTCCTGGGCCGCGGCCAGGGTGAAGGGGGGCGTGCCCAGATCCACCCGCAGGCGGATGGCCCCGGTGACAGGGTCGGCCAGGACGAGACGGTCGGCCCCGGTTTCGGCGATCCACAGACCGCTGGGATTGAGGGCCAACCCGCTGGGCCGGTTGAGTTCTGTGATCCGACCCTTGGCCTGTCCCGTGGCGGGATCGAGTAGGGCCACCCAGCCCGTTGACCCGATCTCCTGGGTCGCAGAGCGTAGATCCTGAACCAAGGAAGAGGCGCTTTTCTCCTCCTGCCAAGTGCCCCAGTCACTCAGGAAGATCGTTTGATCCCCGGCCAAAAGCTGCTGGGGAGCCGGGCCGCCGGGGGTTTGGCCGATCAACCCGCCCTGGGCATCGCGGATCTGCACGGTGCCGGGGCCGGCGGCATAGACCCGCCCGGCGCTGTCCACGGCCATGCTGGTCAGGGGTTGGGCCAGGTTGACCGCCACCGGCTGGAGGGCCGTCGGGGCCGCCAGGGTGGCCGGGGCAGGCTGCAAGCGGGCGATGGGGGTGCGGGTCATCACCGGGGCCGGGGAGTCAGCCGGGACGATCTGGGCTTCGGCCATGCGGGCAGGGCTTTGGCCGCGCACGGCCAGGGGCAGATAGGTGCGATAGGCCATGAAGGGGAACTGCTCGGCGATCAGGGTGTAGTAGCTCTTGCAGTTGGCGTAGCTGCTGGCATTGGCGATCCGCAGCAGATAGCGCCCCCCTTCCGGCGGCGAGACAAACTCCATGAGGTTGCTATAGGTGTTTTGGATCAGGGTCACGCCGTCGGGGCCAAAGAGATCCATGCGGGTGGTCAGGTTCAGATCGTCCTTTTTCAGACGGAAGTAGTATTGGTAGCCCTGGCTGGTAGCCGGAATGTCCATGATAAACCAATCTGTGTCCCCGGGTGTGTGGAGGGTGCGGTATTGGCCGCTCTCGCCCATGAGAGCGGCTGACGCGTTGGCGGGCACGTCGTCGGGTTCGTTGGCATCCGCCGCGGGCAGGCAGTAGGGGGTGGGGGTGGCGACGGGGCCGTCGTCGTAGATCACCGAGACCGTGTCATCCCCGGCGTTGCTGACCAGGATCAGGTTGCTGGCCCGGTCCACCACGGCAGATTCGCCCGCCCCCTGGCCGGAGGGCAGCCAACCCATGTAGCCGTAGTCCGGCGCGGCATAGACGTGAACTTTGCTCTCTTGGCCGCAGACCACAAAGAGGTGGCCCGTGTTGGCATTGGCCGCCACATTGCGCGGCTGGCAGTTCAGGGAGATGTCCCCGACCTTGGCGGCCAGACCGGCCCCGTCCAGTTGGAAGACGCTGACCGAGCGGTCATCGATGTTGGCCACATAGACCCGGCGCAGGGCTTCGTCAAAGGTGATGCCATAGGAGCCTGCCCCCGTGGGCAGACGCTGGGCCTCGGTGCCGTCCCAGTTCATCACCCGCAGGGTGGCGTCCCCATAGTTGGAGACATAGAGCCGCTCGCTGACCGGATCAAAGACGCTGAAACTGGGGTTGGCGCTGCCAGGGATGTCCAACTTCCCGATCCCGGCCCCGTCCTCGTCCCGCACCTTGACCACAGAGAGGCTGTTGCCGCCGAAGTTGGCCACATAGGCCAGATCAAGGCTGCTGTGCAGGGTGACGCCGTCGGGCTGTGCGCCGACGGGGATACGCCAGATGGGGGCGAAGAGGGCCCCGCCGCTGACCATGCCGCTGATCGTGTTATCCGCGCTGGAGACGGCCACCAGTTCGTTGGTGTCCCGCATGGCCACATAGAGCCGCTGGCGCAGGGGGTCCACGGCCAGACCGTTGGCCCCGACGCCATCCCCCAGGCTGACCGTGCCCACGGTTTGGAAGGTGTCCAGATTGATCACTGTGACATCGCTGCCGGCATGGTTGGCCACATAGGCCCGGCGGCGGCTGCTGTCGATGGCGATGCCGTGGGGCTGATCCCCGGCAGGCAGGACGCCGACCACCATGATGCTGGTGGTGGGCGTGGGGGTGAGGGTGGGCGTCGCCGTGGGGGTGGGGGTGTTGACCGCAACGACCGTGGCCGTGGGTGACGGGGTGGCCGTGGCGGTGGGTTGAGGCGTGGCCGTCCCCAGGTTGGGCAAGGGGGTGGACGTGGCGATTGGCCCGGCATCGGAGAGCACGGTGATCGTGTCATCCTGGCTGTTGGCGATAAAGATCAGGTTGTTGGCCCGGTCCACCACAATGCTCTCGCCGGCCCCTCGGCCCGTGGGCAGCCAGCCCAGATAGCGATAGCTGGGAGAATCATAGGCGTGGACCCGGTTCTCGTCCGGGCAGAGCACGAAGAGGTGGCCGGTGTTGGCGTTGATGGCCACGTTTTGGGGCTGACAATTCATGCGCACATCCCCCAGGTTGGTGAGCAGACCATCGTCCCCCACCAAGATCACGCTGACCGCGCTGCTCATGGGGTTGGCCACATAGAGCCGGCGCTGGGCCTCGTCAAAGGCCAGTCCATAGGGCGCCTGGCCGGTAACAAGGGTCTGCACCGGGACGCCGTCGATATTGTAGACCGTCACCCCGTTGTCCAGCCGGTTGCTCACATAGAAGAGGTTGGAAATGGGATCAAAGAGCAGGAAGTTGGGCTGGGTGCCAGCGGGCAGATTCACATTGGCCCCGCTGTCGGGCACGAGGGCGTTGAGGCTGTTGTCCCCGCTGTTGGTGACAAAGAGCCGAGAGAGGGTGTTGTCCAGGGCGATGGCCTTGGGCTGATTGCCCACAGGGATCTGCCATTGGGCCGCGGGGTCGGTCCCCAGGTCCAGGGTGGTGAGGTTGTTGCTGAAGCGGCCGGCCACATAGAGCCAGTTGCGGGCCGCATCCACCGCCAATCCACCCGGCCCAGAGGCGTTGCCCAGGCCATAGGTGGTGATGTGGGCCAGGGTGTCCGCGTCCAGCACGGTGATGTTGTTGCCCTCAGCGTTGGCCACATAGACCCGGCGGCGGCCACTGTCCACGGCAATGCCCTGGGGAGCCTGGCCCACAGTGACCAAGCCCTGCACATCGATCTTCACAAAGGGCGTGGGCGTGTTGGTGGCCGTTGGCGTCACCGTTGGGGTGTGGGTGGCCGTGGGCGCCAGGGTGGGGGTGTGGGTCGGCGTGTGGGTCGAGGTCGGCGTCGCCGTGGGGGTGTGGGTGGACGTGTTGGTGGGCGTTTGGGTCGGCGTGTGCGTCGGGGAGGCCGTGGCCGTGGGGGTCCATGTGGGTGTGTGAGTCGGCGTGTTCGTCGGCGTATGGGTGGCCGTGGGCGTATCCGTGGCGGTCGGCGTCACCGTGGGGGTGTCGGTGGCCGTGGCCGACGGGATCGGGGTCGCCGTGTCGGTGGCGGTCGGTGTCGGCGTGGGGGTGTGGGTCGACGTGGGGGTGGCGGTCGGCGTGGCCGTGGGGGTGACGGTGGGCGTATTTGTGGGCGTGTTTGTCGGCGTATGGGTGGCCGTGGGGCTATTTGTCGCCGTGGGCGTATTTGTCGCCGTGTGGGTCGGTGTATTTGTGGGCGTATGGGTCGGCGTGGGGGTCTCGGTCGGTGTCGACGTATGGGTGGCCGTGGCCGCGGGCGTGGGCGATTTGGTAAAGGTGGGCGTGGCCGTGGGGGCCGTGGCATAGACCGTCACCGGGGCCACAGCGCCATTGCCGCCCACCCCGGCGTTGGCCGCGGTGGCATTCAGCGTGGCATAGTAGGTGCCGCTGCTGTTGGGCGCGTAGGCCTGAAAGGTGATCTCGATGATGCTGTTGGCCAGGGTATTGCCCTTGTCCAGATTTTTGACCGCGTAAAACTGGGCCCGGGGCGAGCCATAGGTAAAGCCATTGCCGTCAATAAAATTCCAGTTGGACCACGTCCCCTGGGGATCGCTCAATTGATAGGGGGCCACCGCATCGACCTCGGCCCAACTGCGCCAATAGTCCCGATAGGCCCGCCCGATATAGTCTGCCCGGTTATCCTCGTTGATCACCGGATAGCCTTCCCAGGTATAGGTGCCGTTCCACATCTCGTACCCGGTCTCGCTGAGAAAGGTCTTGACCCCAGGCCGTCCCCAGGCCGCCAGCCAGCCCAACTGCTCGATGTACGAATCCACCACCAACTGGGGATAGACCGCGGTGTTGCGATGCACATTGTACTCCGGCGGATGGTTGGCCGGATAGGGATGCGCCCCCCACAGGTCGAAGGACCACAGACTGCCCGGCGCGCCGCTGAACATCTGATAGACAAAGTTGCTGATGGAAAGATGGCCCCCAGGGCTGAGGGGCGCGCTGACCAGGACGATGCGGGGATCGTTGAGAGAGCGGATGGCCGCGGCCACGTCTTCCTGAAAATGGCCAAACTCCTTGGCATTGACCGCCCCGCCCCACTCAAAGTTCAGGTTGGGCTCGTTCCAGATCTGCACATAGAGCTTGAAGCCGTCCCGCCGGGGCAGGTTTTGCACCACCCATTTGAAACGTTCGGCGATGCTGGAATAGTTGCCGGGACCGTCGGCATAGGGCTTCTCCCAGACATCTCCCACCCGCCCCCCTTGCAGACGGATCACAGGTTGCAGACCCCGGTCATAGGCGCCGTTGACAAAGTCGATCCAGCACGGTTCCGCGGTGGTGGTATTCAGATTGATGCCGGACATAAGCTGCTTCACATAGCCGTGCCAGCCCAACATCTCCTTGGATCGGTCCAATTGCCAGTTGATATAGGTCTGGTCGCAGCGCTCTTGTACAAAGGTGTTGATGCCAAAGAGGGTGTCCTGGCGGCGGGTGGGGAAGCTCCACGGCCCATAGGTGAGGGTGCGGCCACTGATGGCCGGGTTGGCGCTGCTCACCTTGACATGGTTGATGCGCACAGTGCTGGTGCCGTTGCGATAGGTGAAGCCGCTGGGCAGGGTGAACCCGACCCGAAAACTGTTCCCGGTCAGATCCCCAGCGTTGCTGGCCGTCACCTTATACGTGACCACACTGCCGCCCCGGGTGCTGGCCGGGCTGACGCTGGCGCTGGCATTCAACAGGGGATAGGATACGCCATCCACACCGGTGATGGTCAGGGGGGCATCCTGGGTCAAGGGGAGTTGGGGCTGCGCAGCCACAGCCGCAGCCACCTCGGCGGCCGAGGGCAGGGGGGCTTGCGCGGCCGCGGGCAGAGGCCAGGCCAACGTCAGTAGCCATATCCAGATCGCCGCGCGGCGCAGTCGGCTCAGGGGCGGTTGCCCCCCGTTTGGGCGAGTTTGTGTTCGACGATTCATCATGCACCATCCATTTTCAAGCAACTAAGGAGTTATGTCACCCGCCCTGGGCTGAAAGCCACAGAGCTACAACGGCAACGCCCCGTAAAACGGGGCTTGTTCTCTCGGAAAAGCCCCGTTTCACGGGGCGTTGCCGTCGTAGCCCCATCCCTTTCAGGGTGGGTCGGCTATCGCGAAAACTCCTGATTTCAATCGGATCCTGCTATAGCCCCCAATCCGAGGGGGAACTGTCCACAACCTCCCCCGGAATTGGGGACCGAGGGGCCGGGGGGCCGAGGACGTAAACGATCACCTTGAGTATAGCACAAAACCCCCAGCAACTTCCTGACTAATTGCCCATACTTTCCCTCGCCAAGTGGACAGGTCCATCAAAGGACAGCCGGAAGCGACTTGTGGGTCGCTTCCGGCTGAGAGCCATGTACGGGTGTTTTGGTCGTGCGCCCATCGGCCCGTTTCTTAGGCGGGTCGATGGGCGCACGGATAGATCAATAGTTGTCAATGATCTTCTGGACGGTATCAGGGTTGACCGTGTCGCGGGCGTCACGCATGCCCACAAAGACCACCTGGGTCGCCGGGTTGACCACGGCGGTGAAGGGATCCACCCCCGTAGCCACGGTGGCCAGCACCTGGCCGTTGGCGTTCATCACCGTCACGGTGTTGTCCGCCGAGTTGGTATTGAACACATGGCCGGTGACCAGGTTCACCACCAAACCGGTGCCGCCCACATTCGGATCCCTGGCCCCGCCACCCCGACCCACAGGTGTGGTGGCCAGTAGGCCCCAGGAGCCGTTGCTGCGCTCGTAGTAGGTATCCACGAACCAGTCGGTGTTGATGACGTAGACCGAGTAGAGGCGCTTGTTGTTGGGGTTGTAGGCCAACTCGAAGAGTACTCGGCGGTCGCTGTACGTAAACTCGTAGCCGTCGTTCTTCCACTGACCAAACTCTGTGCGATAGATGACACGGGTGTTGCCGGCATCTCGGTTGCTGACGAAGATGCGGTTGTTCACCACATCCACGGCAATACCGTAGGTACCCACACCCGTGGCGCCGACGATCTGGGTCAGGGTCAGGCCCTGAATCAGGGCCACACCATTGCCGCCATGCAGGACCACGGCCACCATGTTCAGGCTGGGCAGCAGTTCCATCAAGGCCGGTTTAAGCTCGCCCGGATTGCCCAGGCGGATCTTGGTGACCAGGGCCAGGGTGTCGGCGTTGTAGACCCACACATCCGCGCTGGCGAAGTTGCCCACGTAGACCAGGTTGGTGGCTTCGTTCACCACCACGCCCCAGGGCTCATCACCGGTCAGGGCCGTGTTCATCACCTGCATGGTCTGGGGATCGACCTTGAGCAGACGATCGTTGTCCCGGCTGACCACATAGAGCAGATTCTTGGAGACGTTCACCGCCATGCTCTTGGGGTGGATCAGGTCGGGCAAGGCACAGCCCGGCGCATCACAGGGGATGCCTGTACCGCCGCCGCCGCCATCCGGCGTCGGGGTGGGCGACGGGGTGGGGCTGGGGGTCGGTGTCGGCGCGGCCGGGGGCTGGGCAGAGAGGAATGGCATATAGAGCCGGAAGCCCCGAGGCAGAACAGGCGCCACCGTGGGATCACCCGTGCCGCCGCCCAGACCGTCGTCGTCCGTCGGTTCGTCGGGCAGTTCCACGGTGGAGACCACACCCTGGTTCACGATCTGGGTCACCCCGGCGGGCAAGGGGTTGTGGATGCGCGTGCGCAGAACGATGGTGGCGCTCTCGGTGGGCAACAGGGTGCCCACGGCCACCTGGACGCTGGTGTTTCCGGCGCTGTTGCCCAAAACCACCGTGCCCCGATCTGTGGCGACCGATCCGACCACCAAGGAGGTGTTGGGATCAAGTCCGTCACTAAATCCAACATTGGTCGCCGGGGCCGTGCCGATGTTGGAGATGACGATGCGATAGGTCAGGGTGTCCCCTGGGGAGACCACGCCGTTGTTGTCATCGTCCACTGCCAACTCAGCGGTCTTGATGCTCTGGATACGGGGGGCCGCCACCACCAACCCAGCGTCCAAGGTCAGGTTGACATCTCCAGAGGAGAGAACGATGGTCTCCGTGCGACCGTTGGTGGGATCCACATTGCTGTCGGCTGCACGGTCGGTGCCGGCGTATTGGCTGGTAAAGATATAGTCCGGCAGCAGTTGGACCTGCACATAGTAGCTGCCCGGTGTCAGCCCGGTGAAGAGATAGATCCCACCAGCGCTGGTGGTCTTGGTCATCACCTGGGCGCCATTGCCCTTAAAGAGCGTGACCGTCACCCCGTTGATGCCAGCTTCGTTGTTGTTCTGAATACCGTCCTGGTTGGTATCCACCCAGACCCGGTCGCCCAAGCTGGCCAGACGATAGAGGCCAGCATCGATGGTGCGGTTCTCATCGCCGGATACCAGGGTGACCATTTCGCTCTTGCCGTCCCCAGGGTTGACATTGCTGTCCACCGCCCGATCCGAGCCAACTGTGGCCAAGGTGAAGAGGTAGGATTGGGGCGGTGTGACCTGGATCTGATAGGTACCAGGGGTCAAGTTGTCGAAGAGATAGCTGCCATCGGGCTGGGTGGTGGCCGAAGTCACCAATCCGCCAGCGCTGTTGTAGAGAAGCACGGTCACGCCGCCCAGCCCCGCTTCGCCGGTGTCCTGGATGCCGTTGCCGTTGCGATCTTCCCACACCCGGTCGCCCAGAGAGGCGGGCCGGTACAGCCCAGCGTCCCAGGTGCGGTCCGTTTCGCCGGAAGCCAGGGTGGTGACCGCCATGCGACCGGTATTCACATTCACATCGCTATCCTTGGCCGGATCGCCGCCCTGACCCTGCGGGCTGAAGCGATACCCGGCAGGCAGGCTGACGCCCACGGAATAGTCGCCGGGGATCAGACCGCTGAAGAGATAGCTGCCGTTGGCCGGGGTGGTCTGGGTCATCACCACGGTGTTGTTTTGATAGAGGGTGACCAACGCGCCGGCCACACCGCTCGTCTCGCTGGCATCCTGAATGCCGTTGGCATTGCTGTCCAGCCAGACCCGATCACCGATGGTGGCCAGACCGAAGACCTGCACCGTCACTGTGTCCGTGTCGTTGACCGGGTTGCCCAGGCTGTCGTTGCCCGTGGCCGTGGCAATGTTGGTTGTGGTGGCGGTCAACGGCGTGGCGCAGATGTAGTTCCACACCTCGGTCAGATCCAACCTGCTGTTGCTGTTGGTGTCCCCATTGACAAAGGTGACAGGGCTGCACTTGTCGTCTGTCACCGTGACGCTGGACAGGGGATCGTCCCCGCTGTTGGTGACGGCGTAGGTGTAGGTGACCACCGTGCCCGAGGAGACCGCGGTGGCCGTGGTCTGCTTGTCCACAACGATGCCGGGATTGATCACATTTACTTGGGCCGTGTCCGTGTCGGTCACATCGCCGCCGGACTCGTCCTTGGCGTTGACCGTCACCGTGTTGAGGGTGTCAACGGTCAGACTGGTGGTGCAGCGATAGGCCCACACCTCGGTGACTTCCATCTGCTGATTGTTGTTGGTATCACCGCTCACATAGGCAACCGGGCTGCACTTGTCATCCGAGATGGCCACAGTGTTGAGCGTGCTGTCGCCCGTATTGCTGACCGAGTAGTTGTAGGTAACAGAATTGCCGGTGTAGATGGTGGTGGGGGTGGCGCTCTTCACCACATTGATCCCAGGGTTGATCACCCGCACGGTGGCCGTGTCCTGGTCCGTGACCGGGTTGATCCCTGGCAGGGGAACCCCGGCAGGATCGCTGGGCTGACCGGTGGCCACGGCGATGTTGACCGTGGTCTGGCTGATGGTCGATTGGCAGGTGTAGGTCCAAGTCTCGGTGGTCTCCAAGACATTGTTGCTGTTGGCGTCGCCGCTCTGTCGGGCGAGAGGCGTACATTTGTCGTCGGTCAGGTTCAAGCTGGCCAGGGGCACGTCACCCGTATTCTTCACGACATAGGTGTAGACCACAGCCGTGCCGGCGCGGACCACGCTCTTGTCCACGCTCTTGACGATGGAGATGCCAGGGGTGACCACGGTGACGTTGGCCGTGTCCGTGTCCTGCACCGGACCGCCCAAGCTGTCCACACCCGCCGCGGTGACCGTGTTCAGGGTGGTCTGGGTCAGGGCTGTGGTACAGCTATAGGTCCACTTCTCGCCGGGGTCCAGCTTGCCCACATTGGCCACATCCCCAGGGTTGGGAGTTGCCCCGGTGACCGGTGCGCACCGGTCATCGCTCACCGTCACACTGCTCAAGGGGTCGTTGCCCGGATTGGTGACCAGGTAGCTGTAGATCACCTGGGTGCCGCTGACGATCACGGTCTTGTCCACACTCTTCACCACGTTGATGGCCGGGCTGATCACCCGCACCGTGGCCGAGGATTGGTCGGACTGGGGATTGTTCAGGGGGTCCAGCCCAGTGACCGTCGCCACATTCACCGTGGTCTGGGTCAAGGCTTTGGCGCAGGAATAGAGCCAGATCTCGCCGCTGTCCAGCATGTTGTCGCTGTTGGCGTCACCGGAAAGTCGGGCAGAGATCGGGCTGCACTTATCATCGGTGACGACAACATTGTGCAGAGCATCCACGCCCGTGTTGGACACCTGGAAGGTATAGGTGACCATAGAGCCGCTATAGACCAGGGGGGCGCTAGCGATCTTCTCGACCTGAATACCGGCGGTGATCACGTCCACGAAGATCTCGTCCGTGTCGGTGACGGGCTTGCCCAGGCTGTCCATGCCCTGGGTGGAGGCGATATTGGTGGTGTCCTGGGTGAGAACGGCGGTACAGGTGTAGCGCCAGGTCTCGCCAGGCTCCAGGATATTGTCCCCATTGGCCGGGGCCACCGGGGTCGGCCCAGCCAAGGGCGAACACTTGTTGTCCGTGGTCGTCACGCTGGTCAGGGGATCGTCGCCCATGTTGGAGACGTCCAAGGTATAGGTGACTGAGTCACCCTGGTTCACCACACTGGCGCTGGCGCTCTTGACAATGCGGATGGCCGGGTTGATCACGTTGGCCGTGGCCGAGTCCTGGTCGCTGACCGGGTTGACCCCAGGGATGGGGACGCCACTGCCGTCCACCGGCTGCCCGGTGACCGTGGCCGTGTTGACCGTATCCTGGGCCAGGGTGCGGCTACAGGTATAGGTCCAGATCTCGCCGACCTCAAGTCGGTTATTGCTGTTGGTATCCCCGCCCGTTCGGGTCAGGGGGGAACATCGGTTGTCTGCGACAGCCACGGTACCCAAGGTGACATTGCCCGTGTTGGAAACCCGGAAGGTATAGGTCACGGTGCCGTTGGCATAGACCGTGGCCGGGGCCACAGTCTTGACGATGGCGATGGCCGGGGCAATCACCGTCACCGTGACCGTGTCCGTGTCTTGGACCCGTCCGATGCCGGGCAGGGGGACCCCGGCCGGGCTGGCCGGCTGGCCTGATGCGGTCACGATATTGGTCGTGGTCACGCTCAGGGCCTGGGTACAGGCATAGGTCCACGTCTCGGTGGTTTCCAACACACTGTTGGTGTTGGCATCCCCACCCTGATAGACCACATTGGCACACTTGTTGTCGCCCACCGTCACCGAGGAGAGGGGCACATTGCCCGGATTGGTTACCACGAAGGTATAGGCCACATTCTGGTTGGCCAGGATCACCGTGGGGTTGGCCGTCTTCACCACATTGATGGCGGGCGTCACCACAGTCACCACTGCCGTGTCCGTGTCCTCGACCGGGTTGGCGGCCAGATCCGTGCCGGCCGCCGTGACGGTGTTGGTCGTGGTCTGGGTCAAAGTCGTCGAACAGCGATAGAGCCAGCTTTCGCTGGGGTCCAACCGGTCGTCGCTGTTGCTGTCCCCCGAAACACGGGCGGAAACCGGGCTACATTTGTCGTCGGTGACGGTCACATTCTGGATGGGCAGACCGCCGCTGTTGGTGATCACATAGGTATAGGTCACCAGTTGGCCGCTGACAATCGTGGTGGGATTGGCCGTCTTGACCACATTGATGGCCCCTGGCACATAGAAGCCCCCATCCCAGGTCAGGTCCTCCTGGCCGGAGACCAGGGTGATCAACCCTGTGCGCCCGGTGGTGGGGCTGGCGTCGCTGTCCAAGGCATCGTCGCCGCCCTGATTTTGCAGGGTGGGCAGATAGCCGGACGGTTGCACAAATTTCACATCATATTGGCCGGGGGTGAGGCCGGTGAAACCATAGATACCGGAGCCGTTGGTGACCTTGGTATCGATCTTGGCGTTGACGCTGTTATACAGTTCAACAGTTACCCCAGGGATGTTCGGCTCCCCGCTGTCCTGGATGCCATTGGCGTCCAGGTCCTGCCACACCCGGTCGCCCAGACTGGCCGGACGGTAGAGACCGGCGTCCAGGGTGATGTTCGACTGGCCAGCAGGCAGGTTAAAGATGGCCGTGCGCCCCAGAGCCGGGTCGAAATCGCTGTCTTTGGTGTCATCGCCGGGCACATTGGGGATGGTAAAGCTATAGCCGCCCGGGGCATCAAAAACCAGATAGTAGTCGCCGCCCACCAGGTTGCCGAAGCGATAGATACCGCCGACGGTGGTTGTGGAATCCAATTCCACTCCGGCTCCACTAAAGAGACGAACGGTCACATTATCGATGCCCGGCTCTCCGTCGTCCTGGATGCCGTTGGCGTTCATATCTTCCCACACCCGGTCGCCGATGCCCGCATTGTTGAAAATGCCTGCATCCCATTGCAACTGCACATCACCGGCCTGCAGGGTGAAGATGGCCGTCTCGCCGTTGGCGGGGTTGGCATCACTGTCCTTGGTATCGTCGGCCACATTGTCCATGGGGCTAAACTGATACCCGGCAGGGAGGAAGAATTTCACCTTGTACTGGCCCGCGGGCAAGTTGTCGAAGCGATAGTTGCCGCTGGCGTTGGTCGTGGTGATGCCCTGGGACTGTCCGGCACCGTTGAAGAGTTCAACCGTCACCCCAGGAACGCCCAGTTCACCTGTGTCCTGGCTGCCGTTGCTATTTGTATCGTTCCATACCCGGTCACCCACCGAGGCGAAAAGGGCCACCACAGCGTTATCCGTGGCGCTGACCTCTTTACCCAGCTCAAAATTCACCGTGGGGGTGCCCACGATGGTGGCAATGTTGGTATGATTGGCCGAGATGGGGCGGTTGGCCGCCGTACAGGTGCCACTGGCGCCGGCGATCAGCTTGGCCACAGTACAGACCTGGAAATCATCCCCTGTATCTGCCGGGGTGCCGTTGTCGTCCGTGATCTCAACGTTGATCAGTTCGGTCAACCCGGTGTTGGTATAGACATAGGTAAAGGTAACATTTGCACCGGCCAGGGGGATATAGTGTACCCCGCCATTTGGGGCGGAACCCGCCCGCTTGACCAGGGCGATCCCCGTGGGCGCGTAGCCAAAGTCGATCACATCCGTGCCGTCCGCATCCACAAAGGGCACGATCATGGGTTCATCACCCTTGAGCGGACCACTGGTCAACATATAGTTGTGCAGCGGCCCGCCGGGGTCAAAGTTGGAATCCATCAC